>JAGQSS010000400.1 GCA_020439405.1 Ilumatobacter sp. | reverse complement strand
CCGTTCTTCAACATGTCCCAGACACGGGTGCAGGTCTCGTCGTCGGTCAGCAGCTCCGCATGGCACTCGGCGGTGGCGATGTCGTGCCGGGCGTCCCAGTAGTTCACGGACACGAACGGGCTGTGCTCGAGGTGGCCGACCTTGATCGGTGTCGGCGCCGTCCCGATCCACCCGACGAGCCGGTCGCCGTCGACCTCCCAGATCGGGTGCAGGACACGCGAACGCGGCCGGCCCTGCGGATCGACCGATGCGACGGTCGCCCAGACGATCCGGTGCGCGGTCTCGATGAACGCAGGAGCGATGTCGGCGATCGAACTCATACGAGCAGCCTCGCGTACCCAGAAGGGGTCAGGCACCTTCTGGCGTTGCAGCCGGTGGTGACCAGAGCCTGCCGGCCAGAGGGTGCCTGACCCCTTCTGGTCAGGTGCCGCAGAAGGTTTGGTAGGTGCGGTCGAAGTCGTCGGGGGCGGGGAGGGCGTGACGCTCGAGGCCCGGTCGGGGCGTGAACGGGTCGGTCACCGCGTCGAGGAGGGTGCGGAACTGGTCGAGGTCGCCGCCCGCCGCAGCGTCGAGCGCCGCCTCGACGAGGTGGTTGCGCGGGACGTAGACGGGGTTCACGGCGTCCATCGCCGCGGCAACGTCGCCGGGGTCGCGACCCTCGCCGGCGAGGCGGGTTCGCCAGTCGGGGAGCCACGCGCCGACCGCGTCACCGTGATCGAGGGGGGCCGACACGAGCCGGGTGTCGCGCCGCACCTCGTCACTGAGCATGCGGAAGGTGAGCGTCAGATCGGCACGGTCGTCGCGCATCGCAGCGATCAGGCCGTCGAACAACGCCCCGTTGTCGTCGTGCTCGTCGACCAAGCCGAGCTTCGACCGCATCCCACGTTCCCATGCCGACCGGAACCGCGGCATGAACGTCTCCAACACCGCTTTGGCCTGCTCGACCGAGGCCTCGAGGTTCGACCGGTCGTCCTCGGCGACGGCGGGCAGCAGTGCCTCCGCCAGCCGGGTGAGGTTCCACTCGGCGATCGACGGTTGATGTGCGTACCGGTAGCGGCCGCCGTGGTCGATCGACGAGAACACGGTGTCGGGATCGAACCGGTTCATGAACGCACACGGTCCGTAGTCGATCGTCTCGCCCGAGATCGTCGTGTTGTCGGTGTTCATCACCCCGTGGACGAACCCGACGAGCATCCACTGGGCGATCAGTTCGGCCTGGACCCCGACGACCCCGTCGAGCAGGGCGAACGCCGGAACGTCGGCGGCGGCGGCGCCGGGGTGGTGGCGCTCGATGGCGTGGGCGACGAGCCGGCGGAGCACATCGCGGTCGGGGAGCCGGGCCGCGTACTCGAACGTACCCACACGGAGGTGGCTCGACGCGACCCGCACCAGCAGCGCGCCGACGTCGTCGCCGGCTCGGTGGACCCGATCGCCGGTCGTGACGACGGCGAGTGATCGCGTCGTCGGCACACCGAGTGCGTGCATCGCCTCGGAGAAGACGAACTCGCGCAACATCGGGCCCAGTGCGGCGCGGCCGTCGCCGCCGCGGGCGAACGGGGTCCGCCCGGAGCCCTTGAGGTGGAGGTCGACGAGGGCCCCGTCGGGGCCGGACAGCTCGCCGAGCAGCAGGGCGCGGCCGTCACCCAGCTGCGGGTTGTAGCTGCCGAACTGGTGACCGGCGTAGGCCATCGCGACCGGGTGCGAACCGGGGAGCAGCCGCCCACCGACGAGGACGTCGGCCTGGTCGCGCAGCGCACCGAGACCCAGCTCGGCGGCCAACTCGTCGTTGAACGCGACGACCCGTGGCTCCGGCATCTCGGCCGCTTCCCAGTCGACGACCAGCTCGGGCAGCGCGGTGCGGAAGACGCTCGTCAGTTCGACGTCGGACGTCCGGTCGATCGTTGCGGACATGCCGTCAGTATCGCCGCGTCGGGCGCCGAAGCCGCATGGGTCGCGTCATCCCGTCGACGCCTCGGCCGCGGCGGCGTCGGCGGCGATGGCCGCTCGGCGGCGCGAGACGACGTACGAGCCGGCCGCACACGCGGCGGTCAGGGCGACCGTCGCCTGCCAGCCGCGGTTGAGTCGGTTGCCGAGCAGTGCGTCGACCGACAGGGCGCCGGGCCCGGTGATCGCAAGTGCACCGGCGGCCATGCCGAGCACGGCCGGGTACTCGTAGCCGCCCGCGGTGGCGAAGAACCCGCCGGGACGGTGGACCTCGGCGGCACCGATCATCGTGCCGGCGGCGGCCCCGCTCACCATCGGTGTCGCGGCACCGAGCGCGATCAGCGCCCCGGCGGTCTCGCCCAGACCGGCGGCGAGCGCCGAGGCCTTGCCGGGTCGGAAGCCCATGTGGTCCATCGCCGTGGCGGTCGCGTCGAGCCCCTTGCCGCCGTACCAGCCGAACAGCTTCTGGGCGCCGTGGCTGAAGAGCGTGGCACCGACGCCGACGCGCAGGGCGAGCAGGCCGAGATCGATGCGGGACGGACGAGTTGATGCCATGGGGATACTCCTCGGGCGATGGGGTCGGGTCCGGGTCTAGCGCACCTGGCCCGGAGCGCCACGGTGCGAGTCGTCCGGAGGTGGGGGGATACCCCGATCGGCCGTCGGGTGAACGCCCACCGTCGAGTCCGAATCGAGTGGCTCACCCGACCGCATCTCCCCGTAGCCTGGTCGGCCTATGCCGGCAACCGAGCTCGACCAGATCGTCAACCTCTGCAAGCGCCGAGGGTTCGTGTACCCGTCCGCCGAGATCTA
>JAGQSS010000003.1:12622-55364 GCA_020439405.1 Ilumatobacter sp. | reverse complement strand
TGTCCTCGTCGCCAACGACGGTCTGTCCCTCGCCGCGCAGGCGGTCCTCGCCGACAACGGCCTCACCCTGCCGACCACCGGTCAGGACGCCACCGTCGACGGGCTCCGCGCCATCCTGCAGGGCACCCAGTGCATGACCGTCTACAAGCCGGTCGTCGTCGAGGCCGAAGCCGCGGTCGCCGCCGCGGTCGCGCTCCTCAACGGTGAAGCACCCGACACCGACGCCACCATCGACAACGAGAACGGCGAGATCCCGTTCGTCCAAGGCGAAGTCACCGGCATCTTCCTCGAGAACATCAACGTCCCCATCGACGACGGCTTCGTCAGCCGTGACGATGTGTGCGACGGCATCGAAGACGCCTGCGAAGCAGCAGGCATCTAGGCGCCGACCCGTGCCGTGACACCCGGGGTGGCCGTCTCGTCGAGGCGGCCACCCCGCCGTGTGTCCGGCACCTTCCATCGTCCGGTTTCGTCCGCTCGGTACGCTCGTGGGTCGGGGACGTGCCGGGGGTGTTCGCCGACCCGACCAACCAAGGGGGACCCGCACCCATGAGTGCTGACACGCCGCTCCTCGAAGTGAGGGGCGTCAACAAGTCGTTCGGACCGGTACACGTCCTGCACGACGTCGATTTCACCGTGTACCCGGGCACCGTCACCGCCCTCATCGGCGACAACGGTGCCGGCAAGTCGACGCTGGTGAAGTGCATCACCGGCATCTACGGCACCGACACCGGCCGGTTCCGGTTCGACGGTGCCGACGTCGAGATCGACGGGCCACGCGACGCCGCCGACCTCGGCATCGAGGTCGTGTACCAGGATCTCGCCCTGTGCGAGAACCTCGACATCGTGCAGAACATGTTCCTCGGCCGCGAGCGTCTCTCGAGGGGGCTGCTCGACGAACACTCGATGGAACAAGCGGCCCGCGACACCCTCGCCGGTCTGAGCGTGCGCACCGTCAAGAGCGTCCGCCAGCTCGTGTCGTCGCTGTCCGGTGGCCAACGCCAGACGGTGGCGATCGCCAAGGCAGTGCTCTGGAACTCGAAGGTGGTCCTGCTCGACGAGCCGACCGCCGCGCTCGGCGTGGCACAGACCCGACAGGTGCTCGATCTCGTACGCCGACTCGCCGAGCAAGGACTCGGTGTCGTCATCATCTCGCACAACATGAACGAGGTCCTCGAGGTGTCCGACCGCGTCGCCTGCATGTATCTCGGCCGGGTCGTCGCCGACGTCGAGGTCGACGGGACGACGACCCGTGAGTTCCTTGTCGAACTGATCACATCCGGCCGGTCCGGCGACGTCGGCCTGCTCGAGGAGGCGACGATCTGATGAGCGACATCACCGCTCCCGACGCCGACGGCAGCAGCGCCGCCGCCGACTCCCCCATCGCCACCCAGGCGGCGAGCGATTTCGCGCTCGACACCGCTCCCCGCGATCTCAAGGGCGCCGTCAACGACTCGATCGCCCGCCTGAAGGGCGGTCAGCTCGGGTCGCTCCCTGCCATCCTCGCCATCATCGTGCTGGTCACGGTGTTCGGCGCCGTGAGCCCCGACAGCTTCCTGTCGAAGATCAACTTCGCGAACTTCCTCGAGCAGTCGTCGGCCGTGATCGTCATCGCGATGGCGGTCACGTTCGTGCTGCTGCTCGGCGAGATCGATCTCGCCGCCGGCTTCACCGCCGGCGTGTCGGCCGCCGTCCTCGCGACCCGGCTCGAGGAGTGGTCACTCATACCTGCGCTGATCGCCTCGATGGCGGTCGCCGCCATCCTCGGCTCGTTCACCGGCTTCATGGTGGCCAAGGTCGGGATCCCGTCGTTCGTCGTGACGCTGGCGAACTTCCTGCTGTTCCAGGGCATCCTGCTGCAGCTGGTGCGTCAGGGCGGCAGCGTTCGCATCGACAACCAGATCATCAAGGACATGGTCGGCGGTTCGATGAGCCCGGCGGTGTCGTGGATCTTCACGCTCGCGGCGCTGGCCCTCTACGGCTTCTCGCTGTTCCGCAAGCAGCGGACGTCGCACGGCGCGATCCCGGTCTCGCTCGTCGCGATCAAGTGGGTACTCGCCGCCGTCGGCGCCGCGGTCGTGACGTACATCCTCAACCAGAACCGGGCGTTCCCGAACGCACCGGCAGCGATCGAGGGCATGCCGTATGTCGTGCCGCTCGTCCTGATCCTGTTGCTCGTCCTCACGTTCATCCTCACCCGCACCCGCTACGGGCGGCACCTGTACGCGGTCGGCGGCAACGCCGAGGCGGCGCGACGGGCGGGCATCAGCGTCACACGCATCCGGCTGTCGGCGTTCACCGCCACCGGCCTGATCGCCGGCATCGGCGGCATGTTCCTCGCATCGCGCGTCAACTCGGTCGACCCGAACACGGGCGCCAACGACACCCTGCTCCTCGCGGTCGGTGCCGCCGTCATCGGCGGCACATCGCTGTTCGGTGGGCAGGGACGCATGCTGAACGCCGTCCTCGGTGGGTTCGTACTGGCGCTGATCCCGAACGGGTTGACGCTCGTCGGCAAACAGGACATCCCCGGTTTCGGCGAGGTCGACTTCGGCAGCTCCGGCATCAAGTTCATGTGTGCCGGACTCGCCCTGCTGCTCGCCTCCAGCGTCGACGCGTTGAGCCGCAAGCGCGGTACCTGAGCCGCACCCCGAACCCGGACGCCCACCGACGGTGCACACGGCTACCGTCGGCGGGATGTACCAGCCCCCGGCCTTCCGCGAAGAGCGATCCGACGTCGTCGTCGATCTCGTCCGGCGCGCCGGGTACGGCCACCTGGTGGTCGCCGACGACGGCGGGTTCGTGTCGACGCCGATGCCGTTCGTCGCCGACGACGGGCTGACGACGGTCCGGGCCCACCTCGCCCGCCCGAACACCGCATGGCGGGCGGCGCCGTGCGCGGCGCTGTTGATCGTGCCGGTCACCGACGCCTACGTCTCACCGAGCTGGTACCCGGGCAAGGCCGAGCACGGTGAGGTCGTGCCGACCTGGAACTACGAGGTCGTCCACCTACACGGTCGCCTCATCGCCCACGACGACCCGGACTGGGTGTACCGCCAGATCAACGATCTGACCGACGCCAACGAGTCCGCGATGCCCGCCCCGTGGGCGGTCACCGACGCACCCGAGGAGTTCATCGCGAAGATGCAGCGCGGCATCGTCGGCGTCGAGTTGCTGGTCGAGCGGGTCGAGGCGAAGCGCAAGCTCAGCCAGAACCGCGGCGAGACCGATCAGGCGAGCGTCTGCGAGGGCCTCACGACTCGTGACGATCGGGCACGAGCGGTCGCCATCGCGATGGCGCCGGGAGTGGACGACTGATGGAGACCGGGATCGAGCCGATCGGTGTGGTGCGCGGCCATCGCGACGCTCGTCGCGACGACGACTGGGACACCGACGTGTCGACGATCGAGATCGACCAGCGCTTCCCGCCGGAGGCGACGGCCGGGCTCGACGACTTCTCCCACGTCGAGGTCGTGTTCCGGTTCCACGGCGTCAGCGACGACCAGGTGACGACCGATGCGCGCCACCCGCGCAACAACCCCGACTGGCCGAAGGTCGGCATCTTCGCCCAGCGGGCGAGCAAGCGCCCGAACCGGTTGGGGGTGACGGTGTGTCGGCTGCTGTCGGTCGACGGTCGGACGATCCGGGTGCAGGGCCTCGACGCGATCGACGGCACGCCGGTCCTCGACGTGAAGCCGGTGATGGCCGAGTTCCTCCCGCGTGGCGAGCTGCGCCAGCCGGCGTGGTCGAGCGACCTGATGCGCGGCTACTGGTCGACCGACGGCTGATCGCCGACGAAGTCGACGTTCGGGAATCGCGACAAGCTGGTCTCGAAGACGGCCAGGTTCTTGTCGTACGAGTTCGACGACAGCTGCACCGGCACCCCGAGGAGCGCTGCGCCGAGGGCGACATGGAGCCGGTCGGTCGCAATGGTTCGAGCCGATTCGATGCACCGCAGCAATGCCCATGCGTCGACCCACGAGATGCTGTCGACGTCGGTGTGGATCAGGTGGAACGACAGGTCGATATCGGTCTCCGAACTGTCGGATCGACGCTCGACATCGATCCGGTTGAAGCGGACCACGGGTCGGTCACGGAGTCGGCCCAGGCTCCAGCCGTGTTCGGCGAGTCGCTCCTCGAGGAACGCAACCGCATCGGGGTCGCGTCCTCCTCGGTCGAGGAGCATCTCGGCGTCGAGGTGGAACGCCATGTCGTGCTCGAGGCGGACCGACGCGTCGGTGTGCCGGCGGACGTGTTCGAAGGCGACGCGGTCGCGACAGAAGACGGTGTCGCCGCTCCGCAGCAACGCCATTTCATCATGATGGTCGCGAATCCCGTGGGGCAGCACGACAATGCGAGCCGGGTCGGTGTCGACGAACGTTCGGAGCGCCGACGCCATCTCGCCGTATGGCGGTACGAGGTTGCCACCACCGCCCAACAGCAGCGTGCGCCCGGCGACGTCGTCGCCAGGACGCACGAGGTCCCACGCCACTCCGGCCCGGGCCAACGCTTCGATCGTTCCGACGAGAATGAGCGCATCTCCGGCATTGCCCGGGTTGGGATAAAGGCAAACCGTTTCACCGTGGAGTCCCCGCAACCAGACGTGCATCCCGTGCCGAATCCGGCGCAGGATCATGGAGCGCCGGGCGGCCCCGGCCGCAGCGACGGCCGACTCCCTGAACGCGTGCACTCGTCTTGGCGTGGTCACCGAAGCCTCTTTCCTCCCCCGCCATCACGGCGACAGTCGCCTGGGCCGTCACGGTTATGGTCGTCCCTGTGCGAACCGTCACCCTGAGCATCGCGCACCAGACCACTCGTTTCGGGACCGCGTACGTGGTCGGCCTCGCGGGAGGACCGGTCGGCAACGTCACGTTCGAGTACGTGCACATCGACGAGGCCAGAGCCGAACCCGCCGTTCTCGACGGCTTCGTGCTGGGCTTCCTCCTCTACGCCGCCGAACATGCCGATCGTCTCGTGGTCGAGGGACCGGTCACGGCAGCGGCGATCCGGAACGCGTCGCTCCTCACGGAGACGTGGAATGCTTGGATCCCCGACCGGTTCCGACGGTTCGAGATCGAACCCGAACGGACGATCTCCGACGCCGAGTGCCTCGACATCGCCCAACGAAACGGTAGGCCCGGTCGTTCGATCGCTGCGTTCTCCGGCGGCGTCGACAGCCTCTTCACCGCGCTCCGGCACGGACCCGCCTCCGACCTCCCCGGCCGCTTCGACGTGACCGACGTCGTGATCGCCCACGGCTTCGACATCGGATCGCACGATCAACGATCGTTCGACGAACTGGTGGAGCGGACCGATCCGTTTCTCGACTCGGTCGGCGTGCGCAGGCACCTGGTGCGAACCGACGTCCGACGTCGTGTCGACGGGAACGAACTCCTGCATTGGGAGCACGCATTCGGCGCCTATCTCGCGTCGGTGCTGCACCTTTTCTCGGACGAGTTCGGGTTCGGCCTCATCGGCAGCGGCGAGCCGGTCACGAAGCACGTGTTCCCGTGGGGGTCGACACCGATGACCGACCACCTGCTCAGTGGCGGCCTCATGTCGATCGTGCACGACGGCGCTGCGTACGGCCGCACCGACAAGGTCGAGCGAATCGCTCGTCACGACATTGCGACAGCAGTCGCCAAGGTGTGCTGGGAAGGCACCGACGCGGGCCGGAACTGCGGGCGCTGTGAGAAGTGCGTGCGGACCCGACTCAACTTCAGAGCGGTGGGTGTGAACGACCCGGCGTGCTTCGACGAGGCGTTCGACGACTCGATGATCGACACCCTCGTCACGAGAAATCAGATCCAGCTGAACGAGCTCACTGCCATCGTCGATCGGTGCACGCACCATGGCATCGCCGAGCCGTGGGTCGATCGCTTGCGCTCGCGAGTTGCGTTCCTTGCCTCGGTAGGCGCCGAGTGAGCGCAGGCACTTCGCTCTACCTCAGCTCGCCAAGGGTGTCGGCCTTCACGGCGCCGCGCCGACCCATCGGTTGATCGCCGCCCACCGTGGTGTCGACCGACGTCTGGTGCTCGGTCTCGGCGTTGATCTCGGCGCCGAGCAGCACGATGACCGCGGTCAGCCACAGCCAGAGCAGCGCGACGACGACACCGGCCAACGAGCCGTAGGTCTCGTTGTAGGAGCCGAAGCGGTTGACGTAGAACTGGAAGCCGAGCGTGACGGCGACCCAGGCGACCACGGCGAACACCGAGCCGACCGACACCCACCGCCACCGTGCGGCGCTGCGGTCGGGACCGATCCGGTACAGGAACGCCAGCGCGACCATGAAGCTGAGGGCGAGGCCCGGCCAGATCAGGATGCTGAGGAGTCGGCGGGTGCCGACGCCGAGCGCCGAGGCGTCGATGATCTTCGGGAGTGCGACGACCATGAAGATCGCGAACGCGACGTAGGCGATGGCGCCGAAGGTGAGCACGAGCGACGCTCCCTTGCGCCGGAACCAGCTGCGCGTCTCTTCTTCGTCGTAGGCGATGTTGATCGTGTTCACCAGTTGGCCGATCGCGCCCGACGCGGACCAGATCGACAGGACGATGCCGAGTACGAGACCGAACGACAGTGAACTCGACGACGACTCGCTGATCGCCGCCAGCTGATCGGACAGCAATGACTGTGCCTCCGACGGGAGTGCGCCGAACAGGTCCTCGACGACCTCGGTGGGGTCGTCGCCCCGCGCGATCAGGCCGAGGATCGAGACCAGTGCCGCGAGCGCCGGGATGAGGGCGAGGAACGAGTAGAACGCGACGGCGGCGGCCGCCATCCCGACGTGATCGTCGCCCCACTCGTCCTTGACGCGTAGCGCGATGTCGCGCCAGCCGCGTGCCGGCACCGACAGCGGGCTCGTCGCTTCGCGGCCGTGCTCGACGCCGCGAACCTCGTCGACGTCGCCGGGGACGATCGACGCCGTCACGTCGACGACGTCGACACGGGACGGCAGATCGTCGTCGGGGTGCTCGGTCTGGTCATCGACGTGGGAGCGGAGAAACGACACGAGTCGTTCGTACCCGATCGGGTTCTCACCGAACCGCGAGCCGGACGGTCGCCGCCGATACGGCATCATGTGCGACGTGGCGCAGGTGTCCCTCGAGCACGTGACGGTCGACCGCGGCACCACGCGGGCGCTGGCCGACGTCTCGATCGATGCACCCGCCGGCACGTCGACCGTCGTGGTGGGGCCGTCCGGGTCGGGCAAGTCGAGCCTGCTCCGGGCAATCGCCGGTCTCGACCGGGTGACGGACGGTTCGATCGTGTTCGACGGTGTCGACGTGACCACCGCCGGGCCGCGCGAGCGCAACACCTCGCTGACGTTCCCCGAACCGGCGTTGCTCACGACGAGAAACGTGGCCCGCAACATCGCGATGCCGCTGGAGGTACGGCGCGAGACCGCCGACCGGATCACCGATCGCGTCGGGGCCGGCGCGCGGGTGCTGCACATCGATCACCTGCTCCGCCGCGAGGTCGGCCAGCTGTCGGTCGGCGAGGCGCAGATGGTGCAGGTCGCCAGAGCGCTCGTGCATCTCCCGGATGTGCTCCTCCTGGACGAGCCGTTCGCCGCCATCGAGGGCGAACGGGCGGCGTTGCTGCGGCGTGAGATCCGGCATCTCCAACGTGAGTTCGGCGTCACCGCGTTCGTGTCGACGAACAACCCGGCCGACGTCCGCGACCTGGCCGATCGCGTCGTCGTGTTGGAGGGAGGACGGGTCGCGCAGGCCGGCAAGGTCGACGACGTCGTCGACCACCCGGCCACGGCGACGGCTGCGCACCTCACGGGCGACGCAACCGTCGAGCGGGTCACGGTCGAGGCGGACGGACACGGCGCCTGGATCGTGCACCCGGCCTACCGCGTCCGGGCGTGGGCGCCGGTGGTCCGACGTCACGCCGGTCGCCGACTGCTGCTGCTGACCCGACCCGAGTGGTGGTCGGTGGTCGCACACGGCGACGTCGAGGGAACCGTCGAACGAGCCACACCCTGGGCGGGCACGACGAACGCCACGGTCGAGGTCGGCGGCCACCGCATCGTCGTCCGTGGGAGCGGCGTCGAGGCCAGCGACCGTGTCGCGTTGAAGCTCACGAACTGGCAGCTCCTCGACCCGCTCGACGGCTTCGCGATCCGGTGAGGCGACCCGCCGGGGTGACCGCTATCCTGGCCACTCCCCCGGGATACCGGGGCCTGCGGATGTAGTTCAATGGTAGAACCTCAGCTTCCCAAGCTGATGACGGGAGTTCGATTCTCCTCATCCGCTCCACGCGAAACCCCTGGTCAAAGCGCACACCGGGCCGTGAGACGGCATCGAATTGAGTGCGGCCCACTCAGGTTCGTGCCTCAGCAGTGAGGCGCGTGTGAGGCACAACGCTCCGTTCTTGGCGCTGCGAGACGGTCGTTGACCAGGGGAAATGCGGTCGCTGAACATCCGCCCCACAGGCTGATGTTCCGCAGCTGGCTCACTCCCCGCACAGGTCCTCAACCGCTACAGCACGAGTGCGGTGACCTCGTTCCTGCACCGCGACGTCGCTGGACTCGGCCATCGTCGCCGGGTACCCCGCATTCGAGGCGCTGGGCAAACTAGCTGCGGGTGATCCCGAGTGAGCGCGCGCCTCGACACCCGGCGCGGCCGGATCGACATCGCGTGGCGACGGAGGAGGCGGCGTTCGATCTCGGCGTTGCAGTGCCAACCTCGAGACAACCGTCTGGCGCTCCGGGACGGCGTCGTGCGGTGGGGAACGGCGGGGTTGCATCGCTTCCACACGCCCTCTACCCGACGGCGCCGTACGTCAGCCGAGCGCTCGCAGCTCTTCCCAGTGCCGGAGCGCGTCAATCACGGACATGAGGTGGCGGTGCATCGCATCGCGGGCGTCGTCGGGCCGTCCACCGACCACGGCATCGACGATCGCCTCATGCTCGGCGAGCGACTGGGACGGCCTACCGGCCATCAGCGCGAGACGGTCCGATGATGCGCCGAGCGGTTGCGGAGGTTGTCGATGAGGCGCCCCGGTTCGCCTCGCGTTCGACGATCCCCTCGCTCGCGAGCTGCAGGATGGCCGCGCGCATGGACGCATGACTGCAGCCATATTCCTCGGCCAGCCCGGTCTCGAGGAGTCGCTCACCGGGTGTCAGTCGGCCGACGAGGACGTCGGCGCGCAGCCGGTCGACGACAGAGCGGCTGTCCAGGTGTTTACGCGCATCACGCTGCACGGACCCCAAGCAGGTTCCCGCTCCGAACGATCGGCATGACCATGCCGAGCCACGGGCGCCGCGTGCACGCGCCGTGGCTGTCTCACCGGTCGCGCCCAGGCGTCACCTCGGCAAGGTCCAGCGCGATGTCGACGATCATGTCTTCTTGGCCGCCGACGAGACTGCGTCGGCCGCACTCCATCAGGATCTGACGCACGTCCACGCTGTAGCGGTCGGCAGCGGCCTCGGCGTGCCGGAGGAAGCTCGAGTACACACCCGCATAGCCGAGTGTGAGCGTCTCGCGGTCGACGCGTACCGGCCGATCCTGAAGGGGGCGTACCAGATCGTCGGCGGCGTCTTGGAGTGCGAACAGGTCGCATCGATGCTTCCAACCGTAGAGATCGGCGACGGCGACGAACGCCTCGATCGGGCAGTTGCCCGCGCCGGCGCCCTGGCCGGCGAGTGATGCGTCGACGCGCGTCACACCGTGCTCGACCGCGACCACTGAGTTGGCGACCGACAGCGATAGGTTCTCGTGCGCGTGGATGCCGATCTCGGTGTCGGCGTCGAGCACATCCCGATAGCGGCGCACCCGGTCGGCGACATCGGCCATCGTCAGCCGGCCACCGGAGTCGGTCACGTAGACGCAGTGGGCTCCATACGACTCCATGAGCGCGGCTTGTCGCGCCAGCTCCTCGGCCGGCGCCATGTGCGAGAGCATCAGGAACCCGGCGACGTCCATCTCCATTTCTCGAGCGGAGGCGATGTGCTGTGCCGAGACGTCGGCTTCGGTGCAGTGGGTGGCGACCCGTACCGACCGGACCCCGAGGTCGTAGGCGCGTCGCAGGCTGTCGATCGTGCCGACGCCCGGCAACAGGAGCGTCGTCAGCCGGGCGTGCTCGATCACCTCGGCTGCGGCCTCGATCCACTGCCAGTCGGTGTGGGAACCCGGACCGTACGTGAGCGATCCTCCCGCCAGCCCGTCGCCGTGGGCGACCTCGATCGCGTCGACTCCGGCGGCATCGAGCGCGAGGACGATGCGTCGGACGTCGGCCGGATCGAGGCGGTGACGAATGGCGTGCATTCCGTCGCGCAAGGTGACGTCCTGAATGAACAACTCCGTCATGACGAGAGCTCTCCCACTCGGCTGAGCTCTCGCTCTGCGATCTCCTCGGCGACCCGTAACGCGGCCGACGTCATGATGTCGAGGTTCCCTGCATAGGCAGGCAGGTAGTGGGCTGCTCCCTCGACCTCGACGAACACTGACACCTGATGCGTTGGTCGGCTCGATCCGGCCGGGAGCAGGGTCTCGATCGGCTGATCGGACGGGATCTCGGCGATCTGCACCTGCTGCTTGAGCCGGTAGCCGGGCACGTACTCGGCGACGTCGGCGACCATCCGGTCGACCGCATCGCGAATCGGACCGGCGACGTCGCCGTCGGCGGCGCGGATCAGGCACAGCACGGTGTCGCGCATGATGAGTGGTGGCTCGGCCGGGTTGAGGACGATGATCGCCTTGCCGCGGCCGGCGCCGCCGACTTCCACGATGGCGCGGGCGGTCGTCTCGGTGAACTCGTCGATGTTGGCGCGGGTGCCCGGACCGGCCGACCGGGACGCGATCGAAGCGACGATCTCGGCGTAGGCGACCGGTGCGACCGTGTTGATCGCGGCGACGATCGGGATCGTTGCCTGCCCACCGCAGGTCACCATGTTGAGGTTGGGCGCATCGAGATGGTCGGCCAGGTTGACGACCGGAACGACGTACGGTCCGAGTGCCGCCGGCGTGAGGTCGATGAGACGCTTGCCGAATGGCTCGAGCTTCGCGGCGTTGACTTCGTGGGCCCCGGCGGACGTGGCATCGAAGACCAGTGCGATGTCGTCGAAGACGTCGAGCGACAGCAGTCCGTCGATCCCGTCGGACGTCGTTGCGACGCCCATCCGACTCGCTCGCGCGAGTCCGTCGGATGCCGGATCGATACCGACCATCGCCCCCATCTCGAGGTGACGGGAAGTGCGCATCACCTTGATCATCAGATCGGTCCCGATGTTGCCGGACCCGATGATCGCCACTTTCGTGCGTTCGCTCACGAGCCGTCTCCTTCCTTCGTCGTACCGAATCGCACGGAGACGGTTCCGAGCCCCGTGATGTCTGCCGTGACGTGGGCGCCGGCTGCGACCGGCCTCATCGGGCCGAGGGCACCCGAGAGCACGATCTCGCCGGCTCGGAGAGGCTCCCCGAGCTCGCGCGAGTTGCGCGCGAGCCATGCGACCGCTTCGAGTGGATCCCCGAGGCACGCTGCTCCGCTTCCGGTGGACGCTTCGGCGCCGTCGATGGTCATCGACATCGTCGCCGCGACCGGGTCGAAGTCGGCGAGTGAGCGGGGGGCAACGCCCAATACGAACGCTCCGGCAGAGGCGTTGTCCGCGACCGTGTCGCCGAACGTGATGTCCCACGCTGCGACGCGACTGTCGCAGATCTCGATGGCGGCGACCGCGTGATCGAGCGCTCCGCGGATCTGGGATCGATCGAGCGGACCGCTTACGAGGTCGTCACCGAGCACGAAGGCGATCTCGGCCTCGACGCGAGGTTGCAGAAAGGTTCTTGCGTCGACCGTCGTCCCGTCGACAATCATCATGTCGTCGAACAAGACGCCGAGATCCGGTTGCGACACGCCGAGCTGCTCCTGTACGGCGGGTGACGTGAGGCCGATTTTGCGTCCAACCGCCGTGCTGCCGGAGGCAAGCCGTTCCTCGGTCAGCCGAGCTTGTACCGCGTAGGCGGCGCGGAGATTCGTCGACCCGATCAGATCACGAACCGGTGTGCAGGGCGTGCGTGTTCGGGCAGCGTGGAGCAGGCGTGCGGCCGCCCGCTCGATCGACGAGGTCGGCACCACGCTCATCGTGCGCCGTCACCCAAGATCGTCGCGCATTCCTGGAGGAACCGGTCGTTCTCCGGAACGGTGCCGACGGTGACTCGCACGCCGAGTGAGCCGATCGGGCGGACGAGAACACCGGCCCGCTCGAGATCATCGACGAAGGTGTCGGGAATGTCGGCGGCCGGGAGGAACACGAAGTTGGCGGCACTCTCGGGAACACCCACGCCGAGCGCTCGCAGCCGGTTGGTCACACGGTCGCGTTCCGAGCAGACGGACTCGACACGCTCAGCGAGTTCCGCTGATGCCGCGAGCGACGCTTCGGCGGCAGCGCTGGCAAGCCGGCTGACGGTGAACGGGGGCGCGGTTAGGCCGAGAGCAGACACGACGGCAGGATCGGCGAGTGCGTACCCCACGCGCAAGGCGGCGAGACCGTACGCCTTCGAGAAGGTCCGCAGCACGACGACGTTGGGGTGCCGGCGCCACCAGTGGTCCGCGCCCGGACCGCCGGCGAACTCGATGTACGCCTCGTCGAGCAGTACCAACGCTCGGTCGGCGACCGCGTCGACCAGGTGTCCGATCTCGCGAGCCCCGACCGCGGTGCCGGTCGGGTTGTGCGGATTCGTGAGGACCACGAGCTTCGTGTGATCGTCGACGGCGTCGATCAATCGGTCGACGTCGCTCGTGCAGTCGACGAGCGGCACGTCGATCGTTGGCGCGCTCGCGAGCCCCGCCGCGATCGGGTAGGCCTCGAAGTTCGGCGTGTGGAGGACGATCCGGTCCCCGGGTTCGACGAACGCCGCGATCAGCTGCCACAAGAGGCCAGATGATCCTGCTCCGACGGCCACCTCGTCGACAGCGACGTCGAGCACGGCGGCGAGGCTCGCCTGGAGATCCTCGGCGCGCGGCAGGGGATACCGGTTGACGTCACCGATCGCGGCAGTGAGCGCTCGCTCGACGGACGGCAACGGCCCGAACGCCAGCTCGTTCGACGACAACTTGATCGCCGTCTGCCCACCGGTCGCGGTCCGGCCCGCCACGTACCCGCGAACGCGCGCCAGCGCCGCGACCGGGTCGACCCGCTGGGTCGTGCTCATGAGTCGGGCTGGCCCTCGTACCGGTGGAACGTCGGAGGTTCGACACAAGACTCGGACGCAAGTTGGCTGAACGCGCGAACGTTGGGCTCCTCGCTATGCGTCCGATGCGCGGCGGCGTCGGTCCAGACCTCGATGAGGCAGAGGCGATTCGGACGTTCGACGCTCCAGGCCAAGCCGTAGTGGATGTTGCCCGGCTCGGTCAGCGACTTGGCCTCGAGGGCCACGGCCGCTTCCGCGACCCGGTCACGCTGTGCGGGCTCGATGTCGGCCCACCCGTGGATGATGATCATGCTCGGCTCCTCTCGTCAGGGACCGCGAGGGCCCACCGTGGACGGTACTTTCGTACCTTTATCTCTGTCGACCCTTCGGCCAATATGCATTGGAAGTGAATGTGATGTAGCGTCTGCAACGCGGCATCAGCGGCAACTGAGCCTCGCGAACGATCGATTTGAAAGGGGCCGATCGAGATGGAAGTCGACATGGACGGCACGAACTGGGCGATCCTCACGGCACTCCAGGAGGACGCACGACTCTCGTACAGCGAGCTCGGACGACGCGTCCACCTCTCGCCTCCCGCCGTCGCCGACCGGGTCCGGCGACTCGAGGACGCCGGTATCGTCGTCGGATACCGGGCGGTCGTCGACGCCACCGCGCTCGGCTGGACCGTGCACGGGATCGTCCGCATGTCCTGCCACGGTCCGAGGTGCGTCCTTCGCGACCCCGCCGTCCCCGAGTGGCCCGAGATCATGTCGATCAACCGGGTCACGGGCGACACGTGCTCGATCCTCCGGTTGAGAGCGCGATCGATCGAACATTTCGAGCGGGTCATCGACGCCCTCGCCGAGTTCGGTCGACCGTCGAGTTCGATGGTTCTGTCCAGCCCGCTGCTCTGGAAGCCGGTCGAGCGGTACGACGACGCCACCTGACGACCCGGTCACTCGTGGGGATTGGCGTTCGCCGGGCGTTCGACGCGTTCCAGCCTCATGTGGAGCGCCTCCGGAGGGTCGGGACAGGCGACCAGGGGACGCTGATCGAGCCACGCATCGCCGCCACCGCCGATCCGTCCGCTGACGAGCGGAAGCACCGACGCGATCGCGAAGTAGCAGAACCCTTCGGGGGCTCGCACGACGAGGCCATCCTCGTCGATCTCGAACGAGTCACCGACCTCGAGCCCGCACGCCGAGT
Source organism: Ilumatobacter sp. (assembly GCA_020439405.1). Taxonomy (GTDB): domain Bacteria; phylum Actinomycetota; class Acidimicrobiia; order Acidimicrobiales; family Ilumatobacteraceae; genus Ilumatobacter. The sequence continues at coordinate 41,019 of JAGQSS010000003.1, read as the reverse complement.
AGTTCATCGACTCCACCGTGCAGCGAATCACCGACCCGCTCACTGTCGGTCCTCTCCCACGATCCGCATCACGACGTTCTCGCGAGCATCGGGGCAGCAGATGTACGGCTTGCGGACGAGCCAGTCGTCGGCCGGCAGATCACCCTGTCGAAGCGGGAGCACCGGAATGACCGCGGCGATGGCGTACGGACAGAACGGGCCGTTCGGAGTGCGGAGACGACTGCCGTCGATCTCGAACCAATCGCCGATGCTGATCGAACACGTCGGCGCATCGGCACGCTCCACGACGACTCGCAGGCGCCGCGCACCCGGCTGAACCGCCGACTCGACGGGCTCAGCCATCAGACGCTCCACCGGCGCATCGACCGGAAGCCGGCGTCGACGGGATCATCCCCGATCGTGAATCCGGTCGTCGAGTCGTCGACCAGCGCTTGCGCGTGGAAGGCGAACAACATTTGCTTCGCTCCGGCGTGGGCCAGCGCCGAGTTGCCGTCGCGCAGCACCCGCTGCATCGGATGATCGTCCATGATGTGGCGCGAACCGGCCAGTTCGGTGCACACCGGAAGCACTCGACGGAGCGCATTGGCTGCGGTCGCGTTCGCCGCTGTCATGCGAGCCTGCTGCCACGGTGTCATCACGGCACCGTCGGTGAATAGGATCTCGTCGCTCATCCGCGCGATCTCGCGCACACCGGAGTAGGCGAAGTCGACCTCGCCGATCGCCTGGCCGAGCATCTGGAGCGTCGCGCTGTCGGGCCCGCGAGCGCTCCCTTTGACACGGACCGCCTCCCCGGCGAGATTGACCGCGTGGCGAGCGATCCCGAGCACGACACCACTCAACGCGTAGTGACACGCCGTGACCGTCTTGTTGAGCGGATCGGCGTCCGGATCGAACGGCGCCTCGCGATCGAACGTGTGCTCGACGGGGACGAACGCCGGCTCCGTGATCCGGTACGAGGTACTCCCCGAGCCGCACACGCCGAGCGTTTGCCAGTTGTCCAGCGGTTCGATGGCCTCCGGCGGAAGCCACGCGCCGATCAGCATCTGCTGACCGTTGCTCCCGATGACCTCGGCGCCGTCCGCGTCGAACACGAGGCAGCCCCCCACCACGTGATCGGCGGTGTAGCTGCCGCTGCCCCAGTCCCAGTGCCCGGAGACGAGATAGCCGCCATCGGTCTGGACCGCTCGGCCACGAGGATGGAAGGAACCACTCGTCGGACGGTCGGTGGTCGGGTAGAGCTCGGCGAAGGTCTGCTCCGACAGCCGGCCGGCGTAAAAGCCGCCCGCGTTGAGGACGCCGACGTTCCATCCCGCGGACGCATCGACCGCTGCGATCTCGGCGACGACCTGGACTTGCTGTTCGAGCGTCATCTCGAGTCCACCACGGGAGGCCGGGAAGCCCATCTCGAACACACCGGCCCGCCGCATGGCGAGCGCCGCCCGGTCGGTCAGTTTCGCGACCTCTTCGATCGCGTCGGCTTCCTCCGCGATCAGTCCGGCCAGCGCGCGCGTGTTGTAGATCACCGCATCGGCGCTCGTCGGTTCCTTCAACTCGACCCTGTCGAAGGTCGCGTCGTCGGTCGTGGTGTCTGCTGGGCTCATAATGTGCTCCTGTGGCGTCGGCTCGGGGTTCGGGAATCGTTCACTCGATCGGTTCACCACCGGTGACCCAGACCGTCTGCCCCGTCAGGGCTCGCCCCTCGTGCCGAACGAGGGAGACGATCGTGTTGGCTACGTCGTCGGGCGACGGGAAGGCACCGAGGGCGAGGCGTCGCCGGAGTTCCTCGGCGAGTTGTTGCTTGTCGGGGGGGATGTCCTCGGGTTCGTTCGGGTCGACGATCCGACCCGGCGCGACGATGTTCGCCGTGATGCCGTACCGGCCCTCCTCCAGCGCGATGTATCGCGTGAGCGTCGCTGCGGCCGCCTTGGCGGCGCCGTACGCGGAGAAGCCGGCTGCCGGGCGCCGCATCAGTGCGCCCGCCACGAAGACGATCCGTCCGCCACCACTTGAACGCATCGAGGGAAGCACATCACGGCACACGGCGGCGTGCGTGACGACGCCGGTGAGCTGATCACTCAGATCGCCGAGCGACAGGTCGGCGACCTGTGCCGCCGACCGCCACGGCGGGTGTGCGGCGTTGACGAGTACGTCGACACGGCCGAACCGTTCGATCGCTCTGGACACAGGCTCCGACGGCCCGTCGTCGGACGCAAGTTCTCCGACGACGGCGAGATGATCACCGTCGAGGCTGTCGACGATCCCGTCGACGGCGCCACCATTCGAGTGCGCGTGCGCGACGACCGAGAATCCCTCCGCGGCCAACGATCGGCACAAGGTCGGGCCGAGGCTGCCGCTGGCGCCGGCGACGAAGGCGATGCGATCGGACATCAGTGCAGCACCGCCGACAGGAAGCTCCGAGTGCGAGCGTGCTGCGGGTCGCCGAGCACCTCGGCCGGCGTCCCTTCCTCGACGATGCGGCCGGCATCCATGAAGATCACACGATCGGCGACCTCCCGCGCGAATCCCATCTCGTGGGTCACGACGATGAGCGTGATGCCACCGGTGCGGGCCAGATCCTTCATCACGTCGAGGACCTCGCCGACGAGTTCGGGGTCGAGCGCGCTCGTCGGCTCGTCGAACAGGATCAGTGGCGGACGCATCGCCATCGCTCGTGCGATCGCAACTCGCTGCTGCTGGCCGCCGGACAGCTGGGATGGGTAGGCCGTCACCTTGTCGCCCAGACCGACCCGCTCGAGGAGTTGGCGGGCGTACGGTTCGATCTCCGACTTCGCGACGCCCTTGGCCTTGATCGGGCCGAGCGTTACGTTCTCGAGCGCGGTCATGTGCGGGAACAGGTTGAAGTGCTGGAACACCATGCCGATGCCGAGGCGCTGCTCGGCGGCGCGGCGGTGATGGAGTTCGTGGAGACGGCCGTCGGAACGGAGCCGATACCCGATCAGATTGCCGTCGACGCACACCTGTCCGGCAGAGATGTCTTCGAGGTGGTTGATGCACCGCAACATCGTGCTCTTGCCGGAACCCGACGGGCCGATGATGCACAACGTCTCGCCCCGCGGGACGGTGAGATCCACGTCGTACAGGACCTGGTGATGCCCGAAGTGCTTGCAGACACCCCTGAGGGTCACCATCGGGGTCGCGGCCGAGTCCGTTGTCGACGGATCTGCTGTCGATGGGTCCGTCATCGCGTCGTCCGTCATGGGTTCCTTTGTCATCGCGTCCTCGGTCATCGCTCCGCAACCTTTCGTTCCACGAAGTACTGGCCGATCGACAACACGACGATGACCAGGAGGTACCAGATCGTCGCGACGATGAGCATCTCGATCGTTCGGAAGTTCCGACCGGAGATGCCGAGCGCAACGGTCAAGAGGTCGCCACCCGCGATGACCGACACGATCGCCGATGCCTTCAGCATCGCGATGAGCTCGTTGCCGAGAGGCGGGACGATGACCCGGAGGGCTTGGGGGAGCACGATGTACCGAAGCGTCCTACCGGACGTGAGTCCGATCGCCTTTGCCGCCTCGTGCTGTCCACGGCCGACGGCGAGGAGTCCACCTCGCACGATCTCCGACATGTAGCCCGAGCCGGCGAGGGACAGGCCGAGAACCGAGGCCCGGAACGGGGTCATGACGTCACGGACCGGGCGTGACCAGAACGTGATGTCGGTAAAGGGGATCGCGACGGTGAAGTTCTTGAAGAAGAGTCCGAGGTTGCCGATCAGGATGAGCAGCACGATCAGCGGGATACCACGGAAGAAGAATGCGTACGCGGCCGCCGTTCCGGAGATGATCTTGCTGGGCGAGAGTCGCATGACCGCGATCACGACCGCCAGGGCGGTGGCGAAGATCGTTCCGAGCACGGTCATCTCCAGCGTCTTGCGGAGGCCGCGCAGGATGTTGTGGTCGAACAGGTAATCGCCGACGATCGACCACTCGATGTTCGGGTTGGTCGCGAGACTGTTGACGATGACCACGACGGTGATCGCGACGACGACGGCGAAGACACCACGACCCCAATGTCGAAGCGGCACGACGTCGGCGCGAGCGGGCGGCTGGTTCGCTCGGATCTTGGCGGTGATGGACATCTGGGTTCTCCTCGCTCGTTGGGACATGATCCGGTGGTGGCCGCCGACGGTCTCGGCGGCCACCCCCAGGTCGGTCACTCGGCGGCGACTTCGCCGGCCGGCGTTCCGGTGATCGGGTTGATCACGACCTCGTCGGCGGTGACGGCCGCGGCCTCCATGCCCCAGGCCTCCATGATCTCACCGTAGGAACCGTCCTCGATGAGGATCTGGAGCCCTTCGACCAGGGCGAGCGACACCTCTGGCTGGTCCTTGCCGACCGCGATCCCGGTGTACTGCGGCGGCCACTCCGAATCCGGGAGCTCAGCAGTCGCGAACGCGGCAACACCCGAGGCGGCTGCCTCGTTGATGCTGGTCGTGCCGTCCAGCCAGCCGTCGATCGTTCCGGCCTGGATCGCACTGATCGCCGCGGTCGCACCTTGGTACTCGGCCGGTTCGATCGCGTCCTCACCATTCGGCTCGCACGACTCCGCGCTGATCCGCTCGACCAACTCGGTCTGCACCGACCCGACCGGGACGCCGATGGTCAGACCGCACGCGTCGGCGAGCTGGGTGACCTCGTCCGGGTTCCCTTCGGGAAGCAGCAACGAGAACGTCGTCTTGGTGAACGGGATCAGGTCGACGATGCTCAGCTCGCGCTCCTCGGTCACGGACACCTGGCCGAACAGGGCGTCGACGACGCCCGACTGCACACCCGGCAGCTGAGCGGGCCACTGCATGTTCTGCCACTCCACCTCGACCCCGAGAATCGGAGCGAGCGCCGCCGCCAGATCGGGCGCGGCCCCGACCGGTACCGTCGTGTCCTCCGTGTCGACGCCGATGATGGGCGGGGTCTCCCACAGCGCACCGAAGCTGAGCGAGTCGTGGTCCGGCAGCAGGGCGTCGCCGGTCGCGTCGTCGGCCGCGGTGTCCTCGGTCGCGTCGTCGGCCGCGGTGTCCTCCGTCTCGTCCGGCGCGGTGGTCTCGTCGCTCCCGGCATCGTCGGCGGGTTCGGTGGTCTCGTCCCCGGCGTCGTTCGAGTCGTCGTCATCGCCGCATGCACTGACGAGGAGCGCGACGGCGACCATGGTCGCCGAAAGACCGCGGGTCGTGGCAAAGGTGGGCTTTCTCATGGTGGTTCCTTCTGCTGTCTGGTGGGTCGGGATTGGTTGGGTATCAGGGTGGAACGAGCCGGGTGACGACTCGATGATCGAGGCCGCCCGTGGGGTCGACGATGGGCTCGGTCGGCGTCACTGCCAGACCACGTCGCATCCTTCGCCGAGCAGGGTCGATTCGATGAGCGCACGTTCGTCCGCCATCGGGATGGTGTCGAATCTCAGGATGGCGACGACGTACTCGTGACCGTACCGCGACCCGAAGTCGACGAGGTCGTCGGGACGGATGGTGCTCTCGCCGTACCGCGGCCCGAGTCGGGCGAGTCGACGGCTCGGAGGCAAGCCCGCCGCCGACAAGAGCTCGATGCCTCGATCGACCGCCACGACGTCACCGCGCTCGACGATGACGCCGAGGCGGTGTCCTCCGTCGGTCGCCTCCTGGATGAGCGTCGCCACCCAGTCGCGTCGGTCGTCGGTCGGCGTGGTCACGACGCTTCGATCGGCTCCAGGTCGCGGGTGCCGGCCTCCACGTCGAGGATGGGGGGCGCCTGCACCGATAAGAAGCGTAGTGTCGAGGCTCCGGTGCGTACGGCGTGGAACACGCCCTTGCCGATGCGGAGCCGATCGCCGGCCTTCACGGCGACCGCTTCGTAGTCGGCCCCGAGCAGGACCTCGCCGGCACCGTCGAGGAAGTAGAGCACCGTCTCGGCCAGGTTGTGGCGGTGCATCGACGACTCCTGACCTGGCATCACGTCAACGAGGTCGGCGGCGACCTCGGAAGCGAGCGGGGTATCCCGCGTCACCTGCATCACGTGGAATACATCGTGCAGTTCGACCTCGAGATCATCGTCGAGGATTTCCGGATTGATCACGTCGTACCTTTCTGTTGGGTAGGGGTTCGGGGAGACCGGCTGGTCAGGAGTCGAGCATCCGTCGCGCCTCGGGAAAGACCTTGGTGCCGAGAACGTGGAGGGCGTCGCCCAGATCGGGCCCCATCGGCGGACCGAACGAGAGGTGCTCGACACCTTGTTCGGCCAGCGTGGCGATCTGTTCGAGGACATCGTCAGGCCCGCCGGCGACGCCGAGGGTCAGCATGCTCGGCGTGACCGCCCTGGCGCCGGCGTCGAGACCCTCGTCGAGGACGACGCGCTGCACCATCTGGAACTCGTCGGGATCGAGGTCTTCCTCGGCGAGCGCGTCGGGCGAGAGCGAACCGCTGTATTGCGCGATGTGTCGAGCGAGATGGAGCCGTGCGCGGTCAGCGTCGTCATCGATCGAACACCAGATGCACGCAACGAGGTCGAAATCGTCGAGCACCCGATCGTGCGCCGCTGCTCCGCCCTGGATCAACGAACGAGCGCGGGCGAACCGGGACGGAGGCAGGCAGAGCGGGAGCGCACCATCGGCGAGCCGCCCAGCGAGTGCCAGCATCTTGGGACCCATCGCGCCGACGTACACGGGCGGCGGGACGGTGGCGACGTGCTCGAGTACCGCTCCGGGCGCCCAACCGTCTGCCGCGAGCGGTTCGTCCGCGGGCGACTCACCCCGCAGCAACACTTTGATCGCGGCGACCGCCTCCCGGGTCCGCGTCACCGGCGAGGGAGGTGTGAGCCCTGCACGTCCGAAGAACACGTCCGAGCCTGCGCCGATTCCGAGCAGGAACCGACCCTCGGAGAGCTCCTGAAGTTCGGTCGCGATCGACGCGATCTGACCCGGGTGCAGCGTGATCGGGTCGACGACGCCGACACCGAGTTCGATTCGGGAGGTCGCCAGCGAGGCCGCCGCGAGACTGATCAACCCCGATCGACCGAGAAAGTCGTTCCCGGTCCAGATCTGATCGAATCCCGCCTCTTCCGCGGCGACGGCTCGAGCTGCCGCCGCCCGAGGCCCCCCTCCCATTCCGGCTCGAACGCTGAAACGCATGGGCAGATTGTCGCGGAGGCCTGCAAGTCGGTACAGAGGGAAACGAAGGAGTGACGTACCGGTGAACTACGAATCAAAGGTCGGATGGGGGTGCGCCCCGTTGAACTCGGGCGACAAACCGGCTCGCAACGCTATGGAAACAAAGTCGACTTGTTGACGCGGGTTTCTCAACGACCGACAAAGTCGGCGAGTGCTCGGGCGACCGCGACGGCACCGTGCTCGAGCGGGATCCGACCGTCCTCCACGAGAACGACCGATACGGGCCGGAATCCGGCGACGAGAGCATCGGTGTGCTTGCTTGCGAACGGGTCGCCGGCATGTTCGATCACGAGAACCGGGCAGCGAACCGAGCGGCAACGCTCGTCCATCGCATAGCGGCCGACCGCGCGATGTCCCTCTTCCGTGCTGGACGCTCGCAACGCGTCGGCGAGATACCGGTCGAGGAGTTCGTGTCCCATCGGGTAGTAGGGCCGACGCTGGTTCCACAGATCAATGAGGTGCCCACCATCCGGACGATGCGTCGCGACGTCGACCGGGGGCGGGGCCGACGCACGCGCCCGACGGGCCGAGCCGTCGATCCACGGCGTCGACGACAACGCGATCGATCGAACTCGATCAGGGGCGTGCGCCGCCACCTCGACCGCGACGACGCCACCCGTGTGATGCCCACAGATATGGAAACTGTCGAGACCGAGCGCGTCGGCCACGTGCAGGGCCGCCGCCGCATACTCCTCGATCGACGGTGGTGCCGGCAATGGGTCCGACGCGCCCATTCCCGGCAGGTCGAATGCGACGGTGCGGACCTGCGACGACAACAGGCCCATGACCTCGCGGAACTCGTCGGACGATCGAGGTGTCTGATGGATCAGGATCAGTGGCGTCCCCGAACCCGCCTCGGCAACGTGGATCTGGCCGTGCGGTGCGTCGACGTACGAGCGTCGGGGACGCCCGTCAGTCACAGGTTCGCCTCGATGAACCCGATGCTGACCGGGTTGAACCAATCCGCTTGTTCGTGCTGCGGCCAGTGGCCGCACTTGCCGACAAGTTCGAGACGGGAGCCCTCGATCGTCTCGTGCATCGCGGTGGCCTCGGGCACCTCGCCGAACGGATTCTCGTTGCCCCACACGATCATGGTCGGCACGTCGATCGCCGCGAGGCGTTCCGGCCGCATCAGGTTGCGTTGGCGAATCTCCATTTCCTGGAGGCAGAGCAGGTTGTGCAGGTTCGAGACGAAGTCCGGATGGTGATAGATCGCGTGCCGGATCTCGACGAGTTCCTCACTGACGTCCTTCTCGCCATCGTACATCAGCAGGTGCAGGCGCTGCCGCGTCAGATCGATGTCGTCCTCCGTCACCGCCTTCGTGGTCGACGTCTTGATGCGGTTCATCACTTCGGGATTCGCCTTGGTCCCACCTGCCGCCACCAGCTGCAGGCTGGCGACACGGTCGGGTTGTTCACTCGCCAGCCAACCGGCGACCCAGCCGCCGAGTGACTCCCCGACGAGATGGGCGGCACCGATGCCCTGTGCGTCCAGATACGCGACAAGATGCTCGACGTATCGCGGGATCTCGTACTGGTAGTCGGGCTTGCCGGTGTATCCGTGGCCGAGCATGTCGATGGCATGACAGCGAAACCCGGCCGCGACGTGCGGGCCGATGTTTCGGCTGAACGCTTCGAGATGTCCGCTCGTGCCATGCAGGAAGACGACCGGCGGACCGTCGAGAGGTCCGGCCGTCAGTGCACGCGTCGGCACGCCGCCGGCGTCGACGAAGTCGACGGAAAACGACAGGCCAGTGAGATCGGTCCAGATGCTCATATGGATTCCTCCTGGGTGGGATGGGGCGGGTGGGGTGACGACGCGGCGGCGCCGACGTCGGGCTCGATCACGGCGACGGCCATGCCCGTGAGCCACTCGGGCATCGGCGAGTACGCGAGCGCCTCACCCGGGCAATGGCCGAGGGCGGCGGCCGTCAGCATCCAGGCGCGGACCTCGTTGGCACCGTTTCCGGCGCTCGCGACGAGCGACTCGGTCGTGTAGCTCTCGGCGAGCACAGACAGTCGGCCACGAGCGAGCAGGTCGAGTACCTCACGGTCGAAGTCCTCGTTCAGTCGCGGGGTGGCGCCCGTGACGATTGGGCGACGACGCGACTCGAACTCCTCCCAACGGCCGCGACCTTCGCGGAAGCTACGCGCCAGGAATTCCTCGTCGTCACCGACGGGATCGCGCCAGTCGGGAAACGGCACGGCGTGGGACAGCCCACCGGTTCCGATGACCGCGACCCGTCGGCCGCCGGCGAGGCCGGCCGCCGCGCGACGGAGCGCCTCGCCGACGGCGAGACAACGCGTCAGGCTCGGCAGCGGCGGCCCGAAGACGTTGACGATCAGCGGAACCACGGGAAGTCCCTCGGGGACGAGGTACTGGATCGCATGGGAGACCCCGTGATCGACCTGCAGGTCGGTCGAGAACGCAACGTCGATGTCACGGTCGAGCAAGCTCTGGCACAGCGCGAGTGCGGCCGATGGATCCGTCCGCTGTGGACCGGACGGCGTTCCGTGTTCGCCGGCAGCGACGACTCGATCGACCCCGATCGTGAAGGCGGGCATGAGATCGAGCCAGAACCCTCGGAAGTGGTTCGAGCCGACGATGACCACTAGGTCGGGATGGGCCGCCGAGATCCGCTCGCGGGCGACCGCGAGCGCGTCGCGGTACCGGTGGGCACGCCTGAGGTGGTCGACCTCGTCCCACTTCGTGTTCATCAAGGTCGTGTGCGACGCCGCCGCGCCGATCACGATCGAGCTCATGCCCGAACTCCGCTTCCGTCGCCCACACCGAGACGATCGACGGCAATCCGGATCAACAACTTGGTGAGGCGCTCCATGTCATCGACGTCGACCGCGTTCATGCCGAGCTGGAAGTCGGCCTCGAGGCGATCGGAACTCACCTTCGGCAAACCGACTCGAGCGGTCGGCACGCCGTGCGAGCGCAGGATGTTCGCGTCCGTGGCTCCGGACAACCCGGCGATCGGCTGATGTGCCCGACCCTCGAGGTCTTCCCAGCATCGAATCGCCGACGTGATGATCGGTGACGAGGGCGAGGTCGTCGTCCCTGGGATCGTCACGTCGACCGAACACGTCGCCTCCGCCCCGATCTCCCGTGCGAGACGCTCGACTTCGGAGATGAAGGCACGGGCAGCCTCGTCCGGAGTGGTACGCGGACTGATGCGGAGATCGACGCTGAAGCGGCACACGGCCGGGGTGAAGGCCGCCATCCGCTCCCACCCCGCTTCGATCGATGCGACGACGCCCTGGGGCGCGACGAGTCCGTCGCGGTGCGACTCCGCCCAGGTAGGGAACCAACGCTCGAGACCACTCACGATGTGGGAGGCATCCGCGATCGCGTTCCGATACGGCAACAGGTGCCGACTCCCGACGTACGTGTGCGCGCCCTCGACCTCCACGGTGAACCACATCAGGCCGACCTCCTCCCACGAGATTGCCCACCCGGTCTTAGCGATGACCGCTTCGTCCGGCTGCACGAGGTCGACGAGCGCTGCGCAACCGACCCCGTGGCCAGGATGCAGGCCCGGTCGCCGCCGGTTCGTGGGCATACCGCCGGCGCCGAACCCGAACAGGAGGTCGCCGCCTAGCGGTGCCTCGACTGCCGCGAGCGCCTCACCGGCGACCAACACGCATGCACCATGGCCCTTCGGATTCTGCGCACCGAGCCCGATCACCAGCCCGTCGCGCGTCTCGGCCGCCGGGGTCATGTCGGCGCGCATGTTGGGTCCTGCCCATGGGAGGTCCTCCGCCGGGTCGCCCGTCGTCACCGTGTCGAGCGGCGCGTACAGCATCAGTGACCGGTCGGACGCGTCACCACGCCACCGCCCGTAGGCGTTGGCCATGTCGCCTCCCAGCCATGAACCCTTGGTCAGGTCCTGGGTCCTGCCGTCGAGCCCCGACGCGGTCATCTCGGAGGCGAGAAGGCGAGCGAGCGGACCCTCGTTCCCCGTCGGTGAGGCGATGTCGACCATCGCCGCGCACAGCTCGACGAGACGGTCACGGTCGACGGCCGCCTCGGCAGCGGCGACGATCGCCTCGGGATCAGCCACGCGGCGCGCCGATCCACGTGCCCGTCGTGCGCGTGAGCAGGCGGACCAACTGCGAACGAAAGAGCACGGCACCGGCGAGCACGACGGCGAACAGGGTCGAAGTGGTGGCGAAACGGCGCATCAGCGATGGTCCTCCGGTGCGAATCGGTCGGTCTGGTCGAGGAAGCCCGACACGACCGAGTAGTAGTGCTGTGGGCGCTCCTCCTGCAGGTGGTGAGACGCCTTGTCCATGACGTACAGCTGTCCGTGCTCGACCATCCGGGCAAGCATCAACGGGTAGTCGGGCGTCAGGAAGTCGTCGTACATCCCCCACGCGAAGAGCACCGGGCACCGAATGCGGCCGAGCGCGTCGCTGAGGTCCTGCCAATCGCCGCGCGGACTGTCGGAGCGGGCGGCGAGCTCCATCTCGTCGACGTCCACCGACTGCTCGAAGCGCATCGTGACCGTCGCGTCTGGGATCTCGCTCGGGTCGTACCACTCGAGGTCGGCCATTAGTTGACGCATCTTCTCCCAGGACGGACCGTCACCGCCGAAGTAGGCGTCGCGCGCCTTGCGACCACGCCGCCCGCCTTCGGGCAGGGGAGCAAGCGGGCCGTGGAACACCGGCATCGAACCCGTCACGACGAGGCTGCGAGTCCGCTCCGGGAAGTTCGCGGCCAGGGCGAGGGCGATCGTGCCTCCCCAGGAGTTGCAGACGAAGTCGGCCCGGTCCACGCCGAGCGCGTCCATCAGATCGCACACGGTACGAGCGTGAAAATCCCACATCGGGCCACTGATCGTGCACTTCTCGGACTTGCCGTACTGCAAGAGATCGACGAGGTAGCAGGTGCGGTTGGCGGCGAACAGCGGTGCGACCGGGCCGAAGTCCGTCCACGCGGTGCAGCCGGGTCCGCCGCCGTGCAAGAAGAACGTTGGCGGGCCAGAGCCCATCTCAATCACGTGATAGCCGAGCCCGCCGGCATCGACGATGCGGCCCTGAGGTTCCGGACTGATCTCGACCGGCATCAGCGACCATCCTCCGTCGACTCGGCGTGGTCGGCGCTTGCGGGGTCGAACGGGTTGCCCTCTTCGACGAGGCGACGCCACTCGATCAGCGAGATGTCGGGGCGATACAACCGTTCAGGCGGCGCGTCGGTGTGTTCGACCATCCAGTGGTCCTGGCTGGAGAAGTTGCCGTGGAACAGCCACCGGATACCGCCGAGGTACTTGAGGAAGAAGGCGGCCCGCTGGAATCCGGTCTTGAACTGGACCATCACACCGACGTACTTCGTGCGGCCGGACTCAATCGGCACGTAGAACTCGTAGTGGATGAACTGTGGATAAGCGATGCGGAGCACACCCGGCAGTGACAGGGACGCGAATCCGGGAAGTCCCTGACCGGCGATGTAGGAGTCGTTCTTCTTGGAGCCTCCCGTGTTCCCCAACATCTTGCCCTGCTGTTGCTTCGGCTTGATCTTCCACCATCGGTCGTTCGACCAGCGCCCGAGACCCGGGAAGTCGGCCTCCCAGTGCCGCTCGTCCTCGATCCGGTAGATCCAGCGCCCGTGCCGCTCGATGTGGACCTTGTTCCACGTCGGCATCGTCTTGAAGATCCGCCAGTAGCTGGTGCGGTGCAGGTACTTGGCGTGGCCCTCGTCGAAACCATTCTCCGCGTACAGGCGCCAGTCACCAGAACGATCCTGGATCCGGCCACCGACGGCGTAGGCGGGCGGGTCGACGAGCTCCTCGGGGAGTTGATCCGAGAGCGGGTGCGGTTCGCGGTCGCCGACGAAGACCCACACCAAGCCGACCGCTTCCGCGGTCGGGTACGTCGTGACGTTTGCCTTCCCACACATCGGCGAATCCGGACCGTCGGTGATCACTGCGACGAGTTCACCGCTCGCGAGATCGAACGTCCACGCGTGGTATGGACACGTCACCGTTCCCGGGAACTCCTCCTTGCCGAGTGACAGCGGGACACCGCGGTGAGGACAACGGTCGTGCAACGCGTACACGGTTCCCTGCTCGTCGCGTTGCAGGACGAGGTCTTCGCCGCACACGCGCACGCCGACCGGGTGCCGGCCGACCTCGGACGACCACTCGACCGGATACCAGTAGTCGCGCAGGCCCTTGTCGGCTGCCTCGTACTCCGGCCAGGACGACCAGTCGGCACGACCGGACGCCCGCCGCGCGTCGTCTCCTCGGCGACGCCGGGCCATGACCGCCGCGACCCGCGCCTCGGTCGTCGAGGACGACTCAGGATCGTCGGTGAGGCTCATGACCCCTCCCCGTCTCGCGCGTACTCGTCCAGCACGACTTGGCCGACCCGCGACCACATCGCACGAGAAGTCGACAAGTGGACGCTGAGCCCGACCAGATCTCGGATCAGCTGCTCGAGCGGATTCACCTCGTAGATCGTCTTGGAGCCGTACAGATCGACGCAGATGTCGAGCACGCGCCGCGCGAGTTCGGCGGCGAACGGAGCGTCGCCACGCGCGAGCGCGCGGGTCGACGGCACCGCGCCCGGGGTGAACGTCTCCTCGTCGAGTTGTGACAGGCCCGCGTAGATCGTCGCCCTCATCGCTCGTAGGCAAGAGTCCGCCTCACCGAGGAGCGCCAAGCTGCGCTCGCCCGGTGCGCGCGCACCCGAACGTTTCGCGAGTTCCGTCGACACGATGTCGATCGCGTGGCGGGCGATACCCAGTGAGATACCGCCCATGCTGTAGAAGGGCAGGTCGGGGTGCTTCGACAGGGGCGGCGCAGTCGCGTTGCCGGCGAAGAAGCGGTCGAAGCTGTGATCGGCCGGCACGAACACATCGTCGACGGCGTACCCCTGACTTCCCGAGCCGCGGAGACCGATCGTGTGCCAGTCGTCGCGTAGACGTACATCATCAGTGGGGAGCCAGACACCGAGGGTCAGTTGCGAGCCGTCGTCCTTCAACACGGGCTCGCCCACTTCGTCGACCACCTCGGCACCGGCGACGATGCGGTCGGACGACCGAATCCCGCTGCCGAAGTTCCAGTTGCCACTCACCCGGTATCCGCCCTCCACCTGACGTGCGACACCCTTGGGGTGGAACGACCCACACGTGGCCCGGTCGAGGTCCGGGTACAGCTCGGCGAATGCGCCGTCGGACAGGCGTCCCGCATAGAATCCGGTGGCGGCCAACACGGTGACGTTCCACGCGATCGACGCGTCAACGGTCGCGACCATCTCGACCATCCGGGTCTGATCCGAGATCGACATCTCGGGCCCGCCTCGCTCGCGCGAGAAGCCGACACGGAAGATCCCCGCCGCTCGGCAGGCCTCGGTCATGGCCGAAGTCATGTACCCCTGCTCGTTCGACGGAGCTGCCTCGGTCGTCACGACCGGCAGGATCGATCGGACGTTGTGCAGGATCGCCTCCGACGTGGTCGGCTCGCGCAGATCCGTGGGCCACGTCGTCGAGCTGATGCGCTCGGTGGTGGTCATGTCTCAGAACCTCTCTCTTAATGCGGGCAGCACCCGCGAACCCAACAGTTGGACCGCCTCGATGGGCGACTCGCCGAGCGGTTGCCCGAACGACAAATGGCGGACGCCGATGCCGAGTAGCCGGCTGCACTGCTCGATCACCAGATCGGTGTCCCCGGCGATACCCAGCTGCATCATCGACTCATCGACGGATGCGAGTGCCTCGGCTTCGTTGCCGGCGTCCCACATCGATTGGACGTGCGCGCACCGTTCCGGGTCGATGCCGGCACGCAGCAAGGCGTCGCTCGACAGGTGGCCCCCGGCGGCCGCGATCTTCGGCCGAAGCCGCTCTCGTGCAGCATGCGCATCCTCGTCGATCGAGACCCACACGCAGCACGCGAGATCGAAGTCGCTGTCTTCGGCCGCACCGGAGCCGACCTGATCTCGCACCCAGGCGACGTGCGACGGAGGCAGACAGAGTGCGAGCACACCATCGGCCTCGCGTCCCGCCATCGCGAGCATCCGCGGACCCATGGCGCCGACATAGATCGGTGTCGACGCGACCGGAGGGCCGATCAACCGCGCGTTGTCGCTCCAGCGCTCCTCTCCGGGGAGTTCGTTCACCTTCCGACCTTCGAGCAGAGCGCGGACGATGCGGAGACCTCGTCGGGTCCGCTCGACGGGCGAGGCAAGATCGGCATCGATCCATCGCAGGTACACCTCGGACCCCGCACCGAGCCCGAGGAGGTACCGACCGCCCGAGAGATCCTGCAGATTGGCGACCAACGACGCGATCTCGATCGGATGCAGCGTGACCGTGTTGAGCACACTCGAGCCGACCCGAATCCGGGACGTGGCGTCCAATGCCAGAGCGACGGGGACGATACCGGACCGCTTGAACTGGTCGTTGCCGGTCCAGATCTGATCGAATCCGGCCTCCTCCGCCGCCATCGCAGCGTCCCGAAAGGCTTCTGGTCGCACCCCACTCGAGAGGCGCACGCTGAACTTCGGAGGACGGCCCGTCATGAGGTCTCAAGTCTGCCCCGGGCGCCAAGTTCGAGTACAGACCCAATTGAAGGTGAAAGTCACAGATTGGCGAGGGGTGCAAGGTCACAACGGGGAAGCGCCAGTTGTTTGAAGTCAGTTGCCGACCCAGGTGCTACATCATTAAGGGTCGGGCCGCAGTAATCGGCCGCCGAGGCGCTCGACACTCGAGCACGCGTGGAAGGGGTCGGTCGGCTCGGGCGGACTCCTGGTTGGTCTCAACAATGCAGATCCTCGAGACCGGCCTAGAGGTCGAGATGGATGAGCATGTCGGCGACACGAACCACGGCTCGGCACGCTGCAACTGCGGGAACTGCCGCGACGGCACACGTTCCAAGTTGGTGATCACCGAAGTTGGCTCGGTCGACATCGACGTGCGCCGCGATCGCAACAGCATGCTCGAGCCCGCAACAGTGAAGAACCGGCAACGCCAGTTGAACGGTGTCGACTCGATGGTGATCTCGCCAACCGCGAAGAGTGAACCGGCACACCGCGGCCGGGGGTGACATCTCCACACGCCGACGACGCTCAAGCCCACTCTGAAACGGCGTTGCGATCGTCCGTCGCCCCGAGGCATCCGCCCAGAACGCGAGCTCCGTATTCCGGTGTCCAGCCGTCGGGCCGCTCCGCACTACGGCCCGCACGACGGGCTCGATAGTCCCACCGACTACACGATGTTCTGGCCGAGCAGATCCGTCAAGTGTGCGCGATCTGCTCATCTCGCGCTGGCGGCGGCCGTGCCTCAGCCGTGCCTCACGCAGAGATCAACAGGGGTCAGCACCGGGTAGCGTCAGCACTGCGCCCACAGCGTCAGTCACCAGCTCATCGCACGTTTCCCCAGGTCACAGCGCTGCCAACCCGTCGAGGAACTTCCGTTTCCCAAGCTGATGACGGGAGTTCGATTCTCCTCATCCGCTCCACGCGAACGTCCTGCTCAGAGCACATGCAGGAGCATGCGACACCCGCGACCTGAGTGCGCCCGACTCAGCTTCGTGCCTCACGGCTGAGGCACGTATGAGGCACGACGCTGGCCCCGACACGATTCGAGACTGTCGCTGACCAGGGCAAGTGCGGTAGACGAACATCCGCTGTGCAGTCTGATGTTCCTGACGTCGCCGTCGCTCCCCGCGACGCTCGGCGTCATCTGACGACGGTCCGAGCCGCGGTGGCGTCTCAGCAACCGCGGAGTCTGGAGGGCTCTTCAGCCGGTCCCGTCACAGAACGGGTTCGCACGAATCTCGGATGCCCTCGAGGGGGCGTGCGTCCCTCATCTGCTGCGGCACGCCGCCGGCGACTCGGTCGAGGGCTGTTGCAGCGTGATCGTGGCATGGGTACCGACGCCGACGGTGCTGTCGAGGTCCAGCGTCCCGCCCATCGCCTCCGTCAGCCGTCTGGCCAGGACGAGCCCGAGACCGGCGCCGCCCTCGCGACCGGCATCGGCCCCGAGACGATCGAACGGCACGAACAGTCGGTCGATGAGCTCCTCCGGGATGCCCGGCCCCTGATCGATCACGTGGATGCTCGCCGCGCCGGGTCGACGATCGGAGTCCGCCTCGGTGCGCATCGTGACCATCGTGTCCGGGCTGGAGAAGCGGAGCGCGTTCGAGACGAGATTCAGCAGGACTTGCTGCAGCCGGCGGCGATCCGCGACGACTTCGGCCGCTTGACCAACGCACTCGACGCCCACGTTGCGCGCCTCAGCGAGCGGTTGGGTCAGCGCCACGGTCGCGAGGGCGACCGCTGCCGCGTCGACCGGCTCGAGCACGATCGGCATCGCACCGGCCTCGACCCTCGCGAGATCGAGCACGTCGTCGACGATCGAGAGGATGTGCGCCGACGCGTTCGAGATGCCGTCGAGCGCCTGGCGGCGGCGATGGGGCGACAGGTCGAGCGTTCTCAGGCTCTCCGTGAACCCGGTGATCGACTGCAGCGGGGTTCGCAGCTCGTGACTGAGGGCGGTGACGAACTGCGACTTCGCGTGGTTCGCCCGCTCGGCCGTCTGTCGTGCGAGCTCGGCGATGTGGCGCGCTTCGCGCTCTCTCGCGGCACCGTCGTGGGCGACCGCGATCGAGGCGAGGTGCGTGAAGCGGCGGACGAGCTCGCGCTCCCGTGTGTCGGGTTCGTGGGGGCGACGGTCGTAGACCGCGAACGTCCCGACGATTGCGGACTCGGAGCGGATCGGGCTCGACCAACAGGCTCCGATGTCGTGTTCGACGGCGAGGTCACGGAACGACGCCCACCGAGGATCTGACAGCACATCGGTGACGACGACCTGCTCCCCCTGGTACACGGCCGTGCCGCACGAGCCGGCGAGCGGGCCCGGTTCGAGCCCGTCGATCGCTGACGAGTACCCGGCCGGGAGCGTCGGCGCCGCGCCATGGCGCAGCACGCCGGCCTCGTCGAGCAGCAACACCGAGCAGCGACTGCCGGGGATGAGCTCCTCGAGTGCCACGACGATCCCCTCGAGGACGTCGGAGAGCCGGTCGCCGGCCGCGAGCTGCTCCATCACCGATGTCTGTCGATCGAGCACCGCCGTCACCTCGTCGCCCGAGAGCGTCGTCACCCCTCCCATCGATACCCCACCGCGCGCACGGTCGTGAGCAGCTTCGGTCGACCTGGGTCGTCCTCCAACTTCTGGCGGAGGCGGTACACGTGCTCGGTCACCGTCGCCGGCGTCTGCCATCCCTCGCTGCTCGACCACACCGCCGCCAGCAGCTCGTCACGAGTGCACGCGCGGCGCGGATGCTCGACGAAGTAGGCGAGCAGCTCGAACTCCTTGGCCGCCAGATCGACCGGTTCGCCGTCGAGCCAGACGTCGCGCGACACCACGTCGACCTCGACGCCCGTGCCGACCGGCACGAACCGATCGTTCCGTCCGCCCCCGTAGTCGCCGCACCGTCGGAGCACCGAGCGGGCACGGGCGGCGAGCTCGCCCGGCGAGAACGGCTTGACCAGATAGTCGTCGGCGCCGAGGTCGAGGCCGACGATTCGGTCGGCTTCGCCGTCGCGTCCTGACAGCACGATGATCGGCAGCCGGAAGCTCCGCTCCCGTTCCTCCCGCTCGCGAACGCGACGCAGGATGTCGAGCCCGCCGACGCCGGGAAGGGACAGGTCGAGCACCACGAGCGCGGGAGGTGACGACTCGATCCGCTCGAGTGCGTGCACACCGTTCTCGACGGCTTCGACGTCGAAGCCGTCGGCCTCGAGCGCCCAGGTCACACCTGTGCGCACACCCTCGTCGTCGTCGACGACGAGCACCCGTCGGCCGACGTCGTGTCGACTGATCCCCACGACCAGACGGTATCCGCTCGACAGGAACGGGATCGGAGTCGGCCCGCCTCGTTGACCAACTGTTGAGATGGCGTTGTTCGAGCGGCCAGCTGCGTTTCGTACGGTCGGCCATGCGGACCCACGGGTGCGCACATGTTCACGGGTCATGGGGGCCCCGAACGACTCGAACGAGGGGACATCACTCATGGCCGACATGAAGCTCGCGCTCTACCTGCCCAACTTCCGCGACCACGTCACGATCAAGGAGCTCGAGGATCTCACGGCGCTCGCCGAGGAGCTCGAGTTCGACTCGATCTGGACACTCGACCGGATCATCGTGCCCGAGGCATCCGACCGGGGCGAGATGAAGTACCCGTTCGGCATGATGGACCAGTTCCCACTCCAGATGCCGGTCTCGTCGAACGGGAAGTGGTTCCAGGGCTGGCCGCTCATCCCGTGGCTTGCCGCCAAGACCGAGAAGTGCCGCATCGGCATGAGCATCACCGACACCCCATACCGCTCGCCCGGCGTGTTCGCGGCCGAGTGCGCCACGATCGATCACCTCTCGGGTGGCCGCCTGAACGTCGGCGTCGGTGCCGGCTGGATGCCCGAGGAGTTCGACGCTGCGAGCGCCACCGACATCTTCCCTCGTCGTCATGCTCACGTGCGTGAGACGATCGAAATCTGCCAGGGGATCTGGACCAACGAGACCTTCGAGTACCACGGCGAGTTCGCCGACTTCGCGCCGAGCGGCTTCGGCTGGGAGCCCGTGCAGAAGCCGCACCCGCCGATCTTCATGAGCGGCCTCGTCAACCCGAAGATCTCCGCAAAGAAGGTCGCCAAGTACGATCTGTCCGGCTGGATCGGCATCCAGGACACGCCCGAGGAGCTGCGAGTGTGGCTGGAGGCGATCGGCGAGGAGCTCGATGCTCTCGGCGCCAAGTCGGTCGACGAGCTCGAGGTGTCGAGCATGTGCTGGTTCGTGATCACCGACGAGCCGACCGACCAGACCCGCAACGGGAAGCTCACCAACCTGCTGAGCGGCACCCAGGAGCAGATCACGAGCAATTTGATCGAGCTGAAGGAGGCCGGGATGACCATGCCGTTGATCTGGCCGCCGTTCGCCGACGTGCCGACGTCGAAGACGCTCGAGGATCTGCGGGTTTTGAACGACGAGATCCTGCCGGCGGTCAACGCCGCCTGAGCCGCGTACGGCGCGTACGGTCGGGCCGATGCAGCTGTCGAAGGATCTCGCGAACGAGTGGCTCCGCGGCCACAGCCACGGGTTCATGGCGACCCAGCATCCGGAACTCGGCATCGACGTCGGCCCGACCGTGTACGCCGTCGTCGGCAACCACGTGGGGTCGCCGGTCGACCTCGTGAAGCCCAAGTCGTCGACCCGGCTGCAGCGCGAGCGCAACCTCGAACACGACCCACGAGCGACGCTGGCGATCGAACGATGGGATCGCGACGACTGGTCGAAGCTGTGGTGGGTACGCGCCCGGCTCCGCTGGCTCGGTCACGGCCCACACGACACGACCGACGCGCTCGCGGACCGATTGGCCGAGCTGTTCGTGCAATACCGGGACCAGCCGTTCGCGACGGTGCACGTGTTCGAGATCGTCGCCATCACCGGCTGGGCCGCGAGCGATCCGTCGGACGCATGAGATTGGAGACCTGAGATGAACCTCGCCGTGTGGGTCGAGCGGAATGCACAGCGCTGGCCGGGGCGGCCGGCGATCGCCGTCGGCCACGAGGTCCACGCCGACTGGGCCACCGTGGCGACCCGAGTGGCCGGTCTGGCCGGCGGACTCCGCCATCGGCTCGGACTCCAGCCGGGCGACCGCGTCGCGATCGTGATGCGCAACCGGCCGGAGTACCTCGAAGCGCTGTTCGCGATCTGGCACGCCGGCCTGGTCGCGGTGCCGATCAACGCGCGATTGCATCGCGACGAGGTCGCCTACGTCCTCGAGCAGAGCGCCGCGAGTGCCGTCGTGGTCGACGAGGACCACCACGACCTCGACACGCTGGCCGACGACATCGACACGCTCGGCACCTGCATCGTCGCGACGGGCCGGCGCTGGGCCGAACTGGCAGGTGCGTCAGGCATCGCGATCACCGACCGGCGGCCGGCGGACGCGGCGTGGCTGTTCTTCACGAGCGGCACGACCGGCCGACCGAAGGGTGCCACGCTCACGCACCGCAATCTGCTGGTGATGTCGCTCAGCTACTTCGCCGACATCGACTCGATCACCGCCGACGACGCCGTGCTGCTCGCCGCGCCGATCTCGCACGGCGCCGGCCTCTACGCGCTCCCCCACGTGGCGCGGGGCGCGGTCAGCGTCATCCCGCCGTCCGGAGGTGTGGACGGCACCGAGATCGCCGACGTGCTCCGGCGGCGGTCGGGCGTGTCGTTCTTCGCCGCCCCGACGATGGTGAAGCGACTCGCGTCGGACCCGGCGATCCTCGACGCCGACCTGTCCGGGTTGAAGACGATCGTCTACGGCGGCGCGCCGATGTACCTCGCCGATCTCACAGGAGCGCTCGAGGTGTTCGGGCCTCGCCTCGCACAGATCTACGGGCAGGGTGAGACGCCGATGACGATCACGGCCTTGTCGAAGGCCGACCACGCAGACCGCGACCATCCTCGCTGGGCCGAACGGATGCAGAGCGTCGGAGCCGTGCGCACCGACGTCGAGGTCCGGGTGGTCGACGAGAACGGTGTTGCGCTGCCGACGGGTGAGACCGGTGAGATCGTGGTGCGCGGCGACGTCGTGATGTCGGGCTACTGGGAGCAACCGGACGCGACGTCGGACGCGATTCGCGACGGCTGGCTCCACACCGGCGACGTCGGCAGCTTCGACGCCGACGGCTTCCTGACCCTCCGGGATCGGTCGAAGGACCTGATCATCAGCGGCGGGATGAACATCTACCCGCGCGAGGTCGAGGAGGCACTGCTCCGACACGACGACGTGGCCGCCGTGTCGGTCGTCGGTCGGTCCGACCCGGAGTGGGGCGAAGCCGTGGTCGCGTTCGTCGTCGCCATCGACGCCGAGCGTCCTCCCACGATCGACCAGCTCGACCAGCTTTGCCTCGAACGCATCGCCCGCTACAAGCGACCGAAGGAGTACCGCTTCGTCGAGAGCCTGCCAACCAACAACTACGGCAAAGTGCTCAAGCGCGAGCTCCGCGAGCAGTTGGATCACAACGCATAGGTCGGCGAGCATCAACGAGTTCGGCCGCGGACCACTCACCCTGAACGACTGCCTCTTCAGGGTCTCGTGCCTCAGCCATGCCTCACGCAGCGGTCGACAGCGGTCAGCACCGGCTACCGTCAGCAGTGCGCCGACGGCGCGAATCACCAGCTCAACGCACGTATCCCCAGGTCACAGCCCTATCGGGCCGTCGAGGTACTTCCGTTTCCCAAGCTGAATACGGGGGTTCGATTCCCCTCATCCGCTCGAAAAACCCTTGGTAGATGAGCTGACGCCTTCGAGCGGGCCCTCATCAGAGGCCATCGTGCCTCGCCCGTTGAGGCACGGCCCAGGCGACGTCCCGGAGGGCGACGAACCTGCTCAGGGCCCGCATTCTGCCGGATCTTCGCCGGTCCGTGTTCTCAGCCTGTCTGGCTGAGGTACTTCGACCCCACAACCGTGTCGCCGACGCTGAGCCGCAACGACGTGCCTGCGCTCAGAAAGTTCGCAGGCTCTGGCCGACCCTGGCTGTAGCCCGGTCAGGACCGCTCGGACCGCGCGGTCACTTCGGTGGGACGGGTGTTGATCCCGCTCTCGACGGAGGTGCGCAGCTGCGTGGGCGCACAGATTCGGGCTCATATGGGCGACGTTTCATCCGCTGTCCGCCGAGACACGGGCCTCGAAAGCGTCTTCGTCGAACACCCAGGCCGGCATGGCGATCCGATCGACGATCTGGTCGATCAGGGACACCGCTGCCTCGAAATCGGCCTCGAAGGCGGCCTGCGACGTCACCACCTGACGCGCGAGCACCTCAGGCGGGCAGATGGTCCCCGAATGCGGTCCGTTCAGCCGGTAGTCGTGGGTGTCCCACTCGCCGGCGGTCTGCTCGCTCCAGGCCAGATCGACGCCTTCGTGCGGGAGGAGGGTCGCCCCGTAGTCCGTGCACATGAAGTCTCTTGCGTACGCTTGGACGACGACGAGAACACCGCCGATCCTCAAACGCACTCCGGCCTCGCACTCGAGCGTGACCAGCGACGGAAGCGGTTCCGGGCCGATGCTGATCTGCCCGGCCTCATCGTCGATGTTGAACCTGTTGGCGTAGATCTCATGCAGATCAGGTCGGTCGAACAGCACACCGCGGGCCGGTCCACCGGTGTCCTCGCGATCGACACCGAGCTGACCCGCCACTTCGACCGAGCCGTCGATGACATCGAAGTCGGGAAGACCCTCGACAGCCAGAGCGTGTGCGGCTGGATCGAAGCTGACCGAGGCGTACAACGAGACGCCATCACCCTCGCCGTATCCGGATCGAGCAAGCTCCACCGCGAGGCAACTCGGCCCCTGAGTGACGTCGGAGAGACCCGGGAGTGAGACCGGTCCGATCGAGGCGCGAGCGTGTTCCGCGAGCTGATCGCAGCTCACCTCCTGCCAGTCGCCGACACCTCCCTCCGATGGTCCCTCGGGTACCTCGTCGTCGGACGCCGCTCCGGGAGGGTCGAGCAGTGTCTCCTCATCGGCGAAGCCATCGCCATCGGTGTCCTCGTACCGCACATCGGGCTCGCCGTCGCCGTCCAGGTCCGCATCCCAGATGCCAGGGTCGCGGCGACCGTCACCATCGAGGTCGTACGACCAGACGTCGACCCCTCCGTCGCCGTCCGTGTCACGTTCCCAGAGATCCCAGGACCCGTTGCCATCGGAGTCGATCGCCCAATCGTCGGCGAGGCCATCACCATCGCGATCGCGCGAGGCGACGTCCCAGGCACCGTCCTGGTCGTCGTCGGACACCGTGGTCTCGGGAAAGCCATCACCATCGTCGTCGTAGTAGGCGTGGTCGATAACACCGTCACCGTCGACGTCCTCGTGTCGTTCCTCGAACCGTCCGTCACCGTCGCGATCGAACTGGACGGTGCCCCCGGCCACCGGACGTCCTTCCGGGTCGGCCGGCGAGGTGATGTCGGCAGCGCCGTCGCCATCTGAATCCTCGAACCTGATGTCGACGATGCCGTCACCGTCCGTGTCGCGCGCCCGGACCCCGCGATCTCTGCGGCCATCACCATCTTCGTCGTACGCGAACACGTCGTCGATGCCGTCACCGTCGGTGTCCCTCGACCACACATCCCAGTCGCCGTCCTGGTCCTTGTCGACGATGGTCTCGACCACGCCACCGGGGCCACTGATCGTCGCGGACTCGTAGACGCCGTCACCATCGGCGTCCGTGAGTCGCCTAGGACCGACCTCCCCACCAGCCGGAGGCGCCGTGCATAACGTTTGTCGTTAATGACGGGAAGCGTTATCATCAGTCGCGTGCTGCAGTCGTTCTCAGACAAGGACACCGAACGGGTGTGGCAACGACAACGATCCAAACGCCTCGACCCCACAAACCAACGCGCCGCCCTGCGCAAGCTGCTCATCCTCGACGCCGCCGACCAGATCGGCGACCTGCGCATCCCGCCCGGCAACCGCCTCGAAAAGCTCAAGGGCGACCGCGCCAACACCTACAGCATCCGCATCAACGATCAATGGCGCATCTGCTTCCGGTGGACGGCCGCCGGACCCGAGGACGTCGAGATCGTCGACTACCACTGAACGGAGACGACATGACGACACCCACCATGGAGCCGATCCACCCCGGCGAGATCCTGATGCTCGACTACCTCGAGCCGCTCGGCATCACCCAACACCGCGTTGCTGTCGCGGTCGGTGTCCCACCGCGCCGGATCAACGAGATCGTGCACGGCAAACGCGGCATCACCGCCGACACCGCGCTACGTCTCGCCCGGTACTTCGGCACCAGCGAACGGTTCTGGTTGAACCTCCAGAGCCGCTACGAACTCGAGGTCGAACGCGACCGGCTCGCCGGCGCGCTCGACGAGATCGAACCGCTCGCAACCGCCTAGATCCGGTGTCCGCCGGAGCCGGAATCACGCGACACGTCGTTCTGGCTCCGGCAACTCCGAGCAGATCGACGCTCGGCTGCTCGGCTTACCGTCCGTCCATGTCCGTCTCCGGACGTTCAGACCGGTGTCGGGTCGGGCGGGCCACTCCGGCGGGCGCGGTTCGACGTCGCCGAACGGAGGTTGCGGCCGAGACGCCGGGCCACGCGGTACAGCACGAAGGCAGCGGCGAGCGACAGCGCGGTCAACAGCGCGACGACGGCGACCGCGAGTTCCGGGCGGGCAATTGCGATCGCCATCACCGCTGCTGCGAGGCCGTCCTCGGCCAGGCTGACCACGACGTTCGACGCCGGTTCGGGCGACGAGTTGACGACGAGCCTCGTCGACGCTTTGGCGCTGTGGCTGCTCAGCGCCATGAGCACGCCGGACGCAGCGAGCGCGGGGGTCGACCAGGCCGTGTCGGTCGCCGTGGCCATCAGAAGACCCCCGATCGCCGGTCGGACGAACGTGTGCACACCGTCCCAGACCGTGTCGAGGAGGGCGATCTTGTCGATGACGAACTCGACGCCGAACAGCACGACCGCCGTGGCGATCACCCACCACTGCTCGACGAAGGTCGGAGCGTCGACCCAGTCGAGGCGACCGGCGAGACCGAGCACCGCCAGAACGCCGTACACGCTGATACCCGACGACCACCCCGCCCCCATCGCCGTGCCGATATCCACCGCGACGGTCTAGCAGCACCAGGCGCCCGCTTCGACCTCGATCCGCGCCACCGCCCGACCTGGCCGCAGGCAAATCGGTCCGTCATCGATCCTCACCTCGACGATCTCCACAACACCGCCGCCGATCTCGTCGCGGCATCCGTTCTGGGCAGCGGCGTTACCAGGTGACGTCGGCGCAGCCGACGTGGCTGCTCGGTTCGACCTGGAAGGTGCCGTGGGTGATGCCGTAGCGGTCGGCGAGGAGGTGGCGGGCCTGATCGAGGACCCCGTGCGTGTCGGCGTCGTCGGTGACCATGAGGTGCGCCGACGCCGCATCCATGTCCGAGGTCAGCGTCCACACGTGTAGGTCGTGCACGTCGACCACGCCGTCAAGGCTTGCGAGTCGATCGGCGAGTTCGTCGATGTCGACGCCCTCAGGCGCCGCCTGGAGCAGGATGCGCACGGCTCGCCGGCCGAGATGCCAGGTGCGCGGCAGGATCCAGAGGCCGATCGCGGCACCGATGACCGGGTCGACCCAAGCCCATCCGAACAGTTGGAGCAGGACGGCGGCGACGATCACGCCGACCGATCCGACCGTGTCGGCGAGCACCTCGAGGTAGGCGCCTTCGACATTGAGCGATTCCTTCGAGCCCGCTCGCAGCAGGAGGAAGGCGACGATGTTGGCGAGCAGCCCCAGGATGGCGACGACGAGCATGGGGGCGCCCAGCACCTCGGGACCGTCGGTCAGTCGACGTGCCGCCTCGATCAGGACCCACAGGGCGACGCCGAACAACAACAGGGCGTTGACGAAGGCCGCCAGGATCTCGAGCCGGTACAACCCGAACGTGTGCCTCGACCGCGCCTCGTCGCGCCGACGCTCGAATCGCGAGGCCAGCTGGATCGCTGCCAACGCCATGCCGATGCCGATCACATCCGTCAGCATGTGGGCGGCATCGGACAGGAGGGCGAGCGAGTTCGTCCAGATGCCGGCGACGGCCTCGACGACGAAGAAGCCGCCGATCAACACGAAGGCGGCGACGAGCCGCCCCTTGTGACGCTCCCCCGCCCGCGCGAGCCCGGCACCGTGATCGTGGTCGTGGCCCATCAGCCCTCGTTCCCGAGGTGAGCGACGTGTTCGCGTGAGATGTCGAGCAGCGTCCGGACGTGGGCGTCGTCGAGTCGGTAGATGATGTTGCGGCCCTCACGGCGACTGCGAACGACGCCGGCATTGCGCAGCAGCCGCATCGCCTGCGACACCTTCGTCTCGGACGTGTCGACCACCGTTGCGATGTCGTGCACGCACAACTCGCCCGCTTCCAAGAGGGCGAACAGGATCCGGACCCGGGTCGGGTCGCCCAACAGCCGGAAGAGCGACGCCAGATCGGCAGCGACCTCGACGTCGATGAGCGCGTCGGCGACCGATTCGACCCGACCCGGCTGATCGGCCGAACAACGGCCGCTCTTCGACATCATCGACACCTTCATATGTGTGAAGGTATCAGACCAGTTTTCACGAGTCAACCGACGGTTGGGGCCGTACGGAAGGTGAGCCACGTTGGCCGCGTTCGCCCCGGCTGATGACAGAGCGATCCGTGGCGTTCCACCCTCAGGGCACGGACGGGTGCTCAGCGGACCATCCGGTCACCCTTCACTCCGGCCACTCGAGGTCCAACTCGTCGGCGGGCGCGAAGGTGAAGCTGCTCCAGCGCACACCGTCCAACTTGGCCTCGACGCGCGCAAGGTTGCCCTCACGATCGATCCAGTATCGGTAGCTACTGCTCGTGCTCCCCGTGGGAATCGGTCCAGTGAACACGTCGACGGCGAGCTGACCGACAGCATCTTCACGGAGCCAGTTGACGCCGCTCTGAGCAACAAGCACCGGGTTGTCCGCGACGTCATTGGCGAGGCTGACGAGCAGGACGTGCGCCGCCGCCAGCTGCGACGATTCGGGGTCGAGCTGCGTTGTTTCCCAACCATCGGCCGGGATCGGAACGGGCGCGTAGACGCCCGGAGCGCTCTGGGCACTGACCGTTGACGGGGACCAGAGGGCCAAGAAGGGACTGACACCGGGACCGCTCACGAGGCCGTAGCCTCGGTGGCCGACCGTGTCGACCCAACCGCTGATCTGTACCGAGCCCGACTCGGTCACGACCGCACCGTCGACACGGCGGATCTTGTCCTGGTAGGCGTTCAGCCGCGTGCTTGCAAATCGTTCCGCCTCTTCGGCGGTTGGGGCCCGCGGCCCGGCTCCGGTCGCATCGTCGTCGGCGTCCTCTGCCGCACACGCACTCAGTAGGAGCATGGCGAACGCGGCGAGGACGGTCGCCCACAGAGCCGTGCCGGCCCGGACCTCATCAGTCCTGAACCGGCTCAGCTCAGCAGGAGAATCGCCACACCCGATCAAGCGACCCGACGGCGACGCCGACGACTCAACATCACCAGCACCGCGCCGAGCACGACGAACAGCGCAGTCGTGCGCAGCGTGTTGGCAACGTCACCACCAGTCGGCGGCAGCTCACCACCCGGCGTCGGCGGCTGAGGAACCACGTTGGGAACGAACCCGAAATCGAGCGTCGGATCGTGGGCACCATCAACGGTCAGGTCACCGGAACTCGCGGACCCCGTGGACGAGTCCG
>JAGQSS010000003.1:0-12522 GCA_020439405.1 Ilumatobacter sp. | reverse complement strand
CCCGAAATCGAGCGTCGGATCGTGGGCACCATCAACGGTCAGGTCACCGGAACTCGCGGACCCCGTGGACGAGTCCGACGCCGGCCCACCCTGGCCAGGAGTCGTCGGCTGATACCCGTCAGGCGGAGTCACCGTCACCGTGTACGACTCACCCGGCGCCAACGCCGGCAAGCCATCGAACACATACTTACCGTTCGCGTCGGTGACGACCGGACCGACCGGATTCCCGAACACATCGACCACCGGATCACCATTCGAGTCCGTCAAGGTCAACGTGACACCCTCGATACCCGGCTCACCAGCATCCTGCTGACCATCACGATCAGTGTCGACCCACACGAAGTCACCCACCGACACCGACGGCGACACGAACCCGAAGTCCAACGTCGAGTCACGATCACCATCAGCAGTCAGATCACCGGACGTCGCAGAACCGGTCGACGAATCCGACGCCGGATCACCCGTGTTCGCCACCGTCGGAATGTACGGGTCGAGTGCCGGCGACGTCTCGTCGATCGTCACCGTGTACGACTCACCCGACTCCAACACCGGCAAATTGTCGAACGAGTACTCACCGTTGGCGTCGGTCTGGACCGGACCGACCGGATTCCCGAACACATCGACCACCGGCTGACCATCAGGCCCCGTCAACGTCAACGTGACACCCTCGATACCCGGCTCACCAGCATCCTGCTGACCATCACGATCAGTGTCGACCCACACGAAGTCACCCACCGACACCGAGTCGGGGACGAACCCGAAGTCCAACGTCGAGTCACGATCACCATCAGCAGTCAGATCACCGGACGTCGCAGAACCGGTCGACGAATCCGACGCCGGATCACCCGTGTTCGCCACCGTCGGAATGTACGGGTCGAGTGCCGGCGACGTCTCGTCGATCGTCACCGTGTACGACTCACCCGACTCCAACACCGGCAAATTGTCGAACGAGTACTCACCGTTCGCGTCGGTCTGGACCGGACCGACCGGATTCCCGAACACATCGACCACCGGCTGACCATCAGGCCCCGTCAACGTCAACGTGACACCCTCGATACCCGGCTCACCAGCATCCTGCTGACCATCACGATCAGTGTCGACCCACACGAAATCACCCACCGACACCGATGGCGACACGAACCCGAAGTCCACCGAGTGATCGTTCACGCCGGGACCGCCCGTGGTGATGTCGGTCTCTGGGAATCCAGATCCTCCGATCACACCGTCGGAGTCGAGTTCGGGGTTTCCTCCCGCACCTTGGACCGTGGGAACGGACCCGTCGAGCGGCCCGCCGGTCTCATAGTCGGCCGGTTCGTCGAGCCGGATCACATAGTCAGTCCCTTCGAGCAGGCCGTTCGCCACGTTCGTATCGTCGAAGTAGTACTCACCGGACGCACTCGTCGTCGTCGTTCCGATCAAGGTGGTCCCGGTCGCGTCATAGATGTTCACCGTGACGCCTTCGACCGGGGTCTCACCAGGATCCTGCGTACCGTCGCCGTCGATGTCGAGCCACACACGGTTGCCGACCTGGATCGGCGCCTCGTCGCACAGCACCTCGAGATCGGCCATGCCGGCCCCCTTACCGAATCGATCGGAGGTGCCGTCGTCGGTACGGACACCGAGCGCGCCGCTCGGCAGTTCGCCACCTCGATCGATCGCACCGATGCCCTGGGTCCACACGGCGCCGGTGCTGTCGAAACCAGTGCCGGTGATCGACGGCTCACTGCGAGCCAGCGCGATACCGCCGTAGAACGACTCTTCGTGGAAGCCGGTCCGCCAGTCCCCGGAATAGAACTCGCGGAACGAGGTGTCCTGGCCACCATCACCGGCGCCGTCGTTGTTGTCGGTGCACAGGGCCGTCGAGGCGAGTACGTCCGCTGGCAGGAGGTTCGGATCGAGCACGAACGTCCCGTCGGCGAGCTTGCAACCACGCACGACATCACCGCCAGCGCCTGGCTCGCCGATCGTCGCGAACGTTCCGTTGGCACGCTCCTCGGCGGCGTTGAACCCGACCTGATCGGCGAAACGATCACGGAACGAGATCACCAGATCGCCATTGGTTTCCTCGATCACGTCACCGAGCATCGGTGTCGGGTAGCCGATCCAGCCGGCGTAGTCACAGCCCGCGGCTCGCTGCTCGTTGGCCACCGACGGGTAGCCGTCGATCCATGAGAACCAGCGCCCAACGGTCTCGTCCTCGACGGTACCGTCGCACGTACCACCCTTGTATGCGATCCCGCGGTCGTACGTCAACGGCTGGGAGACCACCATCGAACCGAAGGTTCCGGTCGCCGGGTCGAACTCGTAGACGTGAGCGGTGAGCTCGGCCATGTCCTGATTGGTCTGCCCGGAGCACACACCACCGACGTAGTCGGTGTCGAGGCCCATGCCGGTACCCATCGGCCGCCAGTCGTCGCCACAGCCCGGATTCGGGATCGCATAGGTTCCTGCGAGCGAATCGTCGGCAAGATCGAACACGAAGACGGTCTTGTCGAACATGTTCACACCGAACAGGTACCGGTTGTCGTTGGTGATGTCGATGTCGCCGAGCGATTCCTTGCCGACATGGTCGAAGAAGTCGTAGTCGTGATTGACGTCCATGTCGTGGTTGTCGACGCCGGCGTTCGCGATGGTGGCGAACTGTGAGGTGGTGCCCGTGAGCGGGTACGTGTTACCCGCCGCCAGGTCGGTGACATAGATCGCGCCCGGTCCGCCCGGCCCATACGGTGCCCCACGCTTGGCATATGCGGCCGAGAAGATCCGCTCGTTGTCACGGTCGTAGGCGATGCCGTACACCGTGCCCGTGTCGACATTGGTGGCGAGACCCTGATCGTCCAAGTTGAACTGGTAGGGAGCCGAGGTCAGCGTCTTCTCGTCCGGGCCACTGATGGTTCCGGGCTCAGCCCCCCACGGCTGCACCGCCGTGCACAGCGTCGGGTTCTCCTGGCAGTAGTACGGCGGATACCAGAACGCCATGTTCACGAAGACGTCCGTGTCGCCGGTCACGTCGACGAATTCGACGGTGCTCGAGAGCTTGGCGTTGGTCGGCGATTCGAGATCAGCAGCCGTCACCGGCTCCGCCTCGACGCTCTGCCCGTTCGCGGCGTGGGCCGGATAGAAGAAGTCCGGCCTCGGGTTGTCGGCCTCGATTCGGTACTGCCCACCAGCCAAACCCGATGCGGCGAGGTCGAACACTGCGACACCGGTGTCGTCGGTCGTCGCCTGGATACTCGCCCCGCTGGCGTCGCTGAGGTGGACGACCACCCCGGCCAACGGCGGCTCCATGATCGTCGAGTCGACGACGCCGTTGGCGTTCACCTCCTGCACGACCCGCACCGTCAGCGCACCATCGCCCGGAGCAGCCGAAGCCATCGGCTGAGTTCCAACCGGGGTCGGCAGGACCACCGTTGCGGCAGCAACGATGGCACCGATCAGCACCTCGCGAATTCCTTGTCCACCGTAGGATCTGCGCATCTCCGCCTCCTCGCACGAGCAACACCGTCGTGTCGCCACTCTCGGCGCCGAAGGTACGCCGCAGGCTGGAAGCGGACTATCAGAATCCGGCAAAACAGGGGCGGCCGGTCGTTCGCCACGCGAGGGGCACGGGCTCGGCGGCAGTACGCCCGCAACGGCCGACGCCGGGTACTCAACCGAATCGGGCCACTCCTATACTGCGCGCCGATGACGTGGGACCGACGTTCGTTGATTGTCGGAGCCACCGGTTCGATCCTCACCGGTTTGCTCGCGAGCGCCGCCGTTCGCGTCGGCGGCCCAGCATCGGAAACGTCGACGACATCCCCGATCGGTGGGAGTCTGCGCCATACGACGTGGCTGTTCCACGACACGGGCGATTCGGCGGTCGGCAGCATCCGATCACTGGACGATGTTGCCGAGCTGCGCCGCTCGCTCTCCGAGCATGTGGCCGCCCATCCGGACGGCCAGCAGGTCGACCTGATGATCGGGCTCGGCCCCCGAGTGGTGGCCGCCGTCGATCCGAGCCTGCCCGGCACCGAGGGACTCCCGTCGTTCCGCTTCGACGACGCCATGGAACCAGCCGCTCGTGGCACCGATCTCGCGATCGCGCTCGAGGCGACCGATCCGATCCCCAGCGCCGTCGTGCAGCACCTCGCTGCGGCGACGCCGTCGTTCCGGCTCCGCTGGAGCGCGCATGGGCACCGAGTCGGCGAGCGCGCCCGCAATCCGTTCGGTTTCCACGACGAGATCGTGATCCCGAGAACGTCCGACGAACTCGATGAACACATCCGCATACCGGACGGCGCCGCCGCTGGTGGAACGATGTGCGTGATTCGACTCCTCGCACTCGACGTTGCGAGGTTCTCGGCGCTCGACGTCTCCCGGCAAGAAGCGATCATCGGTCGGCGCCGCCATACCGGGGCGCCGTTGTCCGGCAGTTCGATCGACGACCCGATCGATCTGCAGGCGCGTTCCCTCGATGGCACACTGCTCGTTCCCGAACGGGCCCACGTGCGAGCGGCGAACCCGACGCTGTTGCAGAGCCCACTCATGTTTCGCCGCAGCTATGAGGTCGTCGACGTGTCGCTGGAGTCTGCCGCACGACATCGCCGACATGCCTTGATGCTCTTCGTCAGCTATCAACGATCGATCGACACGTTCACCGCGACCCAGCGGCGGCTCGACGTCGCAGACGATCTGATGTCGTTCGCCCGGCCAATCGCATCCGCGTCGATGCTGATTCCAGCCGTTGTCCATCCGCTCACCGATGACCGCGAACTTCCCATACCGAGATGAACCAGACCCCGATGTCACGACCGTCGAGACTCGCGCCGACACCACGACCCGGTCTCGCTGCCTCGGTCACCCGATCAGCGACGCGTGTCATTGTCGCTGCGCTGTCACTCGCCTTGCTTGCCGCATGCGGCTCCGATGGCACCGACGCCTCGGCTCGCGTTCTGTCAGTTCCCGGCGACTATGCGACCATCCAGGCCGCCGTCGACGCCGGCCGGCCGGGCGATCTTGTTCTCGTCGAGCCGGGCATCTACCACGAGGCCGTCGTCGTCGATCGTCCAGGCCTGACGATTCGGGGTACCGACCGGAACAGCGTCGTCCTCGACGGCGACAGCGCGCTGTCGAACGGCATCGAGGTCACGGAGTCGGGCGTCAGTATCGAGAACCTGACGCTGACCGGCTATCGCTTCAACGGTGTGATCGTCAACGGCGCAGACGGCGAGTACCGCGCTGACGGGTCCGGCTCGGTCGACGGTTACCGCATCGACTACGTGACTGCGTACAACAACGGGCTCTACGGCGTCTATGCGTTCGCTGCGGTGAACGGGACGATCAGCAATTCTTACGCCTCCGGACATCCCGATTCGGGCTTCTATGTCGGCCAATGCAAGCCGTGCAACGTCGTCTTGAGCGGCCTCACTGCCGAATTGAACGCCATCGGCTACTACGGCACCAATGCGTCTGGCGGGGTGTACGTGGTCGAGTCGACGTTCATCGCGAATCGGCTGGGAATCGCTCCCAACTCACAGGACGCCGAGCTCCTTGCGCCGCAATCCGAGACCGTGATCGCCGGCAACGACGTCTCGGGCGCCGGCGCCGCCGGTGCGCCCGAGATTCCGCAGGGCCACTTCGGAGGGGGCATCGCTGTTGGCGGCGGCAACAACAACGCGGTACTCCGAAATCGTGTCGTCGACCATGATGCGTACGGCATCGGGCTCGTCGCGCTCGGCGCCTACGACCCTGCCGACAATCGCGTCGAAGGGAACCTGCTCGAGCGCAATGCGATCGATCTCGTTTACGCCCCTGGGCAGACGGTCGCCGCCGCCGGCAACTGCTTCGTGGACAACAGCTTCAGCTCATCGCTGCCACTCGAAATCGAGCAGGCGCTGCCGTGCACCGGCAGCCCGGCGGCCACGCCGGGGGACCAACCCGCTCCAGCCGTGGTGGCCCCTCCGGGCCCCCGCTCCGGGGAGGTGCCGACCCCGGCTCCCCAGCCGGTGATGCCGAACCCCGTGGACGCACCGGCGCTGCTGGCCGGGCCTCCCGTCGTTCCGGACATCGACGCGATCGCGCTGCCGAACCCGTGATGCGGTGGACGCGCCCCAAACCGGCGCGCTTGAGCTCGCTACGTCGACGTTTCCAGGTACTCGAGCGTCTTCCGGTAGGCGCTGGGGACCTCCCCCACACGCTCTCGATAGGTAGCGGTGAAGTGGCTGTGAGAACTGAAACCCAGTGACCAAGCGAGCTCAGTCAGGTCGTCGTCCGTGCGCAGCATGAGGAGCTGCGCTCGACGGATGCGCTGATCGATGACGTATTGCGCCGGCGACCTTCCGAACGTTGCCTTGAACCTGGAGCGGAAGGATCGAGGCGACATTCCGAGGTTGGCTGCGAGGTCGTCGATCGAGAACGAGCCGTCGAGATGGGCCCAGACGTAGTGCTCGATCTGCTGCACATCGGACTCGGCGAGACGACCGGGCTCACGACCGGCCGCCGAAGCCTCCCGTGTCTTCGACCGATTTGTTCCTTCGACGAAGTCACTGCACAACTCCGCCGCAAGGTCCTCGAGGACGAGCGGGTCGGCCTGCCGAGTCATCACATCTCGAACTCGAAGCGACGCCGACAAGAGTCGTCCGCTCGCAAAGCCGTCTGCGATCGGTGGCACGTACGTATCACGGTCGACGACTCTGTCGAGATCGAACTCGACCACCAGATAGTGGACGGTGTCTCCCTGGGCGACAGACCGATAGTCGCTCTCTGGCGGGACGAACCACACCTGCCCGGGAGCGGGAGGGCCGAAGCTCTTCCGCACCCCGTCGGTGACCGTCTCGAGATGATCCATCGTTCCCCCGAGGTGAACGATCATCGTCGCTCTCGGGCTTCCTTCCGCCCACTCGACGCCGTGACGAATGTTCTCGGTCACCAAGGTCGCACTGAACCACGACGATGCGGCGCTGCTGACCGACGGCAGGTCGGCCAGAGCGCCAGGTGCGGGCGGCCCACCGAGCGCGAAGCGACCGCCGCGCCGAGGCGCCGCCGGACGGGTTGTGGCGAACACGTCTCAGGTGCCGGCAGTGGAACCGAGACTCCACCGACGGGATCTCAAGCGGGCGAGGAATCCCTCGACACCGGGCACAGAACCGACTTGCGCTTCCAACGTCCACCACCTCGCCAAGCGACTATAGCAAAGCCTCTTCGTGTCAAGGGGCGATCTCGGGTGTGTTTCGGGGCGCGCGGGAGCGGGCCTGTTGCCGGTCGGCAGCAGGCGGTCGTAGGGTCGGTTGTCGGGTCCGGGAAGTGACTGATCCGAAGAGCCGGCTGTTCAGGATGCGAGGCCGGTCACGCTGGAGTCAGAGTCGTTCCTGGTTGTCCTCCCGGGCCCACTTGCTCAGTCGGTCGTCGCGCGGCGAGCGTCGTCGATGAGCACGCGGAACAAGCGGTCGGAGATGCGACGCTTCAGCGCCCGGATCGCTTCTTTGGACGATTGCCCTCGGCGAGCTTTGCGGTCGTAGAAGGCGCGGCCCTCGCCGTCGTAGCGCAGCTGACAGACCGCTGCGACGTGGAGAGCGTGGTTGATCTTGCGGCTGCCGCGCAGGTTCGACCGTGCCGGACGCGACCGCTCGATGAAGCCTCGCTCGGAGCGGTCCCGTTGCAGGAGGCGAACTGGGCCTTGGCCGCGAAGCGGTCGATGTCACCCGAGTAGCCGATGACCGTCGCGGCGTTGATCGGGCCGATACCGACGATGCTCGTCAAGGTCGTCCCCGACGCCGAGACTCCCTGTTCGACTCGCTTCTTCGAGGCCTTCAACATGTTGTCGAGACGGGCGATGTCGTCGACGAGCTCGGTTCCGATCAGCACCCGGTGACGGGTGACTTCGGAGTCGACCTCGACCGTGTCGAGCACGGCGTTGGCCTTGGAAACAGTGAGTTCGCTGCCGATCCCGCCAGCCGCGAGTTCGCCCAGCAGCGCATGCAGACGAGTGCAGTGCTTGTTGCGCAACCGGGCCATGTCGCGGTGCCGCTTGGCGAGCAGTCGCAGGACCCGGGCGCGGTCGTCGGGACGCACGCGACCGAGGCGATCGGACCGCAACGCTGCGATCGCGACCGAGCGGGCGTCGTTCGGGTCGTTCTTCTGCGACCGTCCCGAGCCGAGGACTCGGACCCGCGACGCCAGCACCGAGCGCGGTGACGGTCGCGAACCGGTTCGGGTCGTCGATCAGCGGTGTGCCGTAGACGACGACGGCATCCATCACGGTGTGCCAATCACAGCTCAGATCGTCGGCGACTTCGGCGACGGAACGGCCGTGACGACCGGAGACGACACGCCGACAGACCACACCGAAAAGAGCACCGACGAAGCAGACCTTTCCTCGATGGCGCTCGATCGGTCGCAGATTTCCCGTTGATCCGACGCCGTTCCGACCTCCGAGGCGGATACGTTTCCGGCTGCAACCATCACAAGATCCGGAGGTCGACGTGTTGCTCGGTGTCGCGGCGATCGTCGTCGGCGTGGCCGCCCTTGCATGGGCCGCTGATCAGTTCGTCCTCGGCGCGGCACGGGTCGCACTCATCCGGAACGTGCCGTCGCTCGTGGTGGGCGTCGTCATCGTCGGGTTCGGCACCAGCGCACCCGAGTTGCTGGTCTCGGCGCTCGCGGTGCTCGACGACAACACAGCGGTCGCGGTCGGCAACGTCGTCGGTTCGAACCTGGCCAACCTCACCCTGCTGCTCGGCATCGGCGCCGTCGTCGTCGCACTCACGGTCGAGTCGCGCACCGTCCGTCTGGAAGCACCGCTCGTGGTCGCGGCAACGGTTGCGTTCGCCGTGGCCGTGCAGGGCGGGATCCAGTGGTGGGAGGGCGTCCTCCTCCTGGCCGGGCTGGTCGGCAGCCTGCTGGTCATCGCCCGCAAGCCGGCGAACGAGTCGTCGCCGGATGCGGTCGGCGCCGACGTCGTCGAACTCGCCGACCCCGCGCACCACCGGCTCGGCGTCGAGGTGGTGCGCACGGCGATCGGCCTCGTCGCGACGGTCGCCACCGCGCAGCTCCTGCTGTGGGGAGCGCTGCGTGTGGCCGACGAGACCGGTCTGTCGGGCGGTTTCGTCGGGGTCACCCTCGTGGCGGTCGGCACGTCGCTGCCGGAACTCGTCACCGTGATCCAGTCGGCACGCCGGCGCGAGACCGACCTGATCGTCGGCAACCTGCTCGGCTCGAACCTGTTCAACGCGCTGGCCGTGGGCGGTGCGATCGGCATCCTCGGCGCCCCGTCGATCGACGACACGTCGCTCACGGTCGTCGGCGTCGGCGCCGCTGTCATCGCCGCAATCCTCGCGACGATTGCAATGGCGACCAGACGGACCGTGACCCGAACCGAGGGCATCGTCCTGATCGTCGCCTACCTGGCGACGATCCCGTTCCTGACCTGACCGAGGTCAGGAACAGGACCGCCGTTAGGGGCGCCCGCCTCCGGGGCCGCCGCCTCCACCCATTCGGCTCTGGGGCAGCGACGTCAGTTGCTGCCCGTTCACGACGAGGGTGCCGCCCTCCATCAGGGCAGTGCCGTCGGCGTCGAACGAGGAGGTCGGCGCGGTGATCGTGATGTCGCCGCCGGTGACCAGGATCGAGCCGTTGGAGTCGATCGCATCGGTGTCACCCGACCCGACCGTCACGTCGAGGGTCCCGCCGTTGATCTCGATGAAGATGTCGAGCGCAACCTCACCGGCCGAGGCATTGATGCCGTCATCGGAGGCGTAGATCGTGATGTCGCCGTCGTTGATCGTGATGTTGATCGCCTCGAGCCCTTCGACGCTGTCCTGCACGTCGATCGTGCCGCCGTCGATGACCATGGTGGTCTGTGCCTTGATCGCGTCGTCCCCCGACGAGACGATGATCGAACCGCCGAGGATGTGGACGTTGCCGCGATCGGCCTCGGTCTCGTTGGTCGTCTTCAGCCCGTCGCCACCGGCGACGACCGTGATCGCTCCGTCCGACACCGTGATCGAGTCGCGGCCGCGGATGCCGTCATCGAGCGCTTCCACGATGATCGTGCCGCCGACGATCTCGAGGTCGTCCTTCGTCGCGATGCCGTCCTCGTAGTTGGCGACGACGGTCAGGGTTCCGCTGCCCGTCAGGGTCAGGTCGTTCTCGCTGTAGAGCACTGCGTTGATCTCGGCAGCGGTGTCGGCCTCATTGCGGGCGGCGGCATCCTCGAGCCGGTTCTCGCTGCCGGCGGCCAGTTCGATCGTCACGTCGTCCGCCGATTCCACGACGATCGCCGCGCCGGTCGTACTCACGATGTCGACACCGTCGAGGACGAGGGTGACCGACTCCTCGGTGTTCACGACCACGCTGGTGCTGCTCGAACCGGTGAGGACGTAGGTACCGCCCTCGTCGATCACCAGCTGCTCGTCGCCGAGCGTGATCGTCTCGCCGGACGAGGCCGTGACGGTGCCGGTCGCTTCGCTCAGCTCGGTGGTCGCCGCCTCGGTCGAGCCGGACGATTCGCTCACGGTCGAACCGTCGTCGCTCACCTCGTCGTCAGCGTCGCCCTCGACCTGGCTCGGGGCGGTCGTGTCGTCGGCGCTCGCCGAGTCCGAGTCCTGTGTCGCCGCACAGCCCGCCGTCAGGATGGCTGCGACGGCTGCGACGGTCGCCAGTCGTGTGATTCTCATGATGCATCTCCTCGATCTCCAGCCGGCGTGGGGGTCGACGCCGGCAGGCGTTTCGGAGCCCGGGTGCCCGGTCGTCGATCCGGTCGACGTCGCTCCTCGTGGGCATCACGGTAGGAACCTCGTCCGACAGCACGCCGGGAGGGAGCTGGTAGTTCGCTGAGAGCCCTCGGCTGGTCGCCCAGGTCGTCCGGCGGGAGGTGCCCCGTGGTACGACATGGCATGGATCTGCTGACGGGGCATGCGATCAACCAGCCCGACAAGGTCGCCGTGATCGACGACCGGCGTGGCCGCAACGTCGAGGGGGACGACGTCCGGATCGCGACGTACGCCGAGCTCGAAAAACGGGCGAACCAGCTGGCGCACGTGTTGCGCGACCACGGCGTCACCACCGGCGACAAGGTCGTGTGGTGCGGGCAGAACTCGATGGGCATCGTCGAGATGGTCAACGCGGCCCGCAAGGTCGGTGCGGTGGCGGTGCCGCTGAACTACCGGCTCGCCGACGACGAGGCCGCCTATGTGGTCGACCACTCCGACGCCACGACCGTCTACGTCGACGCCGAGTACGCCCCGATGTTCGCTCGAGTCCGCGAGTCGATCCCGAAGGTCCGCACGATCCTCGTGTTCGACGGCGGCGCCGATCAGGTGCCCGACGGGATGACGGCGTGCGACCCGCTGGTCGATGCCGCATCGACCGAGCCGCCTCCCCCGCCCGACGAGGAGATGGCCCGCGGCGCCACGATGATCTACACGTCGGGCACGACCGGCAAGCCGAAGGGCGCGTACCGTCATGCCGCGTCGAGTGCCGAACAGGGTGCCGCGTTGCTGGCGTTCATCGGGTACCGGCCCGACGACGTGTACCTGACGACCGGTCCGCTCTACCACTCGGGCCCCGGCGGGTTCATGGGGATCGGGCTGACGATGGGGCAGACGATCGTCGTCCAGCGAAAGTTCGACCCGGAGGACTGGCTCCGCCTGCTCGACACGTACGAGGCGACGTCGACCTTCTCCGCACCGACCCCCATCCGGATGATCTGCAACCTGCCCGACGAGGTGAAGGCCCGCTACGACCGATCGTCGATGCGGGTGATGATCGCCAATGCGGCACCGTGGAGCTTCGCGTTGAAGCAGGCGTTCGTCGCCGACTTCCCGCCGGAGTCTCTGTGGGAGGTGTACGGCTCGACCGAGCTGGGCGTGAACACGGTGATGCGTCCGGAGGACCAGATGCGCAAGCCCGGTTCGTGCGGCAAGGAGGCGCCGATGGTCGAGGTCCGGCTGTACGACGCCGACGGCAACGTGGTGACCGACACCGGGCCGGAGGCGACCGGCGAACTGTTCGTCCGGTCGGCCGCCGTGTTCGACGACTACTACAAGCAGCACGACAAGTACGAAGAAGACCGACGCGACGGCTTCCAGACCGTCGGCGACATCGCCTACCGCGACGACGAGGGCTTCATCTACATCTGCGACCGCAAGAAGGACATGATCATCTCCGGCGGGATGAACATCTACCCGGCCGAGATCGAGGCGGCGCTCGAGGCGCACCCCGACATCTACGAGGCGGCGGTGTTCGGCATCCCGAGCGAGGAGTGGGGCGAGACGGTCCACGCCATCGTCGTCCGCCGGCCCGACTCGGGCCTCGACGAGGCCGCGGTCGACGCCCACGCCCGAGCGCACCTGGCGAGCTACAAGATCCCCCGTTCCTACGGCTGGATGGACGAACTCCCCAAGACCGGCTCCGGCAAGATCCTCAAACGAGACCTCCGCGCCCCCTTCTGGGCCCAGTAGCACGGACGCGTCGGGTCAGGTGTCGGAGGTGATGCCGAGGAACGAGGCGTTACCGTCGATCACCTGACCCGGGGAACCGGTGATC
>JAGQSS010000039.1:8231-18530 GCA_020439405.1 Ilumatobacter sp. | reverse complement strand
CCTCGCACCGAGGCCGAGCGTCGCGCCGCCGAAGTCCGCGCCACCCGCGGCCCACGTCGGACCGAGCGGACGCCCGAGCTCGAGCAGCAGAAGATCGAGGCGCGCACGACCGAGCAGTGGATCGACGAAGGTTCGGTCCGTGCCGAGGCGGCCGCCGCGACCCAGCGTGCGGCCGGTGGTACCGGTCGCCGGCAACCGACCGAGATCGACCCCGAGGTCGTCGCCGAGATCCAGGCGGCGCTGTCACCCGACCGTGCCAAGCGACTCACCGAGCGTCTGGCCTCGGCGTCAGCCGCGCTCGACCGCGAACGGTTCGAGGAGGCCAAGCGGATCGTCACGCCGTTGACGCGCGAACTCCCGCACGTCGCGGCCGTGCACGAGGTGGCCGGGCTCGCGTCGTACCGGCTCGGTCGCTGGAAGCAGGCGTCGCAGTCGCTCGAGTTGGCGCGCCAGCTGCACAGCGACCCGGCCCTGCTGCCGGTCCTGGCCGACTGCTATCGCGCCCAGCGCCGCTGGCACGACGTCGACGCCGTGTGGGACGAGATCAAGTCGATGTCGCCGCCGCACGAGGTCATGGCCGAGGGTCGGATCGTGGTCGCCGAGTCGCTCGCGGAGCAGGGCAACCTGAAGGACGCGATCTCGATGATGCTGTCGGTGTCGCACAAGCCCAAGCGGGTGCGCGACCACCATCTGCGTCAGTGGTACGTGCTCGCCGACCTGTACGACCGCGCCGGCGACACGATGGCCGCCGGCCGATGGTTCACCGAGGTCGCGCGCAACGATCCGCAGTTCGCCGACGTCACCGAGCGCCTCCGAGCGCTCGGACGCTGACCGGCCGCTCGCGTACGCTCGGCCTCGATGCCCAGTCCACACTTCCGCGCCGGCGTGGTCGCCGTCGTCCGACGCGCCGACGGCGACGTGCTCGCGTTCGAGCGGGCTGACGTCCCGGGTGCGTGGCAGCTGCCCCAGGGTGGGATCGAGCTCGGTGAGACGGCACACGACGCCGTGTGGCGCGAGCTCGGCGAAGAGACCGGACTCGGCCCGGACGACGTCCGCCTGATCGGCGAACACGACGGGTGGACCGTCTATCAGTGGCCGTCGGGCGTCAGGTCGAAGAAGGGTCGACTCGGGCAGGCGCAGCGCTGGTTCTTCTTCGAGCCGGTCCGCGACACCGTCGAGCCGACACCCGACGGCAAGGAGTTCAGCGACTGGCGCTGGATCGACCCTGCATCGCTCGTCGACCAGGTGGTCGATTTCCGGCGTGGCCCGTACGAAGAGGTGCTCGGTGGCTGACCTGTTCACGGCTGCCGTCGAGGACCGGCTCCGGTCGTCGGCCCCGCTGGCCGCACGCCTCCGACCGAGGACGATCGACGACGTCGTCGGCCAGGACCATTTGGTCGGCCAGGGGAAGCCACTCCGCCGGTTGGTCGAGCGCGACCGCTTGACGTCGGCGATCTTCTGGGGCCCGCCGGGCACCGGCAAGACGACGCTCGCACTCGCCGTGGCCGGCTCGACCGCGCGGGCGTTCGAGCAGCTCAGCGCGGTCACCGCCGGTGTGAAAGACGTCCGCGAGGTCATCGAACGGGCGCGACAGCGCCTCGGCGAACGCGGCCAGGGCACGATCCTGTTCCTCGACGAGATCCACCGGTTCTCGAAG
This sequence comes from Ilumatobacter sp., assembly GCA_020439405.1. Classification (GTDB taxonomy): domain Bacteria; phylum Actinomycetota; class Acidimicrobiia; order Acidimicrobiales; family Ilumatobacteraceae; genus Ilumatobacter. The sequence continues at coordinate 16,873 of JAGQSS010000039.1, read as the reverse complement.
GCCCAGCAGGACGCGCTCTTGCCGGCGGTCGAGGACGGCACGCTGACCCTGATCGGAGCGACCACCGAGAACCCGTTCTTCGAGGTCAACCCGCCACTGCGGAGTCGATCGACACTGTTCCGGCTCGAGCCACTCCCGCCGTCGGCGATCCGGACACTGATCGAGCGCGGGCTCGAGGCCGAGGGCGCAACGGCCACCGCCGATGCGATCGACCTGCTCGTCGATCGTGCGGGCGGCGACGGCAGGCAGGTGCTCACGTCGCTCGAAGTAGCGTGTGCCCTGGCCGGCGACGGTGTGGTCGAACTCGATCACGTCGAGGCGGCACTCGGTACCAGCGCGCTGCGTTACGGGCGCGACGACCACTACGACGTGATCAGCGCCTTCATCAAGTCGATGCGGGGCTCCGATCCCGACGCCGCGATCTACTGGCTCGCCCGGATGCTCGAGGCAGGCGAGGACGCCCGCTTCATCGCCCGTCGGATCGTGATCTTCGCGAGCGAAGACGTGGGGATGGCCGATCCGCAGGCCCTGGTCGTCGCGGTCGCCGCTGCGCAGGCGGTCGAACACGTCGGCCTGCCGGAAGCCCAGCTCAACCTGTCGCAAGCGGTGATCCACATGGCCACCGCACCGAAGAGCAACACGGCGACGACCGCGATCGGCGGGGCGCGACGGGCCGTTCGCGACGGCTCGCTCGGTGAGGTGCCCGCCCACCTGCGCGACGCGCACTACCAGGGCGCCGCCACGCTGGGGCACGGCACCGGATACGAGTACCCTCATGACGACGAGCGTGGCTGGGTCGAACAGCAGTACTTGCCCGACGAACTGGTCGGGCAGCACTGGTACCGACCGAGCCGCCACGGATTCGAACGGGAGATCGACGAACGCATGAAGCAGCGCAGGCAACCGGACGAGGGAACGGCGTGACCGCGGGCGATCTCGCCGTCACCCTGGCGGCCCTGCTGTGTGCGATCGGATTCGCGGCGCTGATCGTCGTACTGGTGCGGGTGCTCGACACCCTGAAGGCCCTGCGGGGCGAGGTCGAGTCGTTGCGGGCCGAGACCCGACCGCTGCTCGCCGAGCTGCGCGACAGCGCGACGGAGGCGAAGGTCGTCGTCGACACCGCCCGCTCCGACCTCGAGCGCTTCGACCGGGTCCTCGGTTCGGCCGAGGCGATCAGCGAGGCCATGGAGGGTTCCGGGCGCGTCGCCCGCGTCGCATTCTCGGCCCCGATCATCAAGGCGGCCGGGCTGGCCGCCGGCACGAGGCGCGCCGCACGCCGGCTGCGGGGCCGCTCCGTCGACATCGAGATCATCCGGCCGGCCGCCACCGATCGGAGACGAGCATGAAACGCATCACCTGGTTCGTCGCAGGCGCGACCGCCGGTGCCGCCGGCGCCAACTACGCGGCCAAGAAGGTGAAGCGCACCGCGCAGAACCTGGCACCGGTCAACGTCGCGAAGGGCGCCGCCACACGAGCGAAGACGAGCACCGGCAAGCTGGTCGACGCGGTACGCGACGGTCGCGCTGCGATGCGGGCCAAGGAAGACGAGTTGAAGGCGCGACGCGACGCTCGTCTCGAACCGGTCGACAGTCGTCTCGAACCCGGGGAGCAGTTGCTCGTCGACGGACAACCCGTCGAGTCCGGACGCGTGATCGTCCTCAAGCAACGGCATCGATGACCGATCGGCTGGTCGCCGATCTCGTCGGTGTACTCGGCCGGCGGCGGGTGCATTCGAGCGAGGCGCACCGCGCCCTGTACCGGCGCGACGCGTCGAACATGGAAGGCACGACCTCCGTCGTGTGCTCGCCCGAGACGACCGCCGAGGTCCAGGCCTGCGTGCAGATCGCGAACCGGCACGGGGTGCCGTTCGTCGCCCGCGGGTCGGGCACCGGTCTCAGCGGGGGAGCGGTGCCGCTCGACGGTGGCATCGTCATCTCGCTCGCACGGATGACGCAGGTGTTGTCGGTCGACGAGGTGGTGCGGCGAGCCTGGGTGCAGCCGGGCGTGCTCAATCTCGACCTCTCCAACCAGGTGACCCACCTCGGTGTGCACTTCGCACCCGACCCGAGCAGCCAGCAGACGTGTTCGATCGGTGGCAACGTGGCGAACAACTCGGGCGGCCCGCACTGTCTGGCCGAGGGGGTGACGAACTCGCACGTGATCGCGGTCAAGGTCGTCCTGCCCGACGGGACGGTCACCGTGCTCGGTGGCGACGACCCCGAACCGGTCGGCTACGACCTGCGGGGCGTGTTCGTCGGCAGCGAGGGGATGCTCGGTATCGCGACCGAGGTGTGCGTCAAGCTGACGCAGAACTATCCGGCGGTCCGCACGATGCTCCTCGACTACGCCACGGTCGCCGACGGCGCCGCCACCGTGAGCAGCATCATCGCCGACGGGATGGTCCCGGCCGCGATCGAGATGATGGATCAACTCTGCCTCCGAGCGGTCGAGGCGTACATCCACGCCGGGCTGCCCGTCGAGTCGGCCGCGGCGCTGCTCGTCGAGGTCGTCGGACTGCCGAACGACCTCGAGGCCCAGGTCGCGCGGATCGTCGAGATCGCCGAGCAGCACCACGTCACGTCGGTTCGGGTCGCCCAGGACGAAGCCGAACGAGCCCTGCTCTGGAAGGGACGCAAGTCGGCGTTCGGCGCGATCGCCAACATCGAACCCGACTACTACTTGCACGACACGGTCGTGCCGCGTTCGAAGTTGCCCGAGGTGCTCGACCGGATCTACGAGATCGCCGGCCGCCACGGGTTGCAGGTCCTCAACGTGTTCCACGCCGGTGACGGCAACCTGCACCCGCTGCTGGTGTACGACGCCCGCGTGCCCGGGACCAAGGAGCGGGTGCACGCCGCCGGTCGGGAGATCGTCGAGGCGTCGGTCGCCGCCGGTGGTGTGCTCACCGGCGAACACGGCATCGGGCTCGAGAAGCGCGACTACATGGGGTTGATGTTCAGCGACGTCGACCTCGCCGCGCAGAACGCGCTGCGTTGCGCGTTCGACCCGGAGATGCGGTCGAATCCGGGCAAGGTGCTGCCACGCCCGGCGACGTGCGCCGACATCAACACGATGCCGGTGCCGGAGGGCGCATGGATCTGAGCGAGTTCGCCGAGGAGATCGGCGGTGACGGACCGATCACGATCGCCGGACTGGGAACCCGCGGTGGCCCGGTCGACGACGTCCGACCGGTGATGGCGCCCGGTGGGGTCGAGTGGTTCCGCCCCGACGAGATGACCGTGTGCTGCGGGGCCGGCACTCCGGTCGACGAGCTCGAGGATGCGCTCGCCGTCGAGCGTCAGACCGTCGCGATCCCGCCGACCGGCACGGTCGGCGGTGCGCTCGCCGTCGGGCGGTCGGGCATCCGCCGTCTCGGTTACGGACCGGTGCGCGACACCGTGCTGCAGATGCGGTTCGTGAACGCCGCCGGCGAGATCGTCAAGGCCGGCGGCCCGACGGTGAAGAACGTCAGCGGGTTCGACCTGTGCCGTCTGCTCGTCGGGTCGCACGGCACGCTCGGGTTCATCGGCGACGTGATCCTGCGCACGCGCCCGCTGTCGCGCTACGAGCAGTGGTTCACGACCACCAGCGTCGAACCGGAGGTGTTGCTCCGCGAGCTCTACCGGCCGTCGTCGATCCTCTGGGACGGCGAACGGTCCTGGGTACTGCTCGAAGGGCACCCCGACGACGTCCGCGAACAGACGGCCGCCGTGGGACTGGTCGCGGGCGACCTGCCGCCGGCGCTCCCGAGTGGCGGCCGCTGGTCGGTGGCGCCGACCGAGCTACGGTCCCTCGTCGGTACCGGACGCTTCGTCGCCGAGGTCGGCGTCGGCATCGTCCACCACGAACACCCGGCACCCGCCCGCACCGTCGACCCCGCCGTGGTCGAACTGCACCGCCGGATCAAGCAGCGATTCGACCCCACCGGCCGCCTCAACCCGGGCGTCGACGTCCTCGCGCTGGCATGATCGACCGGCCCTTCGTCGACCGGCCCGTCGCCGACACCGACGCCGCGTACCAGGAGGCGGTCGCGTGGGCCGAGGTCTGGGGGCTCGAGGCGCCGGTGGTGCTCCGCCACGGGATGAACGTGCTCTACCGGTGCGGCGACGTCGTCCTCCGCGTCGGCCGGGCGACCGCGCCGGCGGCGGCTTCCCATCAACTGGTCCGCTGGCTGCGTTCGAACGGGGTCCCGACCGTCGAACCACTCGACGGGCTCACCGCCGACGGCGACGGGTTCGCGATCACCGGATGGCACCTCGTGCGCGAAGTCCGCCGGGCGGTCGACTGGGTCGCGGTCGGGCGGGCCATCCGACTCGTCCACGAACTGCCGCCCGACGAGGCACCGCCCGCGTACCCGATCCCGTCGCCGACGACGTTCCCGTGGTGGGACTTCGACAGCTTGCTGGCCGACACGGCCGACGAACTCGACGACGCTGCCGCGACGGGCATCCGGGCGGTGATCGAGCGCCACCGCGCCTGGACCGACGAGATCGGTCACGATGCCGTGCTCTGTCACGGCGACGTCCATCCCGGCAACGTGATGATGACCGGTGCCGGGGCGATCGTCGTCGACTGGGACCTGATGTGCCGGGCACATCCGGCGTGGGATCACGCGATGCTCGCGTCGCACCATCGACACTGGGGTGGCGACCCGGCCGCCTACGACGCGTTCGCGCACGGGTACGGGCGCTCGCTCCGTGACGACGAGCTGACGCTCGCGCTCGGCGAACTCCGCGACGTGGCCGCGACCCTGCTCCGTGTCCGGGCCGGGCGACACGACGAGGCGGCTCGGGCCGAGGCCGAACGCCGGCTCCGGACGTGGCGTGGCGACCCCGACGCGCCGACGTGGCGCGCCCAGTGACCGGTCAGGCGTAGCCCATCTCGCGCGCCTGCGCCGTGAGCTGGTCGCGGTGTTCGGGCGCGGCGATCGCGATGAGGGCGCGTGTCCGTTCGCGGATCGATCGACCCCGGAGTTCGGCGACGCCGTACTCGGTGACGACCTTGTCGACGGTGTTCTTCGGGGTCGTCACGGCATCGCCCGGCGCGAGGGTCGGCACGATGCGGCTGTCGCCCGACGACGTCGTCGAATGGAGGACCACGAAGCCCTGGCCGCCTTGGGAGTACATCGCGCCCCGGGCGAAGTCGTTCTGGCCGCCCGACGACGAGTAGTACCGGCCGTTGATCGTCTCCGATGCGCACTGTCCGAGGAAGTCGACGCTGAGGGTGGCGTTGATCGACACGAAATTCGGTTCGTTCGAGATGATGCGCGGGTCGTTGACGTAGCGCACGGCGTGCAACTCGAGGGCCGTGTTCTCGTGGAGGAACTCGTGCAACCGCTTCGTGCCGAGTGCGAACGTGCCGACCGCCTTGGTGCGGTTGAGTCGCTTCTTGACCCCGTTCACGACACCCGACTCCATGAGGTCGACAACCCCATCGGAGATCAGCTCGGTGTGGATGCCGAGGTTCCGGTGGTCGGTGAGCGACGCCATGATCGCGTTCGGAATGGCGCCGATGCCGGTCTGGATCGTCGCACCGTCGGGGATCCGTTCGGCCACGAGGTGGCCGATCGTGGTGTCGATGTCGGTCGGCACGACCGGCTCGACCTCGACGAGGCCACGGTCGGACTGACACCACCCTTCGAGCTGCGACACGTGGAGCTGGTTGCGGCCGAACGTGCGGGGCATGTGCTCGGTGATCTCGAGGAAGAACCGGGCCCGTCCGATGAAGCTCGCGACGTAGTCGGCCGACACGCCGAGCGAGCAGAAGCCGTGGCGGTCGGGCGGCGAAGCGGCGGCGACCACGATCGGGTCGGACGACCGCCCGGCCATCAGCGAGTAGACCTCGGAGAAGTGCGCCGGGACGAGATCGACGGTGGCGTTCGCGAAGTGTTTCCGGGTCACGTGCGACAGGAAGTACGCGACGTGGCGCAGGTCGTCCCCGTACACCCCGGCCAGGTACGGGCGGTCGTGGATCGCGTGCATCTGGTGGACGTGCACGCCCGACAGTCGCCCCGCCGCGGCAGCGGCCTCGATCGCGTCGAGGACGCAGGTCGGTTCGCCGTTGGCGAGCGGCACGATGACGTCACCGCCCGGTCCGATCAGGTCGATGATGTCGTCGGGCCGGTTCGGGGGAGGCATCGAGGTCACGGCACCAGCATGCCGGATCGAACGACGCGGTTCGAGGGATCGACGGGGGACCTTCGGCCCGTTTCGGTCAGAGCAGCTTGCGCAGGAGCTTGGCCTTGAAGCCCGTGTACGGCGGGTAGGCGAGGCTCGGGTCGGGGTTCGACTTGCGGCGCAGGATCGGCTTGAGGTGCGAGAACAGGTCGAACCCGTTGCGGCCGTGGTAGGCGCCCATCCCGGATGCCCCGACACCGCCGAAGGGCAGTTCGGGGACGGCGAGGTGGAGGAGGGTGTGGTTGACCGTGACGCCGCCCGACGTCGTGCGGTCGATCAGTTCGTCGGCTTCGTCGCCGTCGTCGGTGAACGGGTAGAACGCCAGCGGCTTCGGACGCTCGGTCACGAATCGGATCGCCTCGTCGAGCGTCTCGTACGTGATGACCGGGAGGATGGGGCCGAAGATCTCGTCCTGCATCAGCGGCGCCGTCAGGTCGACGTCGGTGACGATCGTCGGTGCGATGTAGCGGTCGGCGGCGTCGCTCGATCCACCGTGTGCGATCGTGCCGGCGCCGTCGAGCAGACCGGTGACGCGGGCGAAGTGCTTGTCGTTGACGATCCGGCCGTAGTCGTCCGACTGTTGCGGGTCGTCGCCGTAGAAGGTGGTGATCGCGTTCGACAGTTCGGCGAGCAACCCGCTGGCGACCGACCGGTCGACCAGCACGTAGTCGGGGGCGACGCAGGTCTGACCTGCGTTGGTGAACTTGCCCCACGCGATCCGACGGGCGGCCACCTTCAGGTCGGCGTTGTTCGTGACGACGGCCGGGCTCTTGCCGCCGAGCTCGAGTGTGACCGGCGTCAGGTGCTCGGCCGCAGCTCGCATCACGATCCGGCCGACGGTGCCGTTGCCGGTGTAGAAGACGTGATCCCACGGTTCGGCGAGCAGGGCGGTCGTCTCGTCGACGCCGCCGGTGACCACCTGGACGATGTTGGGGTCGAGGTACTTCGGGATGAGGCGTTCGAGTGCGTCGGCGGTGGCCGGGGCGACCTCGGAGGGCTTGACGACCGCCGTGTTGCCGGCGGCGATCGCGGCCACGAGCGGCGCGAGCACCAGCTGGAGCGGATAGTTCCACGGCGCGATGATCAGCACCGTGCCCAGCGGCTCGGGCTGGACCACCGCCGATCCGGGCTTGAGGTGGAGCGGGAGCGACACCTTGCGCGGCTTGGCCCACTGCTTGAGGTGCTTGAGGACGTGCCCGATCTCGGTGAGCGTGAACCCGATCTCGGTGGAGTACGCCTCGACGGGCGACTTGCCGAGGTCGGACGCCAAGGCCGCGACGAACTCGTCTTCGCGTTCGGTGAGCATCCGCTCGATCCGTTCGAGCTGGACCCGACGCATGTCGAGGTCGTGGAGGACCCGGGCGTCGGCGCCGCCACGGACGAGCTTGAGTTGTTCGGACAGATCGGTGCTCACGTCACCAGACTACGCCGATCGGGGTGGCGGAACGGTGGGGGTCGTCGCCCGGCCGGGCCTACCATGGCGCCGATGTCGCTGTCACTCGATCCGGAGGCCCTCAACACGTGTGTGTCGTGCGGGTTGTGCCTGCCGCACTGCCCGACGTACCGGGTCACCGGTGACGAGGCGTTGTCGCCGCGTGGCCGGATCGACGCGATGCGATCGATCGAGGTGCGCGGTGCGCCGATCGACAATGATGTCGTCGAGTTCATGTCGACGTGCGTCCAGTGCCGCGGGTGCGAACCGGCGTGTCCGAGCGGGGTGCCGTACGGCGACCTGATCGAGGCGACGCGATCCGAACTCGCCCGCCAGGGACGGATCACCCCGTGGTGGCAGCGTCGAGGTCTGGCAGTGCTCCCACGCCACGGGATGCTCTTGGCGGGGTCGACGATGCTCGCCTGGGCGCAGCGGTTCGGGCTGGTGCCGCGTCGATTCGTGGCCGGTCGACTGCCCGTTCGTCGCGGACCGGCGGTCCGGGCGACGGCGACCTCCGAGGGTGCCCACGTGTGGCTGTACACCGGATGTGTGATGGACGCGTGGATGCGGTCGACCCACCGCTCGACCGCCACGGTGCTCGACGCGATGGGCATGACCTATGCCCTGCCGGGATCGACCGGCGGGTGTTGTGGCGCCTTGCACGCTCACGCCGGACTGCACGACGACGCGGTGGCGTTGGCCGAACGTGTGATGAGGTCCATGCCCGGTGACGCGCCGATCGTGGTGAACTCCGCCGGGTGCGGCGCACAACTGCAGCACTACGGTGCACTGCTCGGTACCGAGGACGCGATTCGCTTCGCCGAGCGGGTCGTCGACATCGGCGAGTTCGTCGCCGCCCACGCCGACCGGCTGCCCGAGTTGCGCCCGACCGGCACCACCATCGTCGTGCAGGACCCGTGTCACCTCCGACACGTCCAGCGGGCACACGAACCCGTCCGCGAGATGCTCCGTCCGATTGCGACGCTCGTCGAACTCGACGACGCCGGCCTCTGCTGCGGGGCCGGCGGCGCCTA
>JAGQSS010000039.1:0-8135 GCA_020439405.1 Ilumatobacter sp. | reverse complement strand
TACTTCCGTCGTCGAACCCGAGCTCGCGACCGACATCCGCGACCGCAAGCTCGCGGCGATCGATCGAGCCGTGGCGGCGTCGGGCGCGACGGTCGTCGTCAGTGCGAACCCGGGTTGCAGCATGCACCTCGAGCGGTCGTTGTCCGAACGGGGGCTGACGGTCCGCCATCCGATCGACGTGCTCGCGGCGGCGTTGGCGTGAGTGACGTCGAGCGTCTTGCCGAGCGGCTCGAGCAGATCGTCGCCGATCTCGACGAGCTGGCGTTCGACCGGCTCCGCGAGGCAGCGGCGAACGGAGCGACCGAGCGACCCGCGAGCGACAAGGAACTCGCCAAGGCGCGCCGGGCGGCCGAGAAGGCCGCCCACCTGCTCCGCAACATCGACATCGAGTGAGCGCGCGACAGATCAGTCGGCGAGCACCCAGCCGTTGACGGTGTCGATCAGCCCGCGCAACTCGGCGTAGCCGCGCTGGTTGAACTTCATGACGATCCGGGGGAGGCTCGGGTGGTCGTCCTGACGTCGTTCGACGTCGTACGCGTCGGTTCGCCGGATGCGACCTGAACTCACGAGGTGCGAGAAGCGCTCGTTGAGTTCGTCCATCTGCGCGTCGGTCGGCTCGTACTGCAGCCGGACGACCAGGTCGTCACCGACGTTGCGGATCGAGTGGTAGTTGGCGTAGAAGCGTTCGATGACTTCGACTGCGTCGTCGCACGAGTCGGTGATGGTGTACAGCGAGGTGTCGGCCTCGTGGATCAGGCCGCGGGGGAGGAGTTGCTCGACCGCGAACCGGTGGACGTGCTCCCAGTAGGGATCGCCGGGCGTGTCGAGGAACACGATCGGCACCGGCACGCCTTTGCCCGTCTGGGTGAGGGTGAGCAGTTCGAACGTCTCGTCGAGGGTGCCGAACCCGCCCGGCAGGCAGACGAACGCGGCGCTCTCCTTGACGAGCATCAGCTTGCGGGTGAAGAAGTACTTCATGGCGACGTGTTTGTCGTCGCCGGCGATGATCGAGTTCGCGCCGGCCTCGAACGGCAGGCGGATCGACACGCCGATGCTGCGCTCGCGTCCGGCGCCCTCCATCCCGGCCTGCATGATGCCGGGGCCGGCTCCCGTCACGACCATCCACCCGGCGTCGGCCAATCGTGTGGCGACGCGACGTGTCTGGTCGTAGAGCGGATCGTCCGGGCGGGTGCGGGCCGACCCGAAGATCGACACCTTCTTCACCTCGCGATAGGGCTTGAACACCTCGAACGCGTCGCGCATCTCGGTGACGGCGGCGCTGGCGATCTTCAGGTCGAGCAGATCGGGTTGGTCGGCGATCAGACCCAGCACTTCCGAAACGAACGCTTCCGAGATTCGAAAGTCCTGCGAAACATCCAGCTCACGGAGGGCGGCAGCGATGCGCTCGTCGGTCGACTTCGGCACACTTGTATCCATGTCACATCGACTCTACGGCTCTCCCTGGCACGGCATCGCCCTCGGATTGCTGTCGACGTTCGCCGGGCTCGCCGTCGCCGAGTTGATGACCGGGCTCGTCAAGGGTGCCTCGTCACCGGTCCTGCCCGTCGGGCAGGAGATCATCGACGTGGTGCCGCCCGGGGTGAAGGACTGGGCGATCGAGACCTTCGGGACGGCCGACAAGGCCGTGCTGATCCTCGGGACGGTCATCTCGCTTGCGGTGATCGGATCGATCGTCGGCATCCTGGCGGTCCGCGGCGCTCGCGCCGCCGCGTACGCGGTCACGTCCGTGGTCGGACTGATCGGGGTGTGGGCGGTGTCGATGCGGCCGGCCCCGTCCTTCGGCAAGATGCTGCCGGCGATCGTCGGCACGGTCGTCTCGATCGCCGTGCTCTGGTGGCTGTCGCCCCGGTCGGTTGCTGCCGATCGAACGACCGCCGATCTATCGGCCGACGATCACGAGCCGGTCGGTTCCGGTCCGACAACGACCGAACTCGTGCCCGTGGCCGGCACGTCGCGACGTGGGTTCGTGATGGGCGGAGCGATCGTGGCGATGGGTGCCGTCCTGTTGGGTGGCCTCGGTCGCGTGCTGAAGCGCCGCTTCGACGTCGACGACGAGCGCGAGGCCCTGACGCTGCCGGAGGTCGACGACACCGTCCCCGACCCGCCGATGGTCGAGGCCTCGGCGACCTCGTTCGACGGCAACGACTTCGGTCTCGAGGGTGTCACGCCGTTCGTCGTGCCGAACTCCGACTTCTACCGCATCGACACGGCGCTGTCGGTGCCGCAGGTGTCGAAGGACGACTGGTCGCTCCGGATCCACGGGATGGTCGACAACGAACTCGAACTGTCCTTCGCCGATCTGTTGTCCCGGCCGATGATCGAGCGCCCGATCACCCTGTCGTGCGTCTCGAACCGGGTCGGCGGTGACCTCGTCGGGAATGCCGTGTGGCAAGGCGTGCGGATGAAGGACCTGCTCGACGAGGCCGGCGTCCATCCGGAGGCGACGCAGACGGTGTCCCGTTCGATCGACGGGTGGAGCTGCGGGTCGCCGACCTCGGTGATCATGGACGGCCGCGACGCCATGGTGGCGATCGCGATGAACGGCGAGCCGCTCCCCGCCGAGCACGGGTATCCGGTGCGCCTCGTCGTGCCGGGTCTGTACGGGTATGTGTCGGCGACCAAGTGGGTGACCGAGATCGAGATGACCCGCTGGGAGGACTTCGACGGGTACTGGGTGCCGCGCGGTTGGGCCAAGGAGGGTCCGATCAAGATCATGGCGCGCATCGATCGACCGTCGAGCGGCCGCACCCTCGATCCGAGTGCCGACGGCGCCGTCGACATCGCCGGGCTGGCCTGGGCGGTGCACCGTGGGATCTCGCGGGTCGAGGTCGAGATCGACGAGGACGGCGAGTGGCGCGAGTGCGAGCTGGCGGGCGTGCCGAGCGACGACACGTGGCGGCAGTGGCGCTACCGGTGGACCGACTTCACCCCCGGTGAACACCGGGTCACGGCCCGGGCGTACGACGGCGAGGGCGAGGCGCAGCCGGTCGGACCGAAGGCGGTCGCTCCCGACGGTGCCGAGGGCTACCACTCGGTCCGGTTCGAGATCGACGCCTGAGTTCCCGGTCGTCAGATCGGCGGTGCGCACCAACCGCCGGCGGTGACCGGTCCGCCGATCGCCGCCGGGCAGGGCCGACGGTCCATCGCAGCGAGCGCACGCGAGATGAACTCCGCCGCGGCGCGGGCACCGGCGACCGTCAGGTGGACCCCGTCGTACGTCGCCCACTCGGGATGGGCGGCGCTGTACGCGTTCCAGTCGAGGAGGGACAGCTCAGGCCATCGTGCCGACGCGAGTTGCAGGCGCAGGATGCGGTTGTTGGCGGCGAACGTCGCAGCGTTGGATGCGCCCGACGGCGAGTGGTAGCCGACCGGTTCGCGATACGTGATCCAGACGACACGGGGCACCGCGAGCCGTCGCGCTTCGTTCATCACCGCTTCGAACGCTTCCGGGAAACGGGATGCGAAGTCGTTGTACCCCGTCGCCATCACGAGAACGTCGACGGTGCCGGGGGTGACGGTCTGGAGTTCGGCGAGTGCGGTGCGGGGCGAATATCCCTCGCGGCCGCGGCACGACACGCCGATCAGACGCCGGCACGATTCGAGTCGTGCGTCGAACTGAGCGCCCTGCAGAGACGACAGGGCGCCGTTCCAGCGGATGCCGGCGAACGACGAGTCGGACACGACGAGGACACGGCGGTCGGTCGTCGGCATCGGGTTGGCGTCCGGTGCCGCCGTGGCTGCGGCGGCACCGCCGGTGAACCATCCAAAGCGGTCGACGATCACGTGGGTCCCGCCGTGGGCCCAGAAGGTGACGCCGGCGGTGGTGTTGCGGGCGAGGGTCGCTGCGGCGACCGGCTCGCTCCAGCGGAAGTTGAGCGACGAGGTGGTGGGGCGGGGCGAGCCGGCGGCACCGACCGTGATGTGGCCCGCGTCGGTCGACTCGACCGACGTCAGGTTGAGCGCGACGACCGCGACGTCGTCGGGCCCGACGGTCCGGGTGAGGCGGCCGTCGTGGTGGAGCGGGTCGGCGCTCACCCGTGAGTCCCACACGCGGGTCGGGGTCTCGGGGACGAACAGGCCAGCGTCGGAGACCGCCGCGCTCGGCCCGGTGAACCACCCCCAGAGGTCGACGACGAGGTCGCCGACGCTGAAGCGGTTGAGCACGATGCCGTCCTCGTCGACCGGGGCGAGCACGGTGGTCGCCCGAGTGCGATCGAGCGGATCGGTCGTGAGGACGGACGCGTTGGGTCGCGGTGTACCGGCCGGGTGCACCGTGACGTGGCCGGGATCGCTGTCGACGGAGACGACCGAGATCGCGACACCGGTGGCGTCGGAGGGAACACCCGCCGGGAGCGGGAGCACCAGGTCGCCGGATCCCCGCACCTTCACCTGCTCCCCGACGAAACTGTCGGGTCGGCGGGTGTCGGCGAGACGGGTGGGTTCGACGGTGATCAGGCGCCCGGCGGCGACCGGGCCGCCCACGGGCCGGAACGTGCCGTCGAGATCGACGACGACGTCGGTCGGCGTGTGCAGGTACACGTCGACGGCGCCGTCGTGGACGGCGACGATCGCGGTGTTGGCGACCGTGCGGCCGGGCGCGTAGTTGAGCGTCGAGACCGAGGGCCTCGCCGTCGCGGCCGGGTAGGCGGTCACGTGCCCTGCTCCGGAGGCTTCGGTCGCAGTGATCGTCAGGACGGCGGCGGACAGATCGGAGGGTGCACCGCACCGATCGCCGATGGTGATCCGGTAGGTCTGGGCATCGAGACGGACGCCCGACTCCTCCCGCGTGTCGAGCAGTCGGCACGGGACGTTCGGGGTGTAGGCGGACGCGCCCGAGGGCACGCCGGCGGCGGCCACGTGGGTGTCTCCCGAGGCCGGGGCGGCGAGGGCGGTCGTGGTGATGGCGAGCGCTGCGAGGGCCGGAATCCATCGGTTCACGCAGCGTGACATACCCCGCGTCCCTATGCGACCAAACGGCGTCCGCCACCGGGCCCCGAGCCGGCTTCCACTAGAGTCGCGGGCGTCGGCGATCGGGGGGGTCGCCGTCGAAAGGGGGACGATCGGATGACCGCGACCGAACCGGTGCACGACTGGGCCGAAGACTTCGAGATCTTCGACCCCGGATTCGTGCGCGACCCGTACCCGATCTGGAGCGACCTGCGCGAGCAGGGATGCCCGTTCGCCCGGACCGAGCGACGCGGGCCGACGTACATGCCGACGACGTTCGCGGCGGTCCGCGAAGTCGCCGACCGGACCGACGACTTCACCTCGTTCGAGGTGACCGTCGCGCCGGCGCCGCCGGCCTATGACGCGGCCGGCAACCGCATCCGCTCGGTGATCACGACCGATGCCCCCGACCACACACCGGAGCGGCGGTTGATGCTGCCGTTCTTCGCGCCGAAGGCCGTCGAGAAGTATCGCGACCACACCCGTGAGCTGTGCCGCCGCCTGATCCGTGGGTTCATCGAGGACGGCCGGGCCGACTTCGCCGGCGACTATGCGCGTCAGATCCCGCCGAGGATCATCGCGGCCATCCTCGGGATCGACCCCGAACGTGCCGACGACTTCACGACCTGGGTCCAGGGCGTCCTCGAACTCGGGCTGCAGGACGACGAGATCCGCGACCACTACTCCCGGATCATCCGAGAGTTCTTCCTGGAGCAGATCCAGTACCGCTCGGAGCATCCGGGCGACGATCTGATCTCGTTCCTCCTGAACGCCGAGCTCGACGGACAGCCCGTGCCGATGCACGTGATCCGCGGCAATCTGAGCCTGATGCTGATCGCCGGCATCGACACCACGTGGAGCTCGATCGGGTCGGCGCTGTGGCACCTCGCCAGTCACCCCGACGACCGTCGGCGGCTGGTCGACGAGCCCGAGCTGATCCCCACCGCGGTCGAGGAGTTCCTCCGCGCGTACGCACCGGTGACGATGGCACGGCTCGCGACCCACGACACGACGCTCGGCGACCGCGAGGTGAAGGCCGGCGACCGCGTCCTGCTGCCGTTCCCGGCGGCGAACCGCGACCCGGAGATGTTCGACCGTCCCGACGACGTGATCATCGATCGCGAGGTCAACCGACACGTGGCGTTCGGGGCCGGGATCCACCGTTGCCTGGGTTCCAACCTCGCTCGACTCGAGATGCAGGTCGCGATCGAGGAGATGCTGGCGATGATCCCCGAGTTCGAACTCGAGGACCCGGACGCCGTCACCTGGGCCGGTGGTCAGGTGCGCGGCCCCCGCTACCTCCCCGTCACCTTCCCCAACCGCTGACCCGGCTCATTCCAGCGCGACGGTGACGCGCACCACACCGGCGCGGTCGTGCGCGATCTCGACGTCGCACGTCGTGCCGGCCGGCGCCCGGACGATCCATTCGGCGACGGTGCGGTCGGGCGTCGCGTCGGAGGCGCCGCCGAACGCGCGGACCGCGTTCTGTTTGAGGGCCCGTCCGGCGAGTTGTCCGAGGTCGAGCCGGGCCGTGCCGGTGGCGAGCGACGCCCCGTCGGGCAGCGTGAGCCGGGCGATCATCGGGCGGACGTACCGGGCGTCGATCGCCCGCTGGGTCACGGAGGTGTTCATCCAACCGGCGTTCTCGACGACGACACGGACTCGCCAGCTGTCGTCGCCGAGCGACTCGACGATCGTGTCGCGATGGCGGAGCTGCGGTGTCGACAGGGCGAGTCGGAGCGCGAGCTGGGTGTGCGGTTCGATCTCGGCCTCGAGGAGGTGGGGCGGCGGGTTCCGGAACACGAGCTCGGAGTGCCAGCCACCGAGCTCGACCGTGCCGAGCTGGGGGTGGTCGTACTCGTACCAGTCGACGTAGCCCCCGGGGACGTTGTCGTCGACCCAGGCGAGTAGCTGGAGTTCCTCGTCGAGCGGGTGGGTCCGGTACCACTCGAGCGGGTGGCTGTCGTCGAGGCCGGCGGCCTTGAGTGCGTTCCAGAACTCGGTGGTCCAGGCATAGACACCGAGATGGTCGTACGCCCAGTCGGTGCCGACACCGCGGATGACGCTCTTCGGGTGATACCGGAAGTCGTGGTACCCGGAGATTGACGGGTAGCCGGTGAGGTCGGTGGCGATGTCGCCGAGGACCTGGAACGTCCAGAGATCGTCGGCCGGCAACGCGTCGTCGGCCTGATCGCTGTACGCCCGGATGTGGACGCCGGAGAACGTGTGGTAGGCGAAGTAGGTGCAGATGTTCTTGCGGTCGGTGATCGCTCTCAGGAGGGCACCGATCTCGGGTTCGCTGCCGGGGTACTCGCCGGCGTCCCAGGGTCCCTCCACCTTGCGTTCCCATTGATAGGGGAACTGGCGATTCGGGTCGATCCCGGCCCGATACGGCGCCGTCGGGACCTGGACCCCGTCGTAGTCGTGGATGCTGCCCTCGGCGAGGAGGCGGTAGTAGGGGCCGTCGCCGTCCTCGTCCGGGTCGCGGGCGATCATGAGCCGCGGATCGTTCGGGTACGGCTTCCAGACGCCGTTCGGGTCTTCGACGCGCATCTGGAGGATGCGGCCGTCCTTGTCGATGTCGGACGGGACGAGTCCGGCCTGCTGTTCGACGAAGGGCCACGGGTGGACGCTGCCGCGCACGAACGACGGGAGCTCGGCGAGGGAGAGTTCGGCACCGTCGGGGTTGACCCGCGGGACGAGGTAGAAGGTGCGGGTGTCGAGTGCTCGAGTGATCCGCTCGTCGGTGCCGTAGCCCGCAGTGAGGGTGTCGAGCAGGTGGACGATGGCCATCGAGGCGGTCACCTCGGAGGCGTGGATGTTGCCGTCGATCCAGATCGCGGGCTTCTCGTCGGCGTCGCCGAGGTCGTGGTTCGTGACGGTGAGCAGCCAGATGTCGCGGTCTTCGTACGAGCGTCCGATCGACGTCTTGCGGACCAGCGCCGGGTACTGCGACGCGAACTCGTCGAGCCACTGCGTCAGTTCGTCGTAGCGCGGATACCGGTCGTACACAGCAGACGTCATGCCCGCTGTCTACCAGAAGGGGTCAGGCACCTTCTGGCGTTGCAGTTCGCGGTCGCCCCGGCGTCGCTGCCAGAAGGTGCCTGACCCCTTCTGTCAGTCGGAGATGATCGGGCCGAAGGAGCGGCGGAGGTAGTCGATGAACC
>JAGQSS010000399.1 GCA_020439405.1 Ilumatobacter sp. | reverse complement strand
TCGTCGGCGATCGAGAAGCCGACCACGGCACCCCGACCGATGCCGGGCTCGTCGGCCCGGGCGGTGCCGCCGTGATCGGCGGCGACCTGGGCGACGATCGCCAACCCGAGCCCCGAACCGCGCATGGCCCTCGCCTCGTCGGAGCGGTGGAACCGCTCGAACACGCGCTCACGATCGGTCGGCGAGATCCCCATGCCGTGGTCGCGGACCTCGACCGTGTTGCGGTCGAGACGGAGTTCGATCGGGGTGTCGGGCGGCGAGAACTTGAGTGCGTTGTCGACGAGGTTCCAGACCGCGCGGTCGATGCGCCCCGGTTGACAGCGCCACTGCAACGACGGCGGAGCGACCACGTCGACCTGGCGATCGGAGCGCGCCGTCGCCCGGTCGGCGATCGCCTCGACGAGGGCGACGACGTCGATCACCACGTCGGGTTCGACGCGTCGGTGATCGCTCGCCAACTCGACGAGCTCGTCGGTCAGGTTCGACAGTTCGTCGACCTCGGCGACGATCAGGCCGAGCGCTCGCGCCCGGTCGTCGGGCGAGAGCCGCTCGGAGCGGGCGAGTTCGGCGTTGGTGCGCAGCACGGTCAACGGTGTGCGGAGCTCGTGGCTCGCGTCGGCGACGAGCTGTCGCTGACGTTCCTGCGAAGCGCCGAGTGCGTCGAGCATCGACACGAAGCTCGAACGCAGTCGCTCGACCTCGGCGATCGTGAGCGCCGGCGCAACGGGTTCGTCGCCACCGTCGACCTCGCCGCGGTCGGCGATCCGGTCGGCGGTGTCGGTCAGCGAGACGATCGGGCGGGCGATCCGTCGCGACCACCACCACCCGAGTACGCACGCAACGACGGATGCGCCGATGCCGACAAGGAGGAGCCATCGTCGGATCGACGCGACGGTGGCGTCCGCCTCGTTCAGGTTGCGGCCGATCTGGATCGCGGCGCCCCACTCGGTGGTCGTGCTGATCACACGGAACCGCTCACCGTCGATCGTCACGGTCCGGAGGTCGCCGTCGGACGTTCCCGCCGGCGGTTCGGGGATCACGAGCCCGTCCTCCGGCGTCAGCACCTCGCCGTCCGGCGACACGATGCTGATGACGATGTCGCCGGTCACCCGCGACGTGAACGCTCCGATCGCTCCCTCCGGTGACGGTGCCGGGGCATCGTCCGGCGGTTGATCGTCGGGCGACGGCAGGGGGCGGTCGACGCTCGACACCAGGAAGTCGTCGACGGCGCCGTACTGCTCGGCGCGAATGACGTGGTCGGTCACCAGGCCGCCGATCGACATGGCGACGGCGACGGTGGCGGCGATCGCGACCGCGACGTATCGCGACAGCGGCGCCGGACCTCGCCGCATCAGTCGGGGGTCCGCAACACGAAGCCGACCCCGCGCACCGTCTGGATCAGGCGGGCCTCACCGTCGGCCTCGAGCTTCGAACGGAGGTAGCTCACGTAGACGTCGAGCGATCGTGACCCGGTGTCGAAGTCGTAGCCCCAGATCCGTTCGTAGATCTCGCGACGTGTCATGACCTCGCCGCGCCGTTCGGCGAGGAGCGCGAGGAGATCGAACTCGGTCTTCGTGAGGTCGAGGGATCGACGACCGATGGTCGCGCGGCGCGCCACGGTGTCGACGACGAGATCGCCGACACGGACCGAGCCCCCGACGACCGGGGCCGAGCGACGCAGCAGGGCGCGCACCCGGGCGAACAGTTCGTCGAGGGCAAACGGCTTCACGACGTAGTCGTCGGCGCCGGCGTCGAGGCCGTCCACCCGGTCGTTGGTCGCGCCCCGTGCGGTGAGCAGCAGGATCGGCGTGACGTCACCACGTCGCCGGACCGCGCGGCACACGCTCAACCCGTCGATGTGGGGCAGACCGATGTCGAGCACGACGAGATCGAAGTCCGCAGCCGCGAGCGATTCGAGCGCGCCAGCGCCGTCGCGCGCCGTGGTGATCGCGTAGCCCTCGTAGCCGAGTGCCGTGTGGAGCGAGTCGCGGAGCGCGGCGTCGTCGTCGACGACGAGGATCCGGTCGGGCGTGACGCTCACCCGGCCAGTGTGGGGATCACCTGGTGCCGGCCGGGTCGGACCGGCCGGATTCTTACCGACTTCTGACCCTCGTCACCGGTCGGTGCCGCTGCGGAAAACGACGAAGGGCCGGGCGTGACGCCCGGCCCTTCGCTTCCGCGGAGAGGGTGGGATTTGAACCCACGGACCCCGATAAGAGGTCAAGTCCTTAGCAGGGACTCCCATTCGGCCGCTCTGGCACCTCTCCAGGACGGTGGGAGTCTACGGGAAGGTGCGCCCGATCGGAATTCCGCGCCGGAAGGTCCCGGTCACGCCGCACCGGGCGGCACGACGTCGTCGGCGGACGGTGCCGACCACGTGCCGGTCGGCGCCGGGTCGACCAGCCACCACAGCAACAGGTAGGCGACGAGCGACCAGCCGCCGAAGATCAACAGGGCGACGAAGACGACCCGGACGAGGGTCGTGTCGACGTCGAAGTAGCGGGCGAGGCCGGAGCACACGCCGGCGATCTTCTGGTCGCCGGTGTCTCGGTAGAGGGGGGTGTCGCGGCGGGGCATGACGGCTCCTTTCGGTGCAGGGGGTTCGATCTGATTCGATCGTCGCGCCGTCGGCCGTCCGGGTCCATGGGGGTAACCCGAATGTCGGTGGTCGGGCTGGTCCGAGCGCGGCCCTTCGATAGATTCGACGACGGAACGGTGGCAGAGTGGACGATTGCACCCGCCTTGAAAGCGGACGAGCC
>JAGQSS010000398.1 GCA_020439405.1 Ilumatobacter sp. | reverse complement strand
GGAAACGGGATCCGTAGGGCAGGCCGTCGTCGGGGTGCGCCGCGGCGGGGCCGGTCGACCCCTGGCACCCGCCGAGCACGTTGGGGCACACGACGAACCAGCGGTCGGTGTCGATGTATTTGCCCGGGCCGATGATGTCGTCCCACCACCCCGGTGCCGGGTGGCCGGGCTTGGAACGCCCGGCGGCGTGCGAGTCGCCTGTCCAGGCGTGGCACACGAGGACGGCGTTCGAGGCGTCGGCGTTCAGCGTTCCCCACGTCTCGTAGGCGACGGTGACGTCGCGGAGCACGCTGCCGTTCTCGACCGCGAACGGGTGCTCGGTCGCAAAGTTGTGGAACCGACGGTCGCCGGCGGGGTCGCCGGAACGCCAGGCGCCGGTGACCGGCAGTGGCGTTGCGCTCATCGTGGTTCCTCTCGTCGTCGATCGTACGTGCGCATCGCGAGCGGCCCTCACGCCGGGTTGCCGGCGAACCGACCACATTCGGTGGAGGCCGGAGCCACCACCGGAAGGCACCTTGGGGGCGTTACCCAGGTTGCCGGGCCCGAACGACGGTGACGCTCGAACCACTCGAAATGCTGTTGGCACGTTATCAGCGCCTCGTCGCGACGGGCGAGCACCTTCTCGCTCACCGGCGTCGTGTCGCGACGATCACGCCTGCTCGCGGTGTACCTTCTGCGCTCATGCGAGTACTGGTCGTCGGGTCCGGAGGAGTCGGTTCGGCGTTCGTCGCCATCGCGTCGCATCGGGAGGCGTACGACCACATCACGGTTGCCGACATCGACGTCGACAAGGCGCAGGCGGCCGTCGAGACGGCGGTCGACGTCGAGGGTGGCCGCATCGAGGCCGCGTTCGTCGACGCGTCGAGCGAAGAGTCGGTCGCCGATCTCGCCCGGCGGTGCCGTGCCGACGTGATCCTCAACGCGTGCGACCCGCGCTTCAACCCGCCGATCTTCCAGGGCGCGTTCGCCGCCGGGTGCCACTACGTCGACATGGCGATGCACATGTCGGAGCCGCACCCGACCGATCCGTACCACAAGACGGGTCGTCGTCTCGGCGACGCCCAGTTCGCCCAGCACCCGGTGTGGAAGAACCGCGGCTTGATGGCGCTCGTCGGGATGGGCGTCGAGCCCGGCTTCTCCGATGTCGCCGCCCGGTACGCATCCGACCACTTGTTCTCGAAGATCGAGGAGATCGGCGTGCGCGACGGTGCCGACCTGGTCGTCGACGGCTACGACTTCGCGCCCACCTTCTCCATCTGGACGACGATCGAGGAGTGCCTGAACCCACCGGTCATCTACGAGCGCGAGCGCGGCTGGTTCACGACCGAACCGTTCAGCGAGCCGGAGGTGTTCACCTTTCCGGAGGGCATCGGCCCGCTGCAGTGCGTCAACGTCGAGCACGAGGAAGTCATCCTCATCCCGCGCTGGGTCGACGTCGAGCGGGTGACGTTCAAGTACGGGCTCGGCGAGGACTTCATCAACGTGTTGAAGACGCTCAAGAAGCTCGACCTGGTGTCGACCGAACCGGTCGAGGTCCGCGGTGTCAAGGTGTCGCCTCGCGACGTCGTCGCGGCGGCGCTCCCCGATCCCGCCGAACTCGGCGACAAGATGCACGGCCGCACGTGCGCCGGCACCTGGGTGAAGGGTCTCGACAACGACGGCGAACCGCGTGAGATCTACGTGTACCACGTGGTCGACAACGCCTGGTCGATGAAGGAGTTCGGCCATCAGGCCGTCGTGTGGCAGACCGCGGTCATGCCGGCCGTAAAAAAGCGATCGAACTGATGGCGACGGGTGTGTGGAACGCAGTGGGTGTCGTCGGACCCGAGGCGTTGCCGCCCGACCCGTTCCTCGAACTCCTCGACCAGCACGGCATGGAGTGGGAGTGGGCCGAGTATCGCGACCGGGCGCCGGTGCCCGACTCCGATCTCGAGATCGCCTGATCAGCGGGGGGCGAGTCGACGTGCCGCAGCGAGTGCGTGATCGAGCGATTCGGTGAACGCCTGTCCCGTCCATGCGATGTCGAACGCGGTGCCGTGGTCGACCGACGTGCGGACGATCGGGAGGCCGAGCGTGACGTTCACACCGGTGTCGAACGCCAGCAGCTTCATCGGGGCGTGCCCCTGGTCGTGGTACATCACGACGATGGCGTCGTAACGGCCGCGCCGGACCGCCTGGAAGAACACTGTGTCGGCGGGGTGCGGGCCGCTCGCGTCGATGCCTTCCTCTCGTGCCAATGCGATGGCCGGCGCGATCTCGTCGGCGTCCTCCGTCCCGAACAGACCGTGCTCGCCGGCGTGCGGGTTGAGTCCGCACACGGCGATGCGGGGTGCCTCGAGGTAGCCGCGCAGCGCGTCGTCGGTGAGCCGGACGACCTCGAGGACCCGTTGGGTCCGGGTCCGGTCGATGGCCTCGCGGAGTGAGCAGTGGGTGCTGACGTGGGTGACGGCCAGGGTGCCGTGCTCGTGTTCGGCCGTGAGCATCATCGTCACCGACGAGGCGCCGCACCGATCCGCGATGAACTCGGTGTGGCCGACGAACGTGGGCGACGACAGCTGGGTCGCCTCCTTGTTCATCGGCATCGTGACGATCGCCGCCACGTGGCCGTCGAGCGCGAGATCGGTCGCCGCTGCGACGTAGGCGAGGGCCGCGGCGCCGGCATCGCGGTCGAGTCGTCCCGGGCGGTGCTGTTCGGCCGTCAGCGCTCCGACGTCGACGACGTCGAGCGTGCCGGGCGCGGCGTCGCCCGGACGTTCGACGACGCGGAAGG
>JAGQSS010000397.1 GCA_020439405.1 Ilumatobacter sp. | reverse complement strand
CGGCGGCCACCAGTGTCTCGGGCGAAGCGGTGACGGCGTCGGTGACGGTCGCGGCGGTAGCCCCCGGCGCGGGCACGCCGACGGGCTCGGTCGAGTTTTTCGTCGATGGCGCCTCGAAGGGGACGGCAACGCTGGCAGGCGGCACGGCGTCGCTCGACCTCGGGGCGCTGGCGCTCGGCGCGCGCACGATCACGGCGAGCTACGCCGGTGACGGCAGCTTCAAGACGGCGACGGGCAACACCGTCAACCACACGGTCGGCCAGGGCGCGACGACGACGGCGGTGGTCTCGTCCGTGCCGAGCAGCGTGTTCGGCCAGTCCGTGACGTTCACCGCGACGGTGACGGCCACCGGCCCCGCGACAGGTACGCCCGGCGGCACCGTGACGTTCAAGAACGGCGCGGCGACACTCGGCACCGGCACCCTTTCGGGCGGCACCGCGACACTCGCGACAGCCACGCTGCCGGTCGGCACGCACACCATCACGGCCGAATACGGCGGCGAGGTGAACTTCACGACATCGGTATCGGCGGGCGTTAGCCAGACCGTCGACAAGGCGGACACGACCACGACGGTGTCGCTCGATCCCGCCGCCACTTCCGTCGTCGGTCAAACGGTCAAGGTGACGATCACCGTGTCGTCGGCCGGTGGAATCCCGGCGGGGACCGGCGAATTGTGGGTCGACGGCCGCCGCATCCGTGCGAATACGTTCAATGGCAACGGCCAGCTCGGCATGCTGCTGGTGCTGCCGGCAGGGCCGGCAACGGTCGGGCCGCACACCTTCAAGGCGGTCTATGTCGGGGACGACAGTTTCAAGCCGTCGAGTTCGGCCGATGTCATGCACGCGATCTCCAAGGCGGGGACGCAGACGGCGCTCGCGGTCTCGAAACCGAAGAGCCTGCCCGATGAGCAGGTCACCCTGACGGCCACTGTGACCGGTGCCGCGCCTTCGAGTGGGCCGGCGCGCGGCGGCCACGTGCTGTTCACGGCAGGCGGCCGCCGGATCGGTCTCGTGCGTCTGGAGAGCGATGGCACCGCGGCGCTGACGACGGACCAGATACCGATCGGCACGCACCAACTCGAAGCCCGCTACCGTGGCTCGGCGTGGTTCACGGAGAGCACCTCGGCGGCGGTGCAGCACCAGGTCACGCCGCTTGTCGGACCGGAGTTCCGCGTCAATACCCAGGTTGCCGGAGACCAGGAGTTGCCGGCGATCGCCGCGATCCCGAATGCCGGCCACGTCGTCGTTTGGACCTCCGACGGCCAGGACAGCTCGGGCAAGGGCGTTTTCGGGCAGCGCTACGATCTCAATGGCGCACCGCTCGGCGGCGAGTTCCCCGTCAACACGACCGTCGCCGACGATCAGAACCAGCCGGCAGTGACGGCGTTCGCCGACGGCAGCTTCGCCGTCACGTGGACGTCGAACCTGCAGGATGGTGACGCGACGGGGATCTACGCGCAGCGCTTCGACGCGGGCGGCGCCAAGGTCGGCGGCGAGACGCTGGTCAACACGACGACCACCGACCGGCAGGCCGTTCCCGCGATCGTCGCGCTCGATGGCGGCGGCTATGCGATCGCGTGGCAGTCGCGCGGACAGGACGGATCGGCGCTCGACATCCTCGCGCAGATCTTCGATGCCGCCGGCAATACCGTCGGTGGCGAGATCCCGGTCAACACGACGACGGACGGCAACCAGGTGCAGCCGGCTGTGACGTCGTCCGGCAACGGCTTCGTCGTGGCGTGGCGGTCGATCGTCAGCGGCACGGACAGCATCTACGCCCGCGAGATCACGTCGCTCGGGGTTCCCATCGGCGGCGAGGTCAAGATCAACGACGGCACCGCGACGAAGATGAACGGGCTTTCGCTGACGCGCTTGTCGGGCGGCAAGATTGCGATCGGCTGGTCCGAACTGGCGACCGACGGCACGGGCTGGAACAGCGTGGCGCGCTTCGTCGACCCCGGCGTGCCGTCCCTCGCCCAGCCCATCGCACCGGCGGCGGCCTCGTTCGTGCTGCACAGGCGGACGGCGGGCCACCAGACGCATGCCCACCTCGTGGCGTTCGCGGGCTCGAACGAGTTGCTGGCGACCTGGGCCTCGCTCGACGGCGACAAGTACGGCGTTCTCGCCCAGCGTTTCGGAGTGGACGGCCTGGCCAAACACGCCACGGACTTCCAGGTCAACACCTTCGTGACGGACATCCAGGCATGGCCCGCGGCCGCGTCCAAGGCTGGCGATACGGCCCTGGTGACATGGACGTCGGAAGGCCAGGACAGCTCGCTCCGCGGCGTCTACGCTCAGCGGCTCCAGTTCATCGTCCCGCCGCCACCGGAGTGATGCCGGCGGCGACGCCGGCGCCGAGGCCCTCGCCCGCCGCGCGTGTTCGCCGTCAGCCATCGTGAGACATGAAGCATCGAATCTGAGAGGAGGATTTTGAGGTCATCGTAGCCATTATGGAGCGAAGATAAGATCGAAATCCGGGCCGCAATCGTCGGCCGAAGTACATGTCCGCGAGATCCGCCGTGCGACACGCAAGCAATACAGCGCCGAGGAGAAGATCCGCATTGTCCTGGAAGGCTTGCGCGGCGAGTATTCGATAGCGGAGTTGTGCCGGCGCGAGGGCATCGTACAGAGCCTCTATTACAAGTGGTCGAAAGAGTTCCTGGAGGCTGGCAAGAAGCGCCTGTCGGGCGACACCGAACGCCAGGCGACATCTGGCGAAGTGAAAGACCTTCGTCGTGAGATGAGCGACCTCAAGGAGGCGCTGGCCGATGTCCTGCTTGAAA
>JAGQSS010000396.1 GCA_020439405.1 Ilumatobacter sp. | reverse complement strand
CCAGCGCACCGCCTTCGGCAACCCGAACCCCGAGTTCATGCCGAACCACCACGCCCACTCGCTCAGCGCGGCGGCCAACGACGAGCACCACGGTGCCGACATCCATGACGTCACCGTCATCGAGTGGATCGCCTGGACGCCGTTCCTCGTCGCGATCGTCGTGTTCGGTGTCTACCCGCAGCTGATGTTCGACATCATGGACCCGGCCGTCGTCGAGCTCGTGCACGTCATCGAGGCGGGCGTCGGCTGATGATCGCCACGCTCCTCGCCCAAGCGGCCGAGTGGACTCGGCCCGACATCGACTGGCACGGCATCGCGCCCGAGCTGGTCCTCGTCGCGGGCATCAACCTCGTGCTGCTGGTCGATCTCTGGATCGACCAGAGCAAGAAGTGGCTGATCGCGTCGCTGACGGGGTTCATCATGCTCGGCGCCCTGGTGCCGGTCGTGACGCTCGCCGTCGTCGGCGACGACGTCCGCTCGATGTTCTTCGACCGCTACGTGGTCGACGACTACGCGCTGATCCTGAAGGCGCTGTTCCTCCTGATCGGCTACCTCATCGTGCTGATGAGTCAGACCGAACTCGAAGAGGGCGGCTACTACGTCGGTGAGTTCTACGTGCTGATGCTCGTCAGCGTGCTCGGCATGGTCACGATGGCGTCAAGCCGCGATCTCGTGTCGATCTTCGTCTCGCTCGAGCTGCTCTCGATCCCGGCCTACATGATGGCGGCGTGGCGCAAGCGCGACGTCAAGTCGAACGAGGCCGGCGTCAAGTACTACCTGCTCGGCGTGTTCGCCTCGGGCGTGCTGTTGTACGGCATGAGCTACCTGTACGGCACGACCGGCACCACCAAGCTGACCGAGATCGGCTCGGCGCTCGCCGACGCCGACGGCGGGCTGCTCGCCATGCAGGTCATCGCCGTGGCGTTCGTGATCGTCGGGTTCGGCTTCAAGGTCTCGGCGGTGCCGTTCCACACCTGGGCGCCCGACACGTACCAGGGTGCGCCGCTGCCCGTCACCGCGTTCTTGTCCGTCGCCTCGAAGGCGGCGGGCTTCGTCGGCCTCATGTCGCTGCTGTTCGTCGGCCTGTACGCGGCCGACGGCGTCTACGAGCCGTTCATCTTCGTGCTCGCCGCGCTCACGATGACCGTCGGCAACGTCCTCGCCCTGCGCCAGACGAACATCGTCCGCATGCTGGCGTACTCGTCGGTCAGCCAGGGTGGCTTCATCCTGATGCCGCTCGCCGTGATGGCGTCGCGTGACGCCACCGAGTCGTCGCTCAAGGCGGTCGTGATCTACCTCCTGATCTACGCCCTCTCGAACCTCGGTGCCTTCGCCGTCGTGATGGCGGTCAGCCGCAAGACCCACAGCGGTGAGATCTCGTCGTTCGGTGGCCTGATGTCGTACTCGCCCGGCCTGGGCGTGCTCATGACGATCTTCCTGGCGTCGCTCGCCGGCATCCCCCCGCTCGGCATCTGGATCGCCAAGCTCGCTGCCTTCAAGGCCGTCGTCGACGCCGCCAGCGGCCTCGGCTACACCCTCGCCGTGATCGCGGCCGTCAACACCGTCATCGCTGCGGCGTACTACATGAAGGTGCTCCGCGAGGTCTGGATGAAGCCCGTCCCCGACGGCGACACGACACCGATCTCGGTGCCGCAGCCGATCTGGGCGGCGCTCGGGATCTGCACCGTCGGCACCGTCGTGCTCGGCCTGTTCCCGGGCCTGGTCATGCGGTTCGCCGATCTCCCTGACCTCACCGGCGCCTTCGGCGGCTAGACGGCCGGTTCCGCCTCGAATGGGGTCGGATACGTTTCGTCGTCGCAGGACATCCGGCTCTCGACGTCGTTGCGACGAAACGTATCCGACCCCATTCGTCGTAGGGTCTGACTCGTGACGGAGGCGTTGGGGTTCGATCGGTTCATGGAACTGGTGCTCTACGGGGCGGCCGGGTTCTACACCCGGGAAGGTCGCGCCGGCCGACGGGGCGACTTCATCACCTCACCGGAGGTCGGCCCCTTGTTCGGCGCCGTCGTCGCCCGCTACCTCGACAGCGAGTGGCAGCGCCTCGGGCGACCGAGTCGGTTCACGTTCGTCGACGCCGGCGCCGGGCCGGGCACCCTCGCCCGCTCGGTCCTCGCCGCCGAACCCGAGTGTGCCGACGCACTCGACTACGTGGCGGTCGAACTCTCCGATCAACAGCGAGCCATCCACCCCGACGGCATCACGTCCCGACCCGACCTCCCCGACGGGCCGATCGACGGAGTGATCTTCGCGAACGAACTGCTCGACAACCTGCCGTTCCGCCTCGCCGTGTTCGACGGAGCCTGGCGCGAGGCGTACGTCGTCCGCCTCCCCGACGGGCAGCTCGTCGAACAGCTCAGCGCCCACTTCGATCCGGTCCCCGAGCCGCTGCCCGTCCGGGCCCGACACGGTGCACGCGCGCCGCTCCAGGAGCGTGCTCACCAGTGGGTGACCGAGGCCCGCTCACTCGTCCGCCAGGGCTCGGTGGTCGTCGTCGACTACTGCGTCGCGTCCACCGCCGAACTGGCCGACCGGCCGTGGCGCGAGTGGCTCCGGACCTACCGTGGTCACGAGCGCGGCGAGCACTATCTGGCGAACCCGGGTGAGCAGGACATCACCACCGACGTGGCGCTCGACCAGCTGCCACCCGCCGATGCGGTCCGATCGCAGGCGCAGTGGTTGCAGCTGCACGGCATCGACGAGCTGGTCGACGACGGCAAGCGCTACTGGGCCGAGCACGCGGCGCGCCCCGACCTCACTGCGA
>JAGQSS010000395.1 GCA_020439405.1 Ilumatobacter sp. | reverse complement strand
CCCGAGTCAGGTGATCGACGGTAACGCCTCGTTCCTCGGCGTCACCTCCGACACCTGACCCGATGTTCCCTGCGACACCCGACCCGAAACTCAGCCGGCGGACAACTCGGCGGCGAGGATCGCGTGCAGCGTCTCCGGGTCGCCGCTGGCGATCGCCGCCAGGACGTCGTCGGCGTCGACGGCGGCGATCGGGAAGAACCCGCTCATCGATCGGTAGCGGTCGCCGACCGGAAGCGGTCGTCCGACGAACCGGTCCCGGCGATCGACACGATCGTCGAGCTGCACGCCGGTCACCACGACGATCTCGTCGGTACCGATGTCGCGCAGCCGCAGTTCGCCGCCGTCGGAACCGCGCCCGATCGACTCGACGGCGTACACCGACCGCGGCACGTTCAGCCATCGTTCGGCCAGCTCGCGTTCGTCGTCGGGCAGCAGCATGCCCCGCTGTTCGAGGAACAGTCCGAACTCGCCGTGTTCGTGCAGGGCGAGATCGGTGGTGAACGGGAGGTCGACCAGGGTGCCGTACAGGTGGTCGGCGAACTCGGCGAGTTCGCCGGCGATCAGTTCGAGCAGGTCGGGTGCTTGGGTGCGGACGTATCGGGTCGCCTTGTCGAACAGCCACGGCGCCCGCTCGTCGAGGGTCAGCGTCTCCTTGCCGAGGTGGCACACCTTGTACTTCCGACCCGAGCCGCACGGGCACGGGTCGTTGCGCTTCACATCGCTGCGCGGCCGTCGGGACGAGAACGGTTCGATCTCGTCGAGGAGGTTCAGCGCTTCGTCGGGCAGCGTCGTCTCGTCGGCGCCGCGCACGACACCGGCCCGGGCCAGGAGCTGCCGTGCGACGCCCGGTTGCGACCGGTCGGCCGCGTTGTAGGCGGCTTCGACGAGGAGCAGCGAGTGGGTGGTGTCATCGTCGACGGCCTCGTCGATCGCCGCAACCGACGCGGTCCACTCGCTCGCGACCTGCAGGCTGATCGATCGCAGATAGACCAGGCCGCTCCGGTCGACGTCGGTCCCGTCGACGCCGGTCGTGATCGCCTCGGTGAAGCCCGCGATCGTGTGGAAGTCGATCGCTCGCTCCTGGGCTTCGAGCAGGAACGCCCGGGTCATCTCGGCGTCGGCGAGCAGGCCGGCGAACAGCAGGTGGGCGCCGCCCCGTTCACGCTCGTCGGCGCCGAACGCGGCGTCGCCTTCCTCGCCGAACAGTTCACAGGCGCCGAGCATCAGTATCAGTGCGTCGAGTCGGTCGTCGTCGAGTTGGTAGTAGGCGCGCAGCCGGTTGCGCTGCTGCCAGGCGTGGAACTCGTCCCAGTCGAACCCGGCCGGACCGACGATCGTGCCCTCCCACTCGAGTCCGGCGGCGGTGAGCAGATCGGGCACGGGTGCGATCGGTGCGTCGCGGAACGCGCCGATGTCGTGGGCGAGCGCGGCGTCGATGAGGTGGGTGAGTGACGCGAACCGAACCGACAGCGTGCTGCCGCCGAACCCGGCGGTCTCGTCCGCTCGGGCGACCGTCTCGAACCCGGACTGCACGGCGGCGACCTGGGCCGGATCCGGTGCGGGTGGCGCCTCGAGCGGTTCGACACGGATGCCGCCGTCGGTGACCGTGAACGACGCCCACTCGCCGATCCCGTCGAGCCAGTCGGCGTCACCGTGGATGACCTCGGTGTCGCCGTCGAGCCAGATCCCGACGCATCGGAGGCGATCGATCTCGTTGCCGTCGGCGTCGACGCGGGCGACGTCGTCGGTGATGAGCCACCACGAGAACGCGCCGAGGTGCGGTTCGCTGCGGACGTACCCACCGGGGATCTCGTGGGGGGTTCCGTCGGATCGGGTGCCGTCGCTGCTCTCTCCGGTCGCACCGTCCGGGTCGATCGGCACCGCCCAGGTCGTCCCGGCGAGGAGGCCGGGCGTGTACACGTACGAGTCGTCGACGAGCGAGAATCGCCCGTCGAGCTGGACCACGCGCCGGATGTCGTCGAGCGACACCCCGAGCTCGTCCACCAACTCACCGGTGGGCACCGCCCGGTCCCCGATCACCGACGCCAACCGCTCCACGAGTTCCACGCCCCCAGTCTGCCCCTAACCGGGGTCACGTGCCGTTGGTGACGGCGAGGTACGAGCCGTTCCCGAAGGTCACCTGACCCCGAATCCGCACCGGGGAGAAGATCCAGTCATACGAGTGGACACAATCGTCCACTCGTCGCGCCAACGAGATGAAAGGACGTATTTGTCCGATCCCGAGCGGCACGGCACAGTGCCGAGTCGGTCCTCGACGCCATCGAGCAGGGCGTCATCGATGAGCAGGGCCCCCTCGCGGTCCACGTCCGCCACCGCGCCCAACACCTCCTGTCCGCCTGACGGGCCGGCTGTCGCACGTGACGACGGTCGGTTGATGTCAGACCAGAACCGACCCCTCGAACGCGCTCGGACCCTCAGCCACACCGGTCGGTTCTGGTCTGACATCAACCGACCGCGAGCCTCACACCGACATCACGGCGGCGTCGCGACCTCGCAGCGGATGCCGGGCGCTCGCGCCAGCCGCTCGTCGAGGGTGACGAGCCGGCCGCCGACCAGTTCGGCCGTCGCGACGTACGCCGCGTCGTACGCGGTCAGGTTGACTCGGAGTTCCCACACCCGTTCCGCGATCGCCTGGTACGGCGCCAGGTCGACGGCGAGCCGACCGACGTCAGCGACCGCGAGCGAACCGGCCGTGTCGTCGAGGACGCCGCGCAGCACGAGACGTCGGACGATGTTCGCGACCTCGAACGGCATGAGATGCGGCGCGGCGAG
>JAGQSS010000394.1 GCA_020439405.1 Ilumatobacter sp. | reverse complement strand
CCGACACCGACGGGGCGTTCGCGCTCGGCGTCGCGACGGCGACGTTGCACGACCATGCGGCTCGCTGGACGCTGCCGGCCGGTGCCGACCTCCCCGACGTCGACGACCCGATCGGCGAGATGGTCGACGTGCTCCTCGCCGATCGGACGATCACCACCGCCGATCAACGGACGGTGTTCGCCGCGGTGCGCGACCGGGTGGTGTCGTCGATCGCAACGCTCCGTGACGATCCGGCGATCGCGGTCACACCGATCCACGCCGACCTCCACGGCGGCAACGTGAAGTGGTTCCGTCGGCGGATCGCGGTGTTCGACTTCGACGACTCGTGCATGGGGACGCCCGTCCACGACCTGGCGATCTCGCTGTACTACCTGCGCGATGACGATCCGGTAGAGGACGCCTTGCTCGCCGGGTACGCGTCGGTCCGGCCGCTCCCCGCGTTCGCGCCGGAGCATCTCGAGGCGATCGTCGCCGCTCGCAACCTGGTGCTGGCCGGCGACGTGCTGACGATGACCACCGCCGAGATCCGCGCGATGGCACCGTCCTACCTCGCCCGCTCGGCCGAGCGCCTGCGCGCCTACCTCGCCACCGGCCGCTACCGCCACGACGTCGTCTGACCTGATCTTCGCCGGGTCGAAACCGATCGGTGCACCAGGGGCCGCATCGGGGAGGATGGCGGCATGGCCACGTCCCGCCGCGCCGACATGTTCACCGCCGACGGTCGTCCGTCCGACGACGACCCGCGTGAGCACGGACCGCGGCTCGGCGACGAACGCACCGCGCTCGCCGAGGCACTGCGGTGCCAGCGTCTGACCCTGGAGATGAAATGCGAGGGACTCGACGCCGAGCAGATGGCCCGGCGCGCCGTCGAGCCGTCGACCCTCTCCCTCCTCGGACTGGTCCGCCACCTCGCCGACGTCGAGCGAGGCGCGTTCCGGGAGACGATGGCGGGGCAGGACGCACCACGGCACTACGGCTCGTCCGACGATCGCGACGGCGACTTCGACGGCGCGATCGCCGACGACGCCGTGGTCGCCGAGGCCTGGGCGACGTGGCGGGCCGAGGTCGACTTCGCGACCCGGTTCGTCGCCGAGGCGCCGTCGCTCGACGTCACTGCCGGCGATCCCGACAACCGCCACGGCACCGGCGGCGGTGACACGTCGCTGCGGGAGATGATGATCGGCATGATCGAGGAGTACGCACGCCACATGGGCCACGCCGACATCCTGCGAGAACGCATCGACGGTCGGCTCGGCCAGTGAGCCGAGTGCCCGGCCCGACGACGCGAGACTCGTGACATGGAGATCCGGGAGCTGGCGCTGGGCGACGAAGCGGCGCTGATCGACCTGTATGCCGCCGTCCTGCCCGATTCGCCGACGGCGGTCGGCCGCGATCGAGCCGCGGCGTCAGCGTTCCTCGGTGACACGGCGACGTTCGCGCTGGGGGCGTACCTCGACGGCGACCCCGTCGGGCTGGCGTGGGGCATCCGGATGCGTTCGCCGAGCGGCCGCCTGACGACGTACCTCCACGAACTCGACGTGCGCGCCGACGCCCGCCGGCGCGGCATCGGATCGGCGCTGGTGACCGAGGCGATGGCGATCGGGCGGCGACGCGGCTCGACGAGGTTCTGGTTGTCGACGGGCGGCCACAACGAGGTCGCCCAGGCGGTGTACGCGTCGCTGGGCGGCGATCGCAAACCGCTCGGCGACGTCAACTACTGGTGGGACCTCGAACCAGACGCATGACCAGGCAGCGGTCGCCGTCGAAGTCGCGTTCCTCGACCGGCTCGAAGCCGAGTCGTTCGTAGAAGGCGATCGCCCGGTCGTTCGTGACGAGCGGGTCGATCAGGATCCGTTCGGCACCGTGGCGTCCGAAACACCGATCGATCACCGCTCGCATCACCTGCGCACCGAGCCCACGTGCGCGATCGCCGGGAGCGCCGATCCAGATGTCGAGCGACCAGGAACCCGGTTCGACGTCGCCCCAGTAGTGCGACTCCTCCTCGACGGCGTCGGCCAGCTGGACGAAGCCGACGGGGCGACCGTCTTCCTCGGCGATCAGCAGCTCGCGCCACGCCACCTCGCGTTCGAGCTCGGCCGGCCAGTCGTACCAGTCGCTCGCGACACCGCCGATCGCGGCCACCACGTCCGGATCANGATCCCACACCTCGATCCACACGACGTCGTCGAGGCGCATGGGTCGGAGCGAAATCACACCACCAGCGTACGAGCCCGA
The DNA here is from genome assembly GCA_020439405.1 of Ilumatobacter sp. Taxonomy (GTDB): domain Bacteria; phylum Actinomycetota; class Acidimicrobiia; order Acidimicrobiales; family Ilumatobacteraceae; genus Ilumatobacter. The sequence goes on along the minus strand of JAGQSS010000394.1, from coordinate 572 downwards.
CCTGGCAGGCTTCGGCACGTGGACGTGCGATTCGAACCCGTGATGTGGCCCGACGACGCCGTCGCGGTCGTCGACTTCCTCGTGTCGAGCCGGTGGCCGTTCCACGGCACGCCCGAGCTCACGGCCGACGACGCCGCGAGCGTGGCGGTCGCCGGCGACGACATGGCCGGCTTCTGGGTGCTCAGCGACGGCGACCGGGTCGGACTGGTGCGCCTCGTGGACCTCGACGACGTCGTCGACGGGAGTCCACGGTTCGATCTCCGCATCGCCGACGGTCGGCGGGGGAGTGGCCTCGGTACCCGGGCGGTCGACTGGCTGACCGACCACCTGTTCACCACGTATCCGGCACTCCACCGCGTGGAGGCCACCACCCGCGGCGACAACCACGCGATGCAGGCCGTCTTCGACCGCTGTGGCTACCGGCTCGAAGGTCGGTTCGTCGAGGCGTGGCGCAACGCGGACGGGTCGTACGACGACGCGCTGTCGTACGCGATCCTGCGTCGCGAATGGGCCGCCGACCAGGCGTGAGGCCCCGACAGGCCGAGCGGCGGCGGCGATAGCGTGGGGGGTTC
>JAGQSS010000393.1 GCA_020439405.1 Ilumatobacter sp. | reverse complement strand
CGACCACCATGTCGGCGCCGTCGAGCACCGGAGCGATTAGGTCGGCGATGCACGAGCCGTCGTACTGGTTGTCGGCGTCGGTGTTGACGACGATGTCAGCGCCCGCAGCCAGCGCGGCCTCCAGCCCGGTCAGGAACGCAGCAGCGAGCCCCCGGTTGGTCCGGTGCGACACGACGTGGTCGACACCGAGTTCGCGGGCGACCTCGACCGTGCGGTCGGTGCTGCCGTCGTCGATCACGAGCCATTCGACGACGTCGACGCCGGGCACCTCCCGTGGCAGGTCGGCCAGCGTCTGGGGCAGGGTCGCCTCCTCGTCGAGGCACGGGATCTGGATGACCAGCTTGACGCCCATGTCGGCGGTCACCCTACGCGTGCTGCGCGCGCCCGAGGCGCACCAGCGACGTCTCGTCGGGGTAGGGCAACGTCGGCGTCAGACCGCGGTACCGCTCGCTCTCGACGCCAGTGGCGTCGATCGCCTGCCGGTACCGGCGACGGTGGGTGTTGTCGAACACGATGACCCCGCCCTCGGCGAGATGCGGGAGCGCTGCATGCAAGCAGGCTTCGCGTGCCCGGCCGTCGATCACGATCAGATCGAACTGCCCGCCGACGACGTCGATCCGGTTGACGTAGTCGGCAAAGTCGAGACCGGACATGCCTTCCTTCTTCGAGCCGACTGCCGGCGCGGCGGACGGCACGGGTTCGATGACCGTGAGATCGACGTGCGACGCACGGGCAGCGGACGTCTCGAGCAGTTCGGCCTGCATCATCTCGCCGAACCCACGATGGTGTTCGACCGAGTCGATCGAGTCGACCCGCTTGGCGAGCCAGATCGTGCTCGCGCCCGACCCCCACTCGAACGCCCGCACTGGCGCCTCGCGAGCGTCGAGCCACTGCTCGACGGCGTCGATGGCCCCATAGGTCCACCAGGGGACGTCGAGCTCGGCGATCGCCAACGAGTCGTGCGCGCAGAACAGGCTGTAGGCCCAGTGCCGCCGACGGTCGGTCCGGGGTGGCGGTTCGTCGCCCAGCACCCCGATGCGCCGCAGCCCTCGGCCGACACCGCGGGCACCCGCCGCGTACGCAGACTTCAGCGTGCTGACCGCGTTCATGGGTTCGGAGTATGCCTGACGACGGGCGGGCGTCCTCAGTAGCCCGACGCCGTGCCCTGGGCGATCGCGAGGCGGACCTTGCCGACGATCTCGGCCATCGCCTGGGCGTCGGCGTTCTTCACGCGGACGAGCGGTGGTACCAGACCGACCGACTCGACGATCGCGGTCTCGCCACCGATCAGGGCCAGGATGTCGGCGAGTTCGTCGGGCGTCAGCGAGGTGCGGAGCGTCCCGCCGACGGCGCCGAGCACCTGGTCGTAACGCGACAACACCTCGAGCGGCGACACCTGTTGCGCCAGCGCGGCGAGCAGGTCGCGCTGGCGCCGCGTGCGCTGGTAGTCGGAGTCGGCGTATCGGCTCCGGACGTAACCGAGCGCGACCGTGCCGTCCATCTCGACGGTGCCCGGTCCGATCGTCGGCGGATACTCGTGCTTCGCTCCCGGCACGTTGCCGGGCATCGGGATCTGCTTCGTCACCTGCACGGCNNNNCGGTCCGATCGTCGGCGGATACTCGTGCTTCGCTCCCGGCACGTTGCCGGGCATCGGGATCTGCTTCGTCACCTGCACGGTGACACCACCGAGGGCGTCGATCAGTTCGAGGAAGCCCTGCATGTCGACCAGCACGTAGTCGTGGATCGCGACGTCGAGCGTGTAGCCGATCGCTTGCGCGGTCGCCACGATCCCGGGGTGGATGTCGCCGCCGTCGTAGGCCGAGCGGAGCGAGCTGCTCGACGAGACGATGGGATAGACCGCGTTGGCGAGTTCGGTGAACCCGTAGGGATACCGCTGCTCGAGCGCCGACCCGGGCGGGAACAGCAACCCGGTCATGTCACGCGGGATCGACACGAGACTCGCACGGCCCGACGGGAGGTGGACGCTCAGCAGCATCATCGTGTCGGTGCGCAGCCCGCCGCGGCCGGGACCCGCGTCGCCGCCGAGGAGCAGGATGTTGCGGACGTCGGCGACTGCAGCCGGGTCGACACCGGAGTCCGGCTTCGACGGCTTGACGCGGGGCACCGTCGTCGTGGTGGTCGTCGCCATCTCGATGGTCGGGAGCGGCCCCCGGTCCCACGGCGATTCGACGACCTGGCTGGTCGGCATCGGGTCGACCTCGATCGTGGGCAGCGTGGTGTCAGTCGGGGTCGTGGGGACGTCCGGATCGAACACGGCGCCGCCGTCGGCGGTCGGCGTGAACACCGGCGCGATGTCGGAGCGGGCCTGCGCGACGTCGACGATCCCGATCGAGAGCGGCACGAACGCGACCAGCCCGGCCACGGCGCCTGCCGTCACCCGGTCGCGCGATCGCTCGCCGTCGGCGAACCAGAGGCCCACCGCGATCAGACGGGCGACCAGTGCGGCGACGAACGCCACGAGCACCCAGGCGAGGAACGTGCTGTCGAGACTCAGCGCGACCCAGCTCCGCCCCGACACGACGACCCACAGCGCGACGGCGAGCGGCAACGCGACGCCGACGACGCCGAGCGCCAGGGCGACGGGCAGCCGCGAGCGACGTTGTGCCCAGCCGGGCACGACGAGCGCCAGCGCGAGTTCACGGACCGTTCCCATTTCTCCTATCCGCGTAGTGTTAATGCCGCAGCGGGCCTCGTACACTGGAGCCTATGTCGGAGTTGTTCCGGGTCGACGGACTACACGCACGCCCCACGGTCGAGCCGGGGGTCGCCCCCGCCGACGAGATCCTGCG
>JAGQSS010000392.1 GCA_020439405.1 Ilumatobacter sp. | reverse complement strand
TACGTCGGGTGCGTCATGATCACGACGCCGCCCTCACGCACGAGCGGCTTGTTGCGGTACATGTTGAACATGTAGCCGAGCCCCATGCACATCACGAGGATCGGGTTCATGATGCCCTCGGGGTTGTACGGGCTGATGAACGGGATGCCCATCGTGAGGATGTCGGTCTGCCCCTCGACCGGCACGAGGTGCTGTTGGTACACGTGCTCGAGGGTGATCTCGTGCACGCTCGGGGTGAAGCCCGCCTGCACGCTGGTCATCTCGTACGGCGCCTCGATCGAGTGGAAGATCTTGCGCTTGGCCCGGTTCGGGAGACGCTTCAGCGACTTCTCGGTGGCGAGGTAGAGCGCCCGGTCCTTGGCCGTCCACTCCCACTCGCGCTTGCTGAGGAAGCCGAACGTGTCGGGGAACGCGTTGGTGTTGATCGACGTCTCGACCTGGAAGATCTTCGGGCCGTTGTCGCGCAACACCTTGCCGAGCCGCCAGATGCTCTTGTGGAGCGCCGAATGGTCCCGGTGACCCATCAGGCTCTTGGTCTCCTGCAGGTGGGTCGGCGTGTGGTGGTTGGCGAGGCAGCGGTACGAGGCGAAGCCGGTGGTGATCGACTTCCAGCCGCCGTCCATCGCCACCTGGTTCACGTTGGCGTAGACGACGAGGTCGCTGTCGGCGACGCGCTTGTTGATCTCGAGGATCTCGCCGTGGTCGGTCTCGCCGAGCACGGCCAGGTTGTCGGGGTCTTCGGCGTCGTGCTGATAGAGCAGGCCGCGAGGGTGGAACGCGTCGAAGATGCGGTCGCCGAGCACGTGGCGCAGCTCGTAGTCGTGCATCCGGCGGTGCAGACCGAGCGCAGCGATGATGTGGATGTCGTCGACGCCGGCCTCGGCGGCGTGGTCGAGGACGGCCTCGATGATGCGCTGGCGGATGTCGGGACGGCGCATCTTCGGCAGCGACAGGCTGGCGTCGTCGAAGCAGATCGTCAGCTTCATGTCGGGCCGCAGCAGCGCCGGGAGCGGCTCCATGTCGTGCGGATTCAGGAGCGCGTCGCGGATGTGGCCGTCGGGGTCGTCGAGGCCGGGGAGCGGCTCGGCGGGGTAGATGATGCGGCTGCGGTCGGCGGGCAGCTTCTCGAGGCTGAACCCCTCGCCGCGCCAGAACAGCACCGGCGGCGTCGACTTGTCGACGTCGAGTACGAATCCAGGACGGGGCATGTCAGGTGTCTCCTCGGAGGTCGGGACGCGGCCGGGCAGCGGACGCCTGGCGGATTAAATCGGCTGTACGTCCACCGGTGGACGTACAGCCGATTAAATCGGCTGTGCGTCCGGGGTGGCGGGGGAGGAGTCGCGGCGTGGTGTGCACGTCAGGTGTCTCCTCGGAGGTCGAAGGCGATCTTCACGGCACCGCGGCGGCCGGCAACGGCTGCGTGGGCCAGGGCGTCGACGTGGTCGTCGAGGCGGTAGGTGGCCGACAGCAGGCGTTCGGCCTCGTAGTGGTTGGCGGTGTCGATCGCCAGATCGAAGGTGCGGGCGGTGGTGCCGTCGGGCAGCGTCTCGGTGCCGTAGGTGTAGGCGCCCTTGAGTTCGGTCTCACGGTGCCAGAGGCCGGTCAGGTCGACCCGGACCTCGGCGGGCATGCCGAGCAGCACGACCCGACCGCGTGGCCGGGTGATGCGGAGTGCGTCGGTGATCGAGCCGCTGTTCCCGACGGCGTCGATCGTGACGTGGGCGCCCGAACTCAGCACGTCGCCGATGATGTGGCAGCCGGCGGCCCGTCGGACGGCCCGGTCGAGCTTGCTCGCCTGCACGACCTGGTCGGCGCCGAGCGCGGTCGCCAAGGCGATCTGGTGCGGGTACCGGGCGCCGACGATGACGTGGGCGTTCGGCAGGTACCGCTTGAGGCCGGCGATCGCTGCGAGGCCCATCGTGCCGGCGCCGAGGACGGCGACGATCGGTTCGTCGACGTCGGCGATCGTCGGTGCGGCGAGCAGGGCGGCGTGGATGCCACCGGCGATCGGCTCGACGAGCACGGCGCGTTCGTCGGGCATCGCATCGTCGAGGCGGTGCAGCTGCGACTCGTGGGCCCAGAACCACGGCGCCCAGCCACCGCCGGTCGAGCAGCAGAAGCCGGTCTGGATGCCCGGTTCGAGTCGGCCGGTGGCCAGGTGGGCGTAGTCGTCGCCGTCACCGGGGGCTGCGCCGTCGAACGGGGGAGCGAAGCCTCGTGCCTCGTGGCCGAGCACGGGTTCGATCGCGACCCGGGTGCCGTCGTCGAGTTCGCCGACGACCTCGTGACCGGGCACGAACGGGAAGCTCACGTAGTCGTCGAAGTAGGTCGAGGCGTGGCCTTCGACCAACGAGAGGTCGGACCCGCAGATGCCGGCGAGGCGCGTGCGGACGCGGTGCCAGCCGTCGCCCGGGCAGTCGGGGTCGTCGATCGTGCGGTACTCGAGCGGACCGATGCGTGCCGACGTCATCGGTGCCACGGCCGACGCGACGCGGGCGAGTCCGAACTTGCCGGCCGAACGACGGATCTGGAGTGCCTTCATCGTCCGCTCCCGGTCGACGCGAAGCGGCGTCGCCGCTCGCGATCGTTGAGCATCGCACCGATCGGCAGGAGCGGCTTCGGTGCCCCGTCGGCCTTCGACCAGTGCTCGACGAGCCAGCCACGCTTGCGGGCGATCGTGGCGAGACGGGTCTCGGGGTTGACGGCGACCGGGAACCCGACCGCCTCGAACAGCGGCAGGTCGGACGACGAGTCGGCATAGGCCACGCACTCGTCGAGGCGGAAGCCTTCGGCGTTGCAGTAGTCCTCGAGCAGCTG
>JAGQSS010000391.1 GCA_020439405.1 Ilumatobacter sp. | reverse complement strand
GCGATCCACCTGGCGTTCGTCCCACGGGTCGAGGTCCACCGCGACCGCTACGTGCGACGCATCGTGCAGGCCGCAGGTGAGTGTCAGCAGGCCGGTCACGGCGTCCTCGCCGTGGCGATCGTGCATCCCGACACCGTCGTGACCGGACCGGTCGTCGAACTCGACCCGGCCCACTCCGACTCCGGCTTCGCTGCACTGTTCGCTGCAGGCCTGGCGGGCACGCTCGAGCGCCCGCTGCACATCCTCCGCCTCCCGGGCGACCGCACCGGGGCGCCGGTCCGCGACTCCGATGCGCTCGAACGTGCCCGGCGTTTCATCACCGAGCACGACGTCGCCGCGTTCGACGAGGACGTCGACGGCGATCCGCTCGCCATCGCCCGGTATCACGCCGAGGGGGCGTCGGCGGTCGTGTTGGCGCTCGGCGGGTTCACCGTCCACGGTCGCAAACCGACGGCGCCGAGCGAACTCCCCGACGCCGTCCTGCGGACGCCCGACGGTGAGCTGGCCCACGCGCTCGTCGGCGGCGCGCCGACCGATGTCGTCCTGGTGCTCGACGCCATCCACCTCGAACACGGCCACGTCGCCCGATCGGCGGCGGCAGGCGCCGCCGTCGGTGCGATCACCGCCGGGGTGCTCGCGCGAGGCGCCGCGGGTCTGGTCGCGGCCGGCACCGGGATCGGCGTCGCGATCCTGACCTATCAGGCTGTCGCCCACCACCTCGAACAGATCGCGACCGGGGAGGCATAGGGGTCGTCTCCGACCCCATTCGTTCGTCAGAGGCCGAACGAGGCGGTGCGGGCCGTTTCGATGGCGTCGGGGTCGCCCTCGAGGGCGACTCGGGCGTGGTCCTGACGGCCGAACACGAACAGCATCAGCTCGCCAACCGGGCCACGCACCGTCACCATCGGTTCTGCCTTCTTGGCGACGATCGGATCGCCCGTCTCCGGTTCGAGGGTGATCCCGACCGGCACCTTGCGGGCGAGCGGCTTCGCCATGCGGCCGAGCGAGGCCCGGATGTCGGTCAGGTGGTCGTCGTCGAGTTCGCGCGGTTCCCATCCCGGCTGTGCACGTCGGAGGTCTTCGAGGTGGACGAAGAACTCGTGCGTGTTCGACAACCGGTCGAGCTTCTCGACGCGCGACGGCGACAGCTTCGGCGGCTCGCGGACCAGCGCGACCAGTTCGTCCCAGTCCTTGGCGGCGATCTTGTCCTGCACCTTCTCGGTGTGGCCCGAGAAGGCCGGGATCAGGACGCCCGCCATCGCGTCGGGCCGCCGGTCGCGCAGCACGATGTGGGCCGCCAGGTCGCGTGCGGTCCATCCCTCGCAGAGGGTGGGGGCGTCGGGGCCGAGGGCGAGCAGTTCGTCGGCGAACTGTCGGCGGTCGAGGGTGGCAGGTGCGGTCATGATGCTCCGTTCAGGCGTCGGCGTCGGTCGCCTCGGGGGCGAGTGCGACCGCCCCCAGCGGCGGGAGGGTCAACAGGATCGACTGGTGGCGGCCGTGTGCGTCGACGGGGGTCGTGTCGACCCCGCCGTTCGTGACGCCGCTCCCGCCGAACCGCTCGTCGTCGCTGTTGAACAGCTCGACCCAACGGCCGTCGGTCGGGACGCCGAGTCGGTAGTTGTGGCGCGGGATCGGCGTGGCGTTCATGACCACGAGGACCGGACGGCCCTCGCCGGTCGGGTCGGTTCGCAGGAACGCGAACACGCTCTGCTCGGCGTCGTGCGACTCGACCCATTGCATCCCGATGCCCGAACCGTCGGCGTCGGCGTCGCCACGGTGCAGCGCCGGCTCGGCCTGGTACAGCCGATTGAGTTCGGCGAGCACCATCCTGACGCCGGCGTGCATCGGGACGTCGTGGAGCGACCAGTCGAGGTTGGCGTCGTGGTTCCACTCGTGGCGGGTGGCCAGCTCGGCGCCCATGAAGAGGAGCTTCTTGCCGGGTTGGAACCACTGCATCGAGTACAGGAGACGCAGGTTCGCGAACTGCTGCCAGTCGTCGCCGGGCATCTTCGACAGCAGCGCCCCCTTGCCGTGGACCACCTCGTCGTGGCTGAGCGGCAGCACGTAGTGCTCGCTGCCCATGTACACCGACCGGAAGGTGATCTCGCCGTGATGCCACGCCCGATGCATCGGGTCGCGCTGCATGTACTGCAGCGTGTCGTGCATCCAACCCATGTCCCACTTGCCGCCGAAGCCGAGCCCACCGACGTAGGTCGGGCGGCTGACGCTCGGCCACGCCGTCGACTCCTCGGCGTGGGTGACGACGTCGGGGTACTCGTCGTAGACGGCCTCGTTCAACTGGCGCAGGAACCCGATCGCCTCGAGGTTCTCGCGCCCGCCGAACTCGTTCGGGATCCACTCGCCGGCGTTGCGCGAGTAGTCGAGGTAGAGCATCGACGCGACGGCGTCGACGCGGATCCCGTCGACGTGGTAGCGGTCGAGCCAGCACATCGCGCTCGAGAGCAGGAACGAACGGACTTCGTTGCGGCCGTAGTTGAAGATCGCCGAGTTCCAGTCGGGGTGGAACCCCTGGCGCGGGTCGGCGTGCTCGAACAGGTGGGTGCCGTCGAACCGGGCGAGCCCGTGGTCGTCGGTGGGGAAGTGCGACGGCACCCAGTCGAGGATCACGCCCACCTCGCGCTGGTGGAGCCGGTCGACGAGCGCCATCAGATCCTGCGGCGACCCGTAGCGACTGGTGGGCGCGAAGTAGCCGGTCGTCTGGTAGCCCCACGACCCGTAGAACGGGTGCTCCATGATCGGGAGGAACTCGACGTGGGTGAAGCCGTGGGCGAGGCAGTGGTCGGCGAGCGGATCGGCC
>JAGQSS010000390.1 GCA_020439405.1 Ilumatobacter sp. | reverse complement strand
GTACAGGGTGAGTGCGATCAGCAGCGAGACGCCCATGATGGGGGCGAAGATCCGCTTGAGGATCGTCGTCGTCGTGAACAGTCCGACGCTGAATCCGATGATGCCGACGTTGACGCCGATCTGGACGATCCGGTTGGCCAGGTCGGTCCGGCTCGTGGCGAAGTAGCGCGCCAACACCCCGAACATGATGTTCGTCATCACGCCGATGAACATGACGTGGTCGAACGCGAGCAACAAGCCCTCCTGGGATTCGGTGAGCACCTCGAAGTCGATGACGTCGCGGATGATCCACGAGATCAGGATCGTCAGCAGCACCAAGTAGTAGACGAGGAACAGCAGCGCGAACCGTGGAAAGCGCCCGACGCCGGCCCCCGCCCACGCGGATGGTGCGAGGAGGTGGCGTGCCCGCCAGAGCATGATGACGGCGGCGACGATCATCAGGAGGTTGGCGGGGCCGGCCAACTGTTCGTCGGTGCCGGTGACGAAGGCGATGTTGATGACGATCCCGGCGACGAACAGCAACCACACCTGCACCTTGCCGCTGCGGCCGGTGTCGTCGTCGAACAGCATCCACTCGACGATCGAGAACGCGGCGACGAGGAGGAAGCCGATCACCATTGCCGGCGGGTGGGCGTCGGCGACGCGAGCAGCGGTCTCGCCACCGAGTCCGGGCACCTCGCCGTTCGCGGTATACAAGCCGAGGATCACTCCGAACACCGCCCCGACCAGGAGCGAGATCCAGGCGAGTAGCAGTCCGAGGGTCGCGGCGCCGGTCCCGCCGTCGCGGCGGATCCGACCGACGAACCACACGAGGAACCAGATCACCACGACGAACAGCATCGTGCCGAAGATCGGACGTTGGATCCGGTCCTCGAAGATCGAGTCGCCGGCGAGGAAGGCGAGCACGTAGAGCACGATCGCTGCGATCAACGCCCAGGTCATCGTCGTGACCCGAGCGACCTCGTCGTCCGACGTCGGTCGTCCGTCCGAGACGACGAGCAGGATGATGGCTGCCACACCCAACGTGACCCAGCCGAGTGTGCCGCTGTGGACGTGGCTCATCAGCACGTCGTGTTCGGGCTCCCAGACATCGGTCCCGTTGAGGATCCCGATGACGATCGTGTACATGAAGATCACGATCGCGCTGCTGAACGCGAGTCTGGCCGGCTCGGCCAGACCGAATCGCGGTGCGAGTCCGGACATCACCAACCCCCTGCTGTCCTCGATCGACAGCAAGGCAACTGTACTGCGTCCGGGTGACGGGGTCGACCGTCGCCCTCGGAGGCCGTCTACGGGTCGGCGATGCCGCAGTCGGCGAGCACCACGTCGACGTCGCCGCCGCCGTACTCGACCCGCTCGAACGCCGCGACCTGGGCGATCTGGAGCTCGGTGAGTGACGCGGCCTGGCCGGGCATCACCTTCGTGATCTCGGCCTGGCCGGCCCCGTAGGTCGGACCGACCTCGGCTTTCCAACCCTCCGACCCGAGCGAGATCCACCGCTGCTGGTCGAGGCACGACGGCCAGGTGTCGATCACGCTCTCGAGCGACGGCCCGACGCCGCCCTGACCACGGTTGCCGTGGCACGTCGAGCAGACGTCGCCGTAGACCTCGCGTCCGGCACGCAGCTCGGGCGCGGTCGCTTCACCTGGTCCACACGCGACGCCGATCACGACGGCGACGGCGACGACCGCCCCCACGGATCGCAGCACGCCGCGACCGTATCGCGCCCGGACAGGGTCGCCGGTCAGCCGTCGACGACGTCGCGCCAGGAATGCTGTGGCGCGAAGCCGACGAGGCGCTTGGCCTTGTCGTTGGCGTAGAAGGTCGTGTATCCGGCGAGTTCGCCTCGTCGCTCGACGCCGGCGTAGAAGCGGTCGTACACCTCCTCGCTGGTGATGCCGACCGACGTGTCGTCGTTCGACACGTTGAAGACCTCGTACCCGAGCCCGTCGGTGCGGAGGCAACGGTCGACCATGTGGCCGAGGTCGCGTGCGTCGATGTAGGCGAAGATGTTGCGGCGCCGCAGGGCCGGGTCGGCGAGGAACGCCGGGAACTTCGTCTCGTACTCGTGCGGCTCGATCACGTTGTTGATCCGCAGCCCGTAGATGTCGATGCCGGTCCGCGCCTGGAACGATCGGGCGGTTGCCTCGTTGACGACCTTCGACATCGCATAGCTGTCGTGGGGAACCGTCGGGTGGTCCTCGTCGATCGGGACGTAGTCGGGGAGGATCTCCCCGTCGGCGAAGCAGATGCCGTAGGTCGTCTCGGAGCTGGCGAAGATCACCTTGCGGATCCCGAGCTTCACCGCGGCCTCGATCACCGAATAGGTGCCCATGGCGTTGATGCGGAAGCATTCCTCGTCGGTGGTGATCAGGATCCCGAGCTTCGTCGCCGCGTCGATCACGTTGTACGTGCTGAGGACGTTGGTGCGATAGGTCTCGTTGTCGGGCCGGATCAGGATCGCCGGCACGGCGGCGAAGTGGACGACGGCGTCGTAGGTCGGCACGCCGGTGCCGGGTTCGAGTTCGTCGTGGTCGGCGTAGGCCGACAGGGCGTTGAACACCTGTCCCGCATCGGTGAGGTCGATCCGCAGGTCGGGCACGTCGTCGCGGCCGAGGGGCGTGAGGTCGGCGTTCGTCACCCGGTGCCCCTGTGCGACGAGATGGTCGATCGCGTGCTTGCCGGCCTTGCCGCTGCCTCCGGTGAAGAAGATCCTCATACCGACGAGCCTACGAACCGGGTGGCCTGGCCGTTCGGCTCACCCGTGGTGCAACCGCAGTTGCGTGCGCCGCCATCGGTCGACAGGATTCGTCGTCGATG
>JAGQSS010000038.1 GCA_020439405.1 Ilumatobacter sp. | reverse complement strand
CGAGGGCACCCGGTCGCGCGACGGCGCCCTGCACCGCGGTCACTCCGGCGTCGCCCACCTGGCGATGATGACCGGGGCGCCGATCATCCCGATCGGCATCGTCGGGACGCAACGGGTGCAGCCGATCGGTTCGGTGGTGCCGCGGCCGTTCGCCGGTCGCGTCCGGCTGCAGTTCGGCGAACCGATCCGGCCCGACCACTACCGCGCCGGCGGCAGCCGCAAGCGGCGGGCTCGGCTCCTCGACGACGTGATGTCGTCGATCGCCGCGATGACCGACCAGGAACGGTCGCCGACCTTCTCGTCCGACGAACCACCGCTCATCCGTGGCGGCAGCGAGAGCGTCTACCTCGTGACCAGGCATCGGGCCTCGGGCCTGTCATGGCGTCACGCCGCCGATCGTGCCGTCGACTCGGCGTGCAACCACTACGACGACGCCCGCGTCGGTGAGATCACCGGGCTCGAGTGTCGAGTCCTGCCCGACGGCCGGGTCGAGTTCCACACCGAACTCACCCTGTCGACCAAGTTCCGCCCGTCCGCAACCTGACGCGGCCGCCCGCCCGACCATCACTCCGAGAGGACCCACCACATGAATGCCAGCAGCGTCTACCGAGTCGTCGAACTGATCGGCTCGAGCAGCGACTCGTGGGAGGCGGCCGCGAGCAACGCCGTCCGCGAGGCGTCGAGCACCTACGACGACCTCCGTGTGGCCGAGGTGGTCGAGATGGACGTCCTGATCGAGGACGGCGCCATCATCGCTTTCCGCACCAAGCTCCGCCTGAGCTACAAAAGCCCCGGCTGACCGACGAATGCGTGAACAATTTGCAGGATTGTCCTGCAAATTGTTCACGCATTGGACGGGCGGTCAGGTGGGGCGGCGGGCGTAGATGCCGGTGCCGCGCAGGGTCATCACGACGACGCCGTCCTGGTTGGTCATCTTCCACTGCGACGCGACGAGACCACGGTCGGGCTTCGACGCCGACGGTCGCGTCGACACGATCTCGAACGTGGCGGTCAGGCGGTCGCCCGGGCGCACCGGGGCGAGCCAGCGCAGTTCCTCCATGCCGGGCGACCCCATGCTCGCCGTGTCCTTGGTGAAGTTGTCGACGAACAGGCGCATGAACATGGCGCACGTGTGCCAGCCGCTGGCCACGATGCCACCGAAGTGCGACTCGGCGGCCGCGACCGGGTCGATGTGGAACGGCTGCGGGTCGAAACGGGTGGCGAAGTCGATCACCTCGTCCTCGTCGACCTCGACGGTGCCGAGTTCGTAGACGGCCCCGGCCTCGAGATCCTCGAAGTAGCGCATCCGGCGAGCGTGCCAGCCGGTCACCGATCGGAGCGAGGCGGACGAAGCGACGCCGACGGTCCCGGCGGTTCAGTGCGGGAGCGAACGGACGACGATCGGGGCGTCGAAGCCCTTGAGCATGCGGCGGCCGGCCGGCTCGAACGAACAGTGGGTGGCATCGGCGAGATCGGTCGTCACGAGCAGCTCCCCCGGCACGGCCGCGTCGGCGAGACGGGAGGCGATGTTGACGACCGACCCGTAGTAGTCGCCGCCACGCAGGACGACGCTCCCGAACGCCATGCCACCGCGTGGCAGCACCCCGTCGTCCATCGACGAGAAGGTGTCGATCAGGGCACGCCCCGCCTCGACCGCCGAGTTGGGATCGGGATCGACGAACATCACCTCGTCACCGATCAGCTTCACGACCCGAGCGCCGGCGCCGCTGACGACCTCGTGGGCGGTGCGTTCGAACCGGCCGACGAAGGCGGACAGGTCTTCGGCGGTCATGTCGCGGGAGATCGCGGTGAAACCGACGAGGTCGACGAAGCCGACCGCGTACCGGTACTGGAACCGCTCGATCTCGTCGATCGACGTCGCTCGAGTCCGTTCGGCCGCCTGGAGCATGTGGCGCCGCAGCGCCGGGTCGAGCCGGGCACCGAGGCCCTCCACGAGTTGCACGGCGTCGTAGACGGTGCGGGCGAGGTCGAACTCGCTGCCGCCCTGGCGGACGTGCGCCGACTCGACGTCGGCGAGGAACAGCGAGACGGCCGCCTCGGCGATGCGCGACAGCGCGCTGCCGATGACGCGCACCAGGCTCAGCGCCTCGTCGCGTTCGAACAGACCGGTGAGCCGTTCGATGGAGGCGAGTAGGTCGATCTCCGGTTCGGTGATGCCGACCTCGCCCTCGGGTGCGCCCTGGATCGGCTCGTAGCCGAGCGCCGCGACGTAGGCGTCGAAGGTGTCGTCGGTGAGCCCGCTGCGTTCGATCGCCTCGACGCGGCTCATGCGCCGACCCGGCACGAGCCACCGGTCGCTCGCGACCGACGACAGGGCGCCGTAGTCGAGCGCCGAGCGCAGTTCGTCGACGCCGACGCCCATCCCGCACAGCCACTCGAGGAGTCGGAGCCGATCGTCGGCGTTGGGTGCCGCCGGGTCGTAGAGACCGGCGGCCTCGAGCTCGTCGACGTCGGGGATCTCGGCCATCTCGGGCGTCGTCAGGACGCGGCGACCTGCGCCGCCGGCGCGGCCGCCCGGTCGGCGTTCTGGCGGATGGCCTCGGCCATCTCCTCCCACCTTGGGCGGGGCAGGTCGTGGCCCATGTCGTTGAACATGAGGAGTCGTGAGTCGGGCACGGCCTTGGCGGTCGCGATCCCGCCGCTCGGACGCACCAGCGGGTCGACCATGCCGTGGATCACGAGCGTCGGCAGCTCGAGACCGCGCAGCCCGGGTGTGCGGTCGGGGCTGGCGAAGATCGCTGCGGTCTGTCGGGCGGTACCGGCCGGGCGGAAGCTGCGCTCGACCGACTCGATCGCGAGCGCCCGGAAGTCTTCCTCGTGGAACGTCGGCCCGCTGATCATCCGGAAGAACTCGACGCTCTGATCGACCGCGGTGGCGACCGTGGGCGGCTCGCGCCGTGCCATCTTGCGGAGCAGCCCCGCCTTCGGCTGGCCGACCCGTCGGTTGCCGGTCGTCGACATGATCGACGTGAGCGACCGCACCCGCGACGGGTACTCGATCGCCAGGGTCTGGGAGATCATGCCGCCCATCGACATGCCGGCGACGTGCGCCGACTCGATGCCGAGTGCGTCGAGCAGGCCGATCGCGTCGGCGGCCATGTCGGCGAGCAGGTACTCGCTGTCGACGAAGCGGCGCGAGACGATCGCCTTGGCCAGGTCGACCGTGGTCGGCGGCGGCGACGTGAACTCGGTCGACAGTCCGGCGTCGCGGTTGTCGAGCCGGATGACCTCGAAGCCACGACCCGTCAACGCGTCACGAAAGCCCTGCGGCCAGTCGGACAGCTGGCCGCCCAGCCCCATCACGAGGAGGAGCGGTTCACCCTCACCCTCACGCTCGTACTCGACGGTGATGCCGTTCGCTTCCACGGATGCCATGGGTCGACAGGCTACGTCGGCGGCGCGGGCGTGCGGCACGGGACCGGACGCGGGACCGCCCGCCCCCGGGCGGACGGTGGGGCGGGCGGTCGGTTCGTCCGGTATGGCCGGACGGATTGGGGGGGATCTGATACGACGGCCCGTCGGACCGTCGCGGCGGGATCAGGCGCTGCGGAGCGCCTTGATCAGCTGCGACTTCGACATCGACGAGCGGCCGTCGATGTCGAGTTCCTGGGCCCGCTCGTAGAGCTCGGCCTTCGACCACTGCTCGTACGGCGTGCCACTCGACGGGGTGGGGTCGACGGCGTCGATTGCACGGTCGGCGGTGCGCTGCGCGACCCGGTCGAGCTGCTCGTTGGCGCGCTTGCCCTGGGCTCGGGCCTGACCGGTCACTTCCTTGACGCCCTTCGACGCCTGGTTCATCGTGCGCTCGCCGGCGGATCGGGCCTGGCCGACGACCTGCTTGGCACCGTTCGACGCCTGGTCGACGGTGCGCTCGGTGGCCGACTGGGCCTGACCGACGACGGTGGCGCCGGTGTCACGAGCGATGTGGAACGCATTGGTGAGGCCGTCGCCGACGGCGGTGGCGACGTTGCGGGCGGTGTCGACGGTTGCGCCGACCATCGCCTTGTTGAAGTCGTAGATCTTGTGGACGACGGTGGTCGTCATGACGTACTCCTTGGGGGACGCGGTTGGGTACGGAACGTGCCTACCCGCCGGTAGCAGCGGTCAAACCTCGGTGTGCGGTCCTCGTCCGGTACGGTGACGAGCGGATCTATGGGACTGTTCAAGAAGCGTGCCGACCCCGCCGAGATGGAGCGCCTGCGGGCCGAGATCGAGTCGATGAGTTCGCGCCTGGCCGCCGCCGACGCAGCGAAGCAGCAGCTCGACGAGCGGGTGCGGGGCATTCAGCAACGGCTCGACACGCCGATCGCTCCCCCACCGACCGAGCCGCCGCCGGCGCCGACTCCCACGGTCGATCCGGCCGACGTCGACCGGCTGCGCGCCGACGTGCTCCGGTTGACGACCCGGGTCGACGAGCGCCCGACGACGCCGACGGTCGATCCGGCCGAGCTGGCGGCCGTGCGCGACGAGGTGGGTCGGCTCAACCAGCGTTTCGACGAGCAGCCCGAGCCGGCCGGCGGCGCCGATGCCGGCGAGCTGGCCGAGGTCCGTGCCATGGTCGAGCGGCTCACCACCCGGCTCGACGAGGTCGATGCGCGGATCACGTCGATCAGCACCGAACTCGCGAACCAGATCTCCGAGATCTCGAACGACGTCGACGCGCTCGGCGGCAACGAACCGCCGACCGACGAGGTGGTCGACGAACTCCGTGAAGCCCAGACCCGCCTGGCGAACGAACAGGCCCGCTACCAGATCGCCTTCCGCCAAGACCTGGCGGCCCTCGCCGAACGCCTCAAGCGCAGCTGACCCGAGGAACGGATCTGGTCAGACCAGGTCCGTTCCCCGGGCGCCCTCCAAACGCAACGGTTCGGGGGAACGGACCTGGTCTGACCAGATCCGTTCCTCGGGTTACGAGTCGAGTTCGGCGGCGAGGGCGGCGAGGACTTCGCCCATCTGGTCGATCTTCTCCTGGTACCCGCCGAGGTCGCCCTCTCGCAGCAGGTCCTGGGCCTCGTTGTAGAGCTCCTCGGCCTGGGCCACCAGCTCGGCGGCGTCGCCGGTGATCGTCGACGGCTCGTCGCCCGAGTCGCCCGGATCGCTCGGCTCGGTGTCGGTCTCGTCGTCGGAACCCTCGTCGTCGGGGTCGGGGATCCGTTCGCCGACCTCGCCCTCGAAGCCCGGGAACAGGCGAGCGAGCGCGGCGTCGAGGGTCTCCTCCATCACCGAACGGTTGTTGTGCGACACGATCACCAGACGGAACTCCGTCACGTCGCTCGCCACCACGTACACCGGCCGCACGTAGACGAGTCCGTCCGCGACGGGGATCGGCTGCATGTCGCCGAACTTCACCTGGGTGCCGGTCTCCTCGTTGGCGAGCAGGCTCAGCTCGGGGCTGATGTCGGAGTCGGACTCGGCCTGGTCGGCGACGCGGAGCGGGCCGGCGGGCAGCGGGTCCTGCTCGACGATGTAGGTCATCAGGCGGCCGTACGTCTCCGGATCGCTCGAGGCGGTCATGTACGCCTGCAGCTCGGTGCGGCGGTCGTCGGTCGAGAACGGCACGAACGGACGGAGGATCACGAACTCCTCCTCGCCCGTCGTCGTGTTGCGGAACATCGTGTAGTACGGGATGAACCGCTCGGAGTCGGATTCGGCGGCGAACTCGGTCTGGACGTTGGTCGGGTCGGCGGCGGTCGAGGCGGCCGTCGTGGTCGACTCACGCCGGTCGACCGACGGCGCCTGCGCGACCGACCAGGCACCGATCCGCTGGAAGAAGTTCTGGGGCTCGATCTGGTACTTCGAGTAGAGGTCGGTCTGGACCCGGAAGAGATCCTCGGGGTAGCGCAGGTGCTCGCGCAGCTCGTCGGGCATCTCCTCGCCGGGGGTGAACAGGTCGGGGAACGCCGAGCTCCACGCCTGCAGGATCGGGTCCTCGTCGTCGATCGCGTAGAACGTGACCTCGCCGGTGTAGGCGTCGACCGTCGCCTTGACGCTGTTACGGACGTAGTTGTCGCTGCTCGACAGACCGGTGCGACGCGACAGCTGCACGTCGCCGATCCGCTGGGCGTACGGGTACCGCGTCGTCGAGGTGTAGGCGTCGACCACCCACACGACGCCGCCGTCGACCTCGACCGGATACGGGTCGCCGTCGTAGTCGAGGAACGGGGCCAGCGTCTCGAGGCGCTCGTCGACCGAACGGGTCCACAGCATCTGGGAGTCGCTCTCGATCGCACCCGAACCGAGGATGTTGTAGTCGAGGAAGGCCAGAGCGAACACGCTGCGCCGGAAGAAGCTCGACATCTCGACGCCGGCGTCGCCCTCGTAGGGGCCGGTACCTCCACACGGCGTCTCGGTCACGTTCGTGCCGACGATCGCATACCCGCTGATCGCCGGGCTGAAGTACAGCTGCGGCCGAGCGAGTGCCGGCGTGCGGTAGTCGGGTCGGTCGGCCTCGGTCACCTGCGACGCCGACGCGAGCACGAGCCCGCAGCCGCGGGTGCTGACGAGGTGCTCGCCCTGCCAGCTCTTGTTCGGGATGTTGGCGAGATCGAGTTCGCGAGCCGTGACCAGCACCTGCTGCGTATCGCCGTCGAGTTCGTAGCGGTCGACGTCGAGGTCGTCGATCTTCAGGCCCGCGACCTCGCCGCGGTCGAAGGAGAACCGCGAGAGCATCTGGGTCGGGTTGAGGAGACGCACGTTGCGGATCGGCTCGAGGTCGCCCTCGACGTCGGTGGCGGTCAGTCGCTGGAACTCCAACGGCACGGTCTCGACGTCGTCGATCCCCATCGCGGCGCGGGTCGCCTCGACGTTGCGGGCGATGTACACCGACTCGCGCTCTTCCTGGTTCGGCTGCACGACGAGCGACTGCACGACCGCCGGATAGATGACGGCGCCGCCGATCAGCACCACGAGCCACAGGCCCGACGCGACGATCGGGAGCCGCCACCGGTCGAACCGGATCGTCGACAGGAACAGCACCGAGGTCGTCAATGCGATCAGCACGAGCAACATCAGCGCCGGGATCTGCGCGTTGACGACCGTGTACGTCGCTCCCTGCACGAACCCGCGGGTGTCGTTCGTCAGCTCGTAGCGCGACAGCCAGTAGTCGCCGGCCTTCACCGCCGCGAGGATCGCGAGCAGCACCGCGACATGCACCTTGGTCGACGAACGCACGGTGGGTGTCGCCGAGGTGAACAGCACCCCGCCGTTGAGGAGGTGCGCGGCCAGCGTCAGGATCAGGACGATCACCAAGGCGGCGAACAACCAGTCGAAAACGAACGTGAGGAACGGCAGCTCGAACACGTAGAAGCCGACGTTGACCCCGAACTGCGGGTCGGTGGCCGGGAACGACTTGCTGTTGCGGAACAACAGCCACTCCTGCCAGCGCGATGCGGCCGGCAGGGCCAGCATCAGCGACAGGATGATCGCCGTGCCGTAACGCAGGAGGCGCAACCGATGGCCGAACACCTCGTGGAACCGCTCGACGTAGGGGTGCACGTTCGCCGGGAACTCGGTCGGTGCGGTGCGGTCGGCGAACCACAGGTTGACGAACGCCATGATCAGGAAGATCACGAAGAACATCACGAACAGCGTGACCCGGGCCCACAACTGACCCCAGAAGACGTCGCTGCGACCGAGCGAGTCGTGCCACAGCGCACTCACGTAGAAACTGGCGATCGCGCGGCCGAAGACGACCACGACGAAGAGCAGCACTCCGAGGGCGATGAGGATGGCGCGGCCGGTGAGCCGCGACCGGAAACCGGGGCGTGGGGCGTCGGTGTCGCTGGCCATGTCGCCCTGGAGGCTAACGGGGTGACGCTGTACCCGGGTGTCGGACGATCAGGCCGCGCTCGGTCAGGTCGAGGGCAGGCTCAGGCAGCGGCAGCCCGGGTGGGCCGGTGCCGCAGTGTGGCCGGTCGGGAACGCCTCGCCGGCGGGCACCGGACCGGCCAGTGAGTTGTCCTCGCAGTCGGGGCAGGCCGACGTCGACGGATCGATCGTCCACACGAGCGGCGTGCCGGGTTCGACCGTCACGGCGAGGCCACCGGCGAACGCCCGACGGAACACGTCGTCGAGCTGGTCGTCGATGTGCTGCGTCTTCCACTCGCGATAGACGGCACGGACCCGCTTGGTGATGTCGTCGTTGTCGCCGTCGCCGTCGGCGATGGCCCGACCGAGCCGATCACGCAGCGGCGTCACGAGGGCGAGCTTGAGTCGGTCGTGGGCGCCGTCGAGTGCACCCGCCTTCGTCAGCCTGTTGCGGAGCGTCTTGGTGTCGTTGACGCCGGTCTCGGTCGCGCCGGCAGCGGCTGCGGCGATCAGGTCGTCGTCGATCGCCGCCAGGTAGGCCGCGGCGTGCTCGTCGAGTTCGGACACGAGATCGTCGAGGCTGGTCACCGGCTCGCGTTGGCGGAGCGTGTCGAGCGCCTCGTTCTGCTCGTCGGCGAGCACGCGCTTGAGGCGACGGGCGCCGGCCACGATGAGCGGCACGATCGTCTCGTCGCGGCGACTGAACGCCGTCGGCTCGACCACCTCGGTGTCGTCGACCGCGCCGGTCGTCTCGACCTCGTCGACCTCGGCGACCTCGGCATGCTCCTCGACGTCGTCGACCTCGTGGCGGAGGCGTTCGAAGATGCCGCCCACGTCGGGTTTGTCGGCACGGGCCTCGGGCTCGGGTTCGGTCACAGCCTCGACGACCGGGACCTCGGTCGAGGGGTGATCGTCGGCGACGGCGACGTCGGCGGCGGTCGGGCGGCCGCGGAACAACGACACCACGTTGGTGTCGGCCTTCGGCGCCTCGACCTCGTCGGCGTCGTCGGATGCATCATCGGATGTGTCATCGGATGTGTCGTCGGCCTCGACGGCGTCGGACACCTCGTCGACGGCGTCGTCGGCAGCCTCGTCGTCCACGTCGGCCTCGGCTTCGGCTTCGGCTTCGTCGACGATGACGACCACGTCGTCGGTCACGTCGTCGGTCGTGTCGGCGACCTCGGCCGTCTCGACCGTGTCGGTGACGTCGTCGTCGATGACGTCGGTGGTGTCGGGCACGTCGATCGCGTCGGTGGCGTCGGGGTCGCTCGCCGGCTCGAGATCGGACTCGAGGTCGGCCTCGGGGCGCCGCTGCTGGGGCACCATGATCGGCACCGGGCCGGTCGTCGGCGTCAGATTGACGAGTTCGTCGGGCGAATCGACGGCCTTGAGTTCGCTCGTCACGTCGACGGCGACGAGCCGGGCCCGTTCGAACACCTGGAGCAGGCGGTCGCGGCCGTGGATCAGTTCCTCGATCTGGTGGCGGGCCAGCGTGGTGCGACGCTCGAGATCGGCCAACACCCGCTCGCGGTATGCCCGGGCCTCATTGACCATCTCGCGACCCTGCTGCTTCGCCAACGCGACCTCGGCCTCGGCGTCGGACGTCGCGTCCTGTCGCTTGCGCGCCACCTCGACCTCGACGTCCTGGCGGACACGATTGGCTTCCTCGGCGGCCTCACGCACCGTGCGGGCCGCGTTCTCCTCGGCGCGAACACGGATCTGCGACGCCGACTCGCGTGCGGTCTGCAGCACCCGCAACGTCTCCTCACCGAGCAGCTTGGTGACGGTCTCCTCGTCGAGTTCGACCTCGGTCGACACCGACCGTGCCTGGCGGAGCTCGGCTTCGAGCTGACGCTCCCGCTCCTGCAGACGGCCCATCTCGGCCGCGACCGACACGAGGAAGGCGCGCACCTCATCGGGCGAGAAGCCGCGGCGCGCGGTGTTGAACGACGCCTCGGCCACCGAAGCCGGCGACGAGGGGTCTGGGCGCGAGAGCGATGCAGCCATCCCACCAGCGTAAACGCCGCCCGGCCGCAGATTGCGTCAATCAGAGCACGCCGCGCGGGGAATCGCCGAATTGCCGCGACCCACTCGGCGGGCCGTCAGCTCGGCGAATCGGGGATCGGGTCGCCGCCGTACTCCTCGAGGACGGCGAGTGCCTCGTCGAGGGTGGCGACGGGGACGATGGTGAGACCGTCGCCGCCCGACTCGCGAGCGGCGGCGATGTCCTCATCGCTCTGGCTCGCCGGCACGATGAACAGCTCGACACCGGTCTGGGCGACCGCCGACGCCTTCTGCCGGAGCCCACCGATCGCGCCGACGCTGCCGTCGAGCTCGATCGTGCCGGTCACGGCGACACGCCCACCGCCGGTCAGTTCACCGGGGCTGAGTTCGTCGATCAGGGTCAGGGTGAACGCGAGGCCGGCGGACGGACCACCGATCGTGCCGGTGTCGATGTCGAGTTCGAACGGGAGCTCGACCCGACGGGTGTCGAACGGATAGAAGCCGACGATCGTGCGGTCGGGTTCTTCGGGCGACGCGGTCAGCTCGACGTCGACCTCGAGTTCGCCGTCGCCGGGACGTTCGATCAACATCGGGACGACGTCGCCCGGTTCGAGACCTTGCAGGATGCGGCCGAGGTCTTCGACCCCGTCGATCGGCTCGCCGTCGACCTCGAGGATCCGGTCGCCCGGATCGAGGACCTCGTCGGACGGGCTCCACTCGATGCAGTCGAGTCCGTCGTCGGTCGGGACGAGACACACCATGTCCTGGATGAGCACGTCGCCGAGGACGAGTTCGACGTCGTAGCCCAACGTCTGCAGCGCGATGAACTGTGCCACCTGCTCGGAGGTGCGCATCTGCTCGAGCGCGAAGGTGCGCCGTTGCTGCGGGGTCTGGAAGCCGTACTTCGCCTCGTCGGTCAGGAACTGGATGGCGGGATGATTCCGGCCGACCAGCCACGACAGGATCGACTGCGACGGCTCGGTGATCGTCACGAAGTAGATGTCGCCGTCGGGCGGGTACTGCTCGACGTCGCCGTCGATCTCGCCGATCGCGATCCGATCAGTGACCGGCTGCGCGGACGCCGGCACCCGTGCGAACGGGGCGGGCTGCATCTCGTCGAGGCGGGCGTTGTACTCCTCGGCGACCCAACTCGACGGCATCGCCGCGAACGCTCCGATCGCGAGCAGCACGACGAACGCGAGGGCGACGAGCGGGAACGTCCAGTACCGGTGTCGCCTCGACCCGACCGTCAGACCGACCCGCTCGGCCGCTTCCCTCGTCGACTCGACGTGAGGCGGCGTCGCCGGATCGGGCGACCCGGGCGGGGGTAGGGTCTGTGGTCTGGTGTCGGTCACACTCGCGCTTTCGGTCGACGGTCTCACGGTGAGGGCCGCTTTCATCGCCGCCCTGGCGATCGCAGCCCTGCTGTTGACCGGGTGGCGTAAGCCTGCCAGAGCCGAACCGCGTTCACCACGCGGAGACTCAGCTCGCTCTTCGTCGGGTGTGATCGTCGATCACGTCGACGCGCCGATCTACCGGCGACCGGGCATCGCCCGGCGCGTGTTCGCGCTCGCGACCAGTGGCGGCATCGCCGTCCTGATCGGTGTGCTGTCGGCGATCATCACCGCCTTCGCGATCGCGTGGGCGGTCATCTGGATGACCAACCTGTTGCAGCAGTGACCGACCACGCTCCCACCCGACGGCGCGCGGCCGTGCTCGCCGGCCACGCCGGTGACACCGATGCGGCGCGTGCGGCCTGGGCCGACCCCGACGGTCGGGTGCGCGAAGCCGCGCTCGGTGCACTCGAGCGGTGCGGTGCGCTCGACGACGCGACGTTGGGTGCGGCCCTCGTCGATCCCGAACCGCTCGTCCGGCGACGTGCTGCCGAGCTGGCGGCGAAGCATCCCGACGTGCCGCTGCTCGCGGTACTCGGCGACGCCGACCCCGACGTGGTGGAGGTCGCTGCCTGGGCATGTGGCGAACAACTCGAGACGAGCGACGACCCGGATCTCTCCGTCGTCGACCGGTTGGCCGAACTGGCGAGCGGCCACGACGCTCCGCTGGTGCGCGAAGCGGCAGCCGCTGCGCTGGGCGCGATCGGGCACGAGGCCGGGCTGCCGGCGATCCTCGCCGCCTGCGACGACAAGCCCCAGATCCGGCGGCGCGCCGTGCTGGCGCTGGCCCCCTTCGACGGCCCGGAGGTTGAGGCGGCGATCGAGCGTGCCCTCACCGATCGCGACTGGCAGGTCCGCCAAGCCGCCGAAGACCTCCGCCGAGCCGCCGGCCAACTCGACACCTGAGGGGTCGGATACGTTTCGTCGGTCCCGACGAAACGTATCCGACCCCTTTCGTCGGTCAGAGTTGGTAGCGGTAGAGGTTGGTCTCGTAGAGCTCGAAGCCGATGCGCTGGTAGAGGCGGTTGGCGGCTTCGCGGGAAGCGCGGCTCGTCAGGCTGACGTTCTTGGCGCCACGTGCCGCGGCCTCGTCGAGCGCCGCACGGTTCAGCGCCTCGCCCACGCCCGCACCACGGGCGGCCCCGTCGACGACGACGTCCTCGATCCACGCCTTGACCCCGGTGGGGATCCGGTAGAAGGCGAGCGTCAGACTCCCGACGATCGCCCCGTCGAGGTGGGCGAGGAACAACACCGAGTGCGGCTCGTCGACGATCGCCGACAACGCCTCGGCGTCGGGCGGCGGCGACGAGGACGACAGCTGCGGGATGAGATGGGCGAACGCGGCGACGACCTCGTCGTCGACCTGTCGGCACTGGCTGATCTCGACGGTCACGTCGACCGACGCTACCCGTCGGTCGACGCCGCGTCCGGACGAACGCCCGCCGAGACGCCGGTAGTGTGAGGCCGATGGAGCACGTGCGATGGCTGCCGGGGGCCGATGCGATCACGCTGAACAACCCCGTCGTGGTGGCGGCGTTCACGGGATGGAACGACGCCGGTGACGCTGCGTCGACCGCCGTGCGCACGATGGTCGAGACGTCGGGCGCCGTGGCGTTGGCCGAGATCGACCCCGAACCCTTCACCGACTTCGCGACGGTGCGTCCGCACGTCCGCCTCGACGACGACCGCAACCGGTCGATCGTGTGGCCCACGGTCGGCGTGTGGGGTGCGACCACCCCCGGCACCGACGTCGTCCTCGTGCTCGGCCCCGAACCGGCCCTGCGGTGGCGGACGTTCTGTGAGCAGATCGTGTCGATCGCCGATCGCGTCGGCGCCCGGATGGCGTTCACGCTCGGCGCACTGCTCGCCGACGTGCCGCACACGCGCCGCACCCAGGTGATCGGCACGGCGACCGACCCCGATCTCATCGACCGCTTCGACCTCGAGCGGTCGCGCTACGAGGGCCCGACCGGCATCGTCGGGGTGTTGCACGAGGCGTTGTCCGAGAACGGGTTCCCGACGGCGTCACTCTGGGCCGCCGTGCCCGGCTACGCCGCACAGCTGCCGTCGCCGCGGGCGACGTTCGCGCTGCTCGACAAGGCGTGCTCGATGATGGGCACTCCCGCACCGGTCGCCGGTGTCGCCGCCGAGATCGCCGACTACGACGCCAAGGTCGCCGCGCTGATCTCCGACGACGACGACCTCGTCACCTACGTCGCCCGTCTCGAGGAGATGGTCGACGAGATGGCCGACGACGACGAGGACGACGAGCTCCTGTTCGAGACGATCGACGACACCGACCCCGGCCTCCTCGTCGACGAAGTCGAACAGTTCCTCCGCAACCAGGACGATTGAGGGGTCGGATACGTTTCGTCGGGACCGACGAAACGTATCCGACCCCTACGTTCGCCAGACGGTGTCTCGTGGGGGGTCGAAGCCGGCGGGGGTGGGGGTGCCGTTGATGGCGGCGAAGGCGATCGGGCCCCACCAGCTGGCGCCGGCGGTGGCCTCGGGCATCGACGTCGGGCCGAACCAGCCGACGTCGCTCGTCTCGAGCGGGTGCGTGGTCAACTCGCCGCCGGTCGCACGGCAGTGGAACAGCAGCATGTACATCGCGAACCGCGAGAACCCCATCCGTTGTCCGTCGATCACCGAGATCAGGCTCACGGGTTCGCACTCGATGCCGGTCTCCTCCGACACCTCCTTCACCGCCACCTCCGACGGTGAATACCCGACGTCGGCCCACCCGGTCGGGTAGAGCCAGATGCCCGAGTCGGCGCGCTGCACGAGCAGGATCTCGCCGTCGTCGTTCCCGACGACCGCCCCCACCGCGACCTTCGGCGTCACGTAGCCCGGAACGCCCTCGCCGATGTTCTCCAGCCACTCCTGGACGAAGTGGTCCTGCTCGCGTTCGACCTCGGCGACCTCTTCCATCTCGGCGGCGGCCGCCTTGATGTCGGCGGCGATGTGGAGGACCTCTTCGTACCGCTCGCGCTCGTACAGGTTCTCGGTGAAACCCATCCCCGTCCGAGCGATCGCCGCGAGCGAGCTGCTCCAGCGGGCGAGGTCGCGCGGTTCGGGTCCGTGGTGCGTCACGACGGCGACGCTACTCGCGCCGCTGCACCCTCAGCCGATCGCGTGCAGAACGGCGCGTTCGATCTCGGCGCGGTGGGCTTTGTCGGTGATCCGGTCGCCGTTCCAGTCGCGCACGTAGAACGTGTCGATCACCTCGCTGGCGATCGTCTGCACGGCGGCGTGTCGGATGTCGAGGCCGACCTCGGCGAGCGCCTTGGTGATGCGGTACAGGATCCCGATCTTCGTCTGGCAGCGCACCTCGATCACGGTGGCGTCCTCGGACGCCTCGTCGTCGAAACGGATGCGCGGCGGTCCGGGGTCGGCGGCCTGCAGCGTGCGGCGGCGACGGTACGTCCGGGCCCGCTCGGCGAGCCGCGACTCGATCGCGAGGCGGCCTTCGAGGGCCCGTTCGAGGTCGGAGACGATCGGCTTCCACTCGACCTCGGTCCGCTGGAGCTGCACGCGGAACTCGGACGCGCCCATGCTGACCCGGCCGAGCTGGGGCTCGTCGGAGTGCGCCCTGGCGGCGACGACGTCGAGGCCGTGCAACGAGACGACGCCGGCGATCCGGCTGAAGATGCCGGGCGAGTCGCGGTAGACCACCAGCAGGCGTGTGCCGTCGACGCGCACGTGGTGATCGCCGGTCGCCATCAGGGCCAGCGTCTCGGCGTCGGGGAACAGCGTCCAGGTGGCATCGGCCACGTCGCCACCACCGACCACGTGCGACACGCGCTCGACGAGCTCCTTCACGAGCTGTTCCTTCCAGCTCCCCCACGCCGACGGTCCCGTTGCGATCGAGTCGGCGATCGTGAGCCCGTGGAGCAGCTCGAGCACGTCCTGGTTCCCGACCTGCTCGGCGACGAACGTCAACGTCGTCGGATCGGAGAGGTCGCGGCGCATGGCGACGTCGGGGAGGAGCAGATGGTGCTGGATCATCGTGATGATCACGTCGGTGTCGGCCTGCGACAGACCGATGCGCGGACCCAGTTCGAGCATCATCTCCATGCCGACCTCGGTGTGATCACCCGGGTAGCCCTTGCCGATGTCGTGGAACAGCGCACCGAGCACCAGCAGGTCGGGGCGGTTGACCATGTCGACGAGTTCGGAGGCGTTCGCCGCCGCTTCCCACAGGTGACGGTCGACGGTGAAGCGGTGGTAGGCGTTGCGCTGCGGCCGGGATCGGACCGGCTCCCATTCGGGCAGCATCCGCGAGATCAGGCCCCGCTGGTCGAGCGACTCGAGCACCGGGATGGCCCGATGCCCTTCGAGCAGGAGGCCGACCAGCTTGTCGACCGCGCCGGCCGGCCACCGCGCCGGCCAGTCGGGGACGAGTTCGGCGAGCCGGTCGAGACTCTTCCGACCGATGCGCGCCTCGTGGCGCGCGGCCGACGTGGCGATCCGGAGCATGTAGGTCGGGTCGACGGACGGGTCGGCGTCGATGGCGAGTTCCATCTCGCCGTCGAGGAACATGACGCCCGGAGCGACCTCCTTCGGGACCCCGCCGCGGCTCTTGTCGACACGGCCCCACGCCTCGTCGGCGATCCAGGCGATCGTACGGGCGGCAGCAGCGATGTCGGCCATGAATGCGTCGGCGTCGGCCGCACCGGCGGCGACGGCGGCCGCGTCCTGGTCTTCCAAGCGAAGGGTGTCGCCGGGCCGGTCGGTCGCCAGGTGCAACGCGACGCGGGCCGACAGCAGGACGTCGTAGCACTCGTTGAGCGCCCGATTGTCCTCGTCGCTCAGCGCGAGGCCGCCGCACTCGCCCCACCACAGCGAGTGTGCGTCGCGGATGCCGCCGTGTCCGTTCTTGAGGTCGGGTTCGAGGATGTAGGCGACGGCGCCGGCACTCTCCTGACGCTCGTACACGCGGCGGGCGAGGTCGGTGCGCCAGCGCTTCTTGCGCTTCGTCCAGTTCTTCAGCCCGGCGTCGACCACCGACGCGCCCAGCTTCTCGTCGCCCCAGATCGGACGCGCCGTGAGGAGCGCCGTCGCGGTGTCGAGATCGTCCTTCGCCAACGAGAGGTGATCGTCGAACGTCCGCACGGCGTGCCCGAGCTTCAGCCCGGCGTCCCAGATCGGATACCAGATCGCCGACGCCACCGCCTCCATCGACTGCTTGCTCTGATGGATGAGCACGAGGTCGATGTCGCTCTGCGGCGAGAGCTCGCCGCGGCCGTACCCGCCGACGGCGATCAGCGCGAACTTCGGGGCCCGCGGGTGCTCCGCGTCGGCGTGGTCGGCGAGGGCGGCGATCCACTGGTCGGTCGCGTGGGCGAGTCGGTGACAGTACTCCCGGCCGCCGACCGAACGATCGGTGAGCGCCGCCTGGCGCGCCTCCCAGGCACGGTCGATCGCTCGGCGGGTCGTGGTCGCGGTCACGCCGACACCGTAGAACGCCGGGCGAACCGGGCGGTCATCCTCATCGCAGGCCCTCGTCGCGACGGCGCTGCAGCACGGTCATCGCCTTCCACGCTCCCCAGGTGAGGCCGGGCGTGTGGAGTTCGTCGTCGATGTCGTTCCAGGTCGCCGGGCCCAGGTGATACGGATCGTCGGGGAAGTGGTCGGCGGCGAAACGGTCGGCGTGCGGCTCGGGCACACCGTGGCGTCGCAGCAGCTCCGTCGGTGCGGCGGTGGCGGCTCGGTAGAGCGACAAGGGGTTGTTGCGTTGCTCGTCGACGTCGGTCGCGAGCAGGGTCTCGAGCGCCGACAACAGGTCGCTCGCGGCGTCGTCCGCCATTGCGTCGACGTCGTCCCATCCGGACGGATCGTGGCCGCCGGCGAGCGCCGCACGCTCGACACACCGGCGGAGCCACGGCGACGTGACGCGCTCGGCGGCGGCGAGGAGGTCGGCGGCCGGTTCGGGGAGCTGCACGTCGTCGGCCACACCTCTCTTCTATCGTGAAGCCCGTGCCGAACGCCGCCACGAACCCGTCTCGGTCGCTCCGCGCGCTCGGTGCGATGGCGGCTGCCGCGCTCTTCGCGACAGCGTGCACCGGCGGCGACGACGATCCGGTGCCGTCGACCACCGTCGTCGTCACCACGACGACGGTGCCCGAACGGACGGGCGACGGCACGCTCACGCTCGGCGTGTACCTGCCACTCACGGGCGCCGGGGCATCGTTCGGCCCGGCCCTGATCGCCGGCGTCGAAGGCGCCGTCGGGTTGATCAACGACAACGGTGGCGTGCTCGGCGAGCCGATCGAACTCGTGTCGGCCGACGAGGGGTCGGAGTCGATCGAGGTGTTGCTCGCCGAAGGCGTCGACGCGATCGTCGGCCCCGCCTCGTCGACCGTGGCGCTGTCGGGTCTCGCCCCCGCCGTCGACGCGAGCAGTGGCGTCGTCACCTGCTCGCCGATGGCGACGGCACGCGGGCTCGACTCGTACCCCGACAATCAGTTCTTCTTCCGGACGGCGCCCAGCGACACCCTGCAGATGGCTGCCGTGGCGCGGATCGCCGAGCGCACCGGTTCGCCGACGGTAGCGGTCGGCTACATCGACGACCCGTACGGCCGCGGGTTGTCCGACGCGTTCGAGGGCGCGCTCAGCGGACGGCCGTTGACGATCGTGTCGTCGGCCGGGTTCAGCCCCGATCAGGGCGACCTCCAGCCGACTGCGGAAGAACTGCTGGCGAACGATCCGGGCGTGATCGTGGTACTCGGCGACGCCGACGACGGCAGCCGCCTCCTCGCCGCGCTCGACGCCGAGACCGACGACCCGCCGGCGATCATCATCAACGACACGATCCGCCAGGCGCGGCAGGTGATCCAGGGGTTGTCCGACGACTTCCGCGACGTGCTCACCGGGGTGGCACCGCAGTCGAACAGTGCGAGCGGCGACGACGAGATGGGATTCTTCGTGCCGCACGCGATCGACTGTGTGAACCTGATCGCGCTGGCGGCGATCGACGCCGGGTCCGACAGCCCGGTCGAGATCCGCAAGCAGATGGCGTCGGTGAGCACCGGCGGCCGTACGTGCACGACGTTCACCGCGTGCTCGTTGCTGCTCGACCAGGATCTCGGGATCGACTACAACGGCCTGTCGGGCCGCGTCGACCTGTCGAGCGTCACCGGCGATCCGACACGCGCCTGGTTCGAGACGTTCCAGTTCGACGCCAACGGCAACGAAGTCCACCAAGACCCCATCGAAGTCAACTGACACCCTGCTTCGGGTCAGGTGCCAGAGGTGACGGGCGAGGCGCCAGCTCACTCCGGGTCAGGTGCCAGAGGTGACGGGCGAGGCGCCAGCCCACTCCGGGTCACGTGCCAGAGGTGACAGGCGAGG
>JAGQSS010000389.1 GCA_020439405.1 Ilumatobacter sp. | reverse complement strand
TGCTGCGTCCGGAGACGACGCTCAAGTTGTCGCTGCGCATCCCTCCGCATGTCGATCCGGATGCCGTGCTCCCGGCACTCGAACACGCGCTCACCGACGATCCGCCCCATGGGGCACAGGTCACGTTCGGCGATCAGGCCGGCGCATGGGGTTGGGCGGCTCCGCCGACGGCCCCGTGGCTCGACGACGCGCTCCAGGCGGCGTCGGACCGCTTCTTCGGCGCACCTGCGCTCGAGTTCGGCGAGGGCGGCACGATCCCGTTCATGGCCATGCTCGGCCAGCGCTTCCCCGGGACGCAGTTCCTCGTGACCGGTGTGCTCGGCCCGCACAGCAACGCCCACGGTCCGAACGAGTTCCTGCACCTCCCCACGGGTCGCAAGGTCACGGCTGCGGTGGCGGTCGTGCTCCACGCCGCAGCCCAACGACGCTGACCCCGCCTCGCCGGCCCGGCCGCTCGCCCGATCAGTGGGTCGATCGAGCGGCGGGGCCGTGTGGGTCAGGGTCCCCAGGGGATGTCGAGCAGGTACCACCCGGCGAAGAACGCCGTCCACACGACGGTGAGCGCCACGAAGTACGGCAGCATCAACGCGATGACGGTACCGATGCCGGCGTTCTTGTCGTACCGCAACGCGAACACCACGATCAGCGGGAAGTAGGCCATGATCGGCGTGACGATGTTGATCGGCGAGTCCGCGACCCGATAGGCGGCGAGCACCACCTCGGGATCGACGCCGAGCCGCAGGAAGAGCGGGACGAAGATGGGAGCGAGGAGCGCCCACTTCGCGATCGCCTGCGGCATGATGATCCCGACCACGATCGTGATCACGATGGCCATCAACAAGAGCCCCAGCGTTCCGATGTTCCACTCCTCGAGCAGGTCGCCGAGCTTGACGGCGGCGATCTGGGGGATGTTCGAGTAGTTGAAATAGGCGATGAACTGGGCGATCAGCAGGAACAGGAACAACAGTCCGGCCATGCCCGCCCACGATTTGGTCACGGCGTTGATCGCGTCGGTCGACGTGGTGAGCGTGCCGGCTCCCCGCCCGTAGCCGAGTCCGGCGGCGAGGAACAGCAGCGCGATGATCACGATCAGACTGTCCATGAACGGCGACGTGCCGATGATGTCGCCGGTCTCCGGATCGCGCAGCGGGGCTCCCGACGGCAGGGTCAGCAGCAGGATGGCCGCCAGGGCGGCGACGAAGCTGGTGCCGGCCCACCGCAGCCCGCGGGAGTCGTGCTCCGGCGTGAGACCCTCGAAGGTGTCCGGCTGGTCGCGCAGCTCGTCCCCGGTGGGGGCCGTCGCTGGGTCGTAGACGCCGAGCCGTGGTTCGACGATGCGTTGGCTCACGATCGCGAGCAGGATCGTGAGCACGATCGTCGATCCGATGCTGAAGTACAGGTTGGCGGTGATGTCGATCGTCCGACCCGGTTCGACCAGTCCGATCGCCTCGTTCGTGATCTCGGTGAGGACGGCGTCGGTCGGCGTGATCAGCAGATTGACGCCGAATCCGCCGGCGACGCCGGCGAATGCGGCGGCCATGCCCGCCAAGGGATTGCGCCCGACGCTGTGGAACGCGGCCGCGCCCAACGGGATCAACACGAGGTATCCGGCATCCGACGCGATGCTCGAGACGACGCCCAGGCCGACGATGATGTACATCAGCGTGCCGGGCGACGATGCTGCGACGAGCTTGCGGATCAACGACGCGATGAGGCCGGACAGCTCCGACACGCCGACGCCGATCATCACGATGAGGATGATCCCCATCGCGGTGAACGCCATGAAGTTGCCGACGAACGAGGTGAACAGGAAGCGGATGCCGTCCGCGGACAACAGGCCGTTGATCTCGC
The DNA here is from genome assembly GCA_020439405.1 of Ilumatobacter sp. Classification (GTDB taxonomy): domain Bacteria; phylum Actinomycetota; class Acidimicrobiia; order Acidimicrobiales; family Ilumatobacteraceae; genus Ilumatobacter. Next base: position 985 of record JAGQSS010000389.1, on the reverse strand, counting down.
TGGTCTCGGTGACGACCTCGTACGTTCCGGCGTCGGCCTGCTCGGTCGGGAGCAGCTCGACCGGCAGCATCGAACCACCGACATCGATCTCCTCGACGACGGACGGAGGCGGCTTCACCACCTCGTAGGTCGCGCTCCAGCCGACCCAGGCGAGGATCTGCGACAACACGATCAACCCGACGCACAGCCCGAGGAACAGGACCGCAGGGTGCGGGACCTTGTTGCCGACACGTTCGATGAAGCTCAACACGCGGTCGAGCGGTCCGATCTTCGCGTCTGCTTCGAGTCCGACGTCACTCACCCTGTGCTCCTCGTCGTCCAGCGGTCGCGGGTCGACCCCACGGCACCGAAGCTACGCGGCTCGGCGAGTGTGGCTACACCCGATCCGGGTGGACCGGGTGGACCGGGTCGTCCGGCTCGTCCGGGTCGCCGCCGCTGGCCATCTCGGCGATCCGGCACCCGAGATCGTGCAGCTGCGGGATGACGCCGGCGACGGCGGCCTGGTCGGGGACGACGACCGTGCAGCGACCGCCGACGTCGACGATGTGCTCCTCGCCGACGAGGTCGGCGATCTGGAGCCGGACTGCTGGGGCGGGTTGCCGCTCCAGGACGATTCGATAGGCCATGTCGCCTCCTCGTCCCCGGTCTACGCCCACCGGCCGGTGTGCACACCACCCGATGTAGGTGAGACGGACGAGAATCGGCCCGGCCATACTGACCGGCATGGCAGCGGACCACGGACGGGCACGCATTCGACGCGCTGCTCGGCGGACCCTCATGATCGGCGTCGCTCTCACGGCGCTCGCTTCCGGCCTCACACCGCGGTCCGCATCGGCCCAGGACGGCGACGAGCGTACGCCTGACCAGGAACTCGTCGATCGATACGCGCCGGTCGTCATGATCAAGCAGCAGGACGGCCCCTGCGACACCGACGGCGAGCCGTTCGAACCCGCCCCGGTCGAGATCGTGCTCGACAACCGGGAGA
>JAGQSS010000388.1 GCA_020439405.1 Ilumatobacter sp. | reverse complement strand
CGACAAACCAGATCACGGTCACGTCGTCCTTGACGGCGAGGCGATCGACGGTGTGGCACCACACAAGCTCGCCAACCGCGGCATGGTGCGCACCTTCCAGCTCACCAAGGCCCTGTCGCGCATGACCGTCATCGACAACATGAAGCTCGGTGCGGTCAATCAGACCGGCGAACACTTCTGGCGGGCCCTCCTGCCCGTGTGGAAGCGTCAGGAGCAGGACATCGAGGCACGTGGCGACGCCCTGCTCGACCGGTTCAACCTGACCCACATGCGCGACCAGTTCGCCGGCACGATGTCGGGTGGCCAGCGCAAGCTCGTCGAGATGGCTCGTGCGCTGATGACCGACCCCAAACTGGTGATGCTCGACGAGCCGATGGCCGGTGTCAACCCTGCGCTCACCCAGTCGCTGCTCGGCCACGTCAAGGGCTTGCGCGCCGAGGGCCGCACCGTGATCTTCGTCGAGCACGACATGGACGTGGTCCACGACATCTCCGACTGGGTCGTCGTGATGGCCGAGGGCGCGATCATCGCCGAGGGCACCCCGGACGACATCGCCGCCAACCCCGACGTGATCGACGCCTACCTCGGCTCGCACCACGACGCCGACTTCGAGACCTGGGACGACGACGAGCTCGCCCCGATCGACCAGCCTGCCGACGAGGAGGGCTCCGCATGAGCGACGAGTTCCTGATCCACGTCGACAACATCCGCGCCGGGTACGTCCCGGGCGTCGACATTCTCAACGGCTGCTCGCTCGAACTACGCCGGGGCGAACTGATCGGCATCATCGGCCCCAACGGCGCCGGCAAGTCGACGCTGCTGAAGGCCCTGTTCGGCCTGCTGTCGGTCCGTGAGGGCCAGGTGCTGTTCAAGGGCGAAGACATCTCGTCGGCGCCGGCGCACGAGCTGGTCGAGAAGGGCATCGGCTACGTGCCCCAGCGCGACAACGTGTTCCCGTCGCTCACGGTCCAGGAGAACCTCGAGATGGGCGTGTTCCTACGTCCCTCGAAGTTCAAGGAACGGCTGCAGTTCGTCACCGAGATCTTCCCGCGCCTCGCCGAGCGGCTCGGCCAGCGGGCCGGTTCGTTGTCGGGCGGCGAACGCCAGATGCTGGCGATGGGCCGGGCCCTGATGATGGACCCGGAGGTCATCCTGCTCGACGAGCCGTCGGCGGGCCTCTCCCCCGCGCTCCAGGACCAGGTGTTCGTGCGGACCCGGGAGATCAACAAGGCCGGCGTGTCGGTCGTCATGGTCGAGCAGAACGCACGGCGCTGCCTGCAGATCTGCCACCGCGGCTACGTGCTCGACCAGGGCACCAACGCCTACAGCGACACCGGCCGCAACCTCCTGCACGACCCGAAGGTGATCGAGCTCTATCTCGGCACCCTCGCTCGCGTCGACTGACGAACCCCACCCGACACCGGTCGGTTGATGTCAGACCAGAACCGACCACCTGGTTCGTCGCGCCCCGATGGCGCCTGGTCGGTTCTGGTCTGACATCAACCGACCACCCGCCAACTCCCCCGAAAACGACGGGAGCCCGCCGCTCCGGCCGGGGCCGGGGCGACGGGCTGCCGTTCGGATCTCAGAGATCAGCTGGCGAAGACGTACTCGTCCAGCTCGGTGTTCGGGGTATCGGCACCGTCGTAGGTGGCGATGCGGAAGCTCGCCGCGGCCGGCTCACCGGCTTCGACGAACTCGTACGGGCCACCCAGGCCGTCGTAGTCGATGTCGGTCCCGGCGTCGACGAGCGCAATGCAGTCCGCGAAGGTCGTGCACTTCTCGCCACCACCGGTGACACCGTTGATCTCGGCGGCGATGGCCGACGGATCGTCCGAACCGGCGACCGCAGCAGCGAGCGCCGTGATGATGATGGCGTCGTACGTTTCGGCACCATAGGCGTACACGCCGCCCATGTCACCGGCCGCATCGAGGCGGGCGGTGAAGTCCGAGATCGTCGTCAGGTCGACCGACGGCTCGGTGCCGCGCATGCCGGCGATGATCGACGGGTCGGCGAGCTCGGCGCCGATACCACCGATGTTGCCGTCCGTGCCGTAGACCGCGACGTCGGCCGGGCCGATGCCACGCTCGTTCATCGTGGTCAGGATGCTCGCCGACTCGGCGAAGCCGATGACGATGACCGCATCACTGCCGGCCTCGACGAGGGCGTCGACTTCGGCGTCGAAGCTCTCGGTGTCGACCGCGTACGCCAGGAACTCGTCGATGACGCCGCCGTTGGCGGTGAAGTTCTCCTGGAACGACTCGGCCAGACCGATGCCGTAGCTCTCCTGACGGTAGAGGACCGACGCCGTCTCGGCGCCGTCTTCCAGCACGACGTTGGCGAGGACGCGACCCTGGAGGAGGTCGGACGGCGCCGTACGGAAGTACAGGCCGTTGTCGTCGTACGTCGTGAAGTCCGGCGAGGTGTTAGCCGGGCTGAACTGGATGGTGCAGGAGCCGGTGATCTTGTCGATCACGGTCTTCGACACGGCCGACGAGGCCGCACCGATGATGGCGTCGGAGCCGGCCGCCAGCAGGCGGTCGACTTCGAGGTTGGCGGTGTCGGTCGTGGTGTCGCCGGAGTCACCCTGCTCGAGCACGACGTCGGCGCCGAGCACGCCGCCGGCGGCGTTGATGTCTTCCACGGCCAGTTCGGCACCCGCGATCTCGGGGGGTCCGAGGAACGCGAGGTCGCCCGTCACCGGGAGGATCGTGCCGATGGTCAGGACGCCGTCGGACTCACAGCCCGCGGCGGCCTCGCCGTCACCCTCTTCGGCCGGCTCTTCGTCCATGGCCTCGGTGGTGTCGGTGGTTTCCTCGGCCGGCTCTTCGTCCATGGCCTCG
>JAGQSS010000387.1 GCA_020439405.1 Ilumatobacter sp. | reverse complement strand
GGTCGGCGCGTCCTTCGAGGGGATCCTGCGCAACCACCGGCTCGTCGCCGATGCCGACGAGCCGTCGCCCAGGCAAGCGGCGGTCTACTCGGTGATCAGTGACGAATGGCCCGTGGTCCGGACGCACCTCCTCGGAAAACTCGGTCGCGAGGCGTGAAGGCGCTCATCGTCCTCGCCCACCCCTGCGAGGACAGCTTCTGCCACGCAGCGGCCGACGCCGCCCGGCGCGGTCTCGTCGTCGCCGGCCACGACGTCACGGTGCTCGACCTGTACCGCGACGGCTTTCGTGCTGCGATGTCGCACGCGGAGCGCACGGCGTACCACTCGGACGAGCCGATCCTCGACCAGCAGGTGGCCGACCACGCTGCCAGGGTCCGCGACGCCGAGATCCTCGTCTTCGTCTACCCGACGTGGTGGTCCGGGCTCCCGGCGATCCTCAAAGGCTGGCTCGAGCGCGTGATGGTGCCGGGCGTCGGCTTCGTCTTCGACGAACACGGCAAGGTTCGGCCCGGACTGCCACAGGTTCGGCGCATCGTGGGCATCAGTACCTACGGGTCGCCTCGCTGGTACGTGTGGCTCGTCAACGACAACGGTCGACGCGTCCTCACGCGTGCGCTCCGGCTGTCATGTGGTTGGAGGGCCCGTCCCCGGTGGCACCCGCTCGCTGCGATGGACACGACGACCGTCGAGAAACGTGCGGCATTCCTCGACCGGATCGAAGCGCGGATCGGCCGCTGATGCGCGTCCTCGTCGTCCACGCTCACCCCGACCCCGAGTCGTTCGTCGCCGCCGCGCGGGACCGTGCCCTCGACGCACTGGCGGCGGCAGATCACGAGATCCGATGTACCGACCTCTACGCGGACGGGTTCGAACCCGCCATGACGGCAGACGAACGCCGGTCGCACCACCTCCCCGGCGTCGAACCCGAACTGCAGCGATACGCCGACGACCTGCGCTGGGCGGAGGCGCTGGTCCTGGTCTATCCGACGTGGTGGAGCGGGTTCCCGGCGATCCTCAAGGGTTGGATCGATCGCGTCTGGGTCGCCGGCGTGGCGTGGGATCTGCCCGACGGAGCGAACCGGCTCCGTCCGCGACTCTCGAACATCCGGCGCATCGTCGCAGTGACCAGTCATGGTTCCTCCAAGTTCGTCAATGCACTCGAGGGCGAGTCCGGGAAGCGGACGATGACCCGCTCGATCCGACTGATGTGTTCGAAACGGACGCGCACCACGTGGTGTGCGATCTACGGCGTCGACACTTGCTCCCCCGCCGACCGTGCGAGGTTCCTCGACCGGGTCGAGCGGACCATGCGCCGCCTTCGCTGAGAGCCGGATACCGTGGCGGCCCGATGAAGGTCGCGATCGACGCCGGGCCCCTGTACGGCCACCGCACTGGTGTCGGCGTCGCCGCGGCGGGCACGATCGCTGCCCTCGACACCCGCACCGACGTCGAGCTCGTGCCCTACCTCGTGAGTGGACGGTCGACGCCCCGGGCGGGCCACCGACGCCTGCCGCTCCCCGGCATCGTCGCGTCGCACGTGTGGTCGCGGACCGATCACCCCCGTGCCGACCGCTGGCTCGACGCCGCCGATCTCGTCCACGGGACGAACTACGTCGTCCCGCCGACGCTGGTCCCGGCCGTGGTCACCGTGTACGACTGCTGGTTCCTCCGACACCCCGATCGCGCGTCGCCCGTGGTCCGACGCGCCGGTGAGAACCTCCGCCGGGCCGTGCGGCGGGGTGCGTGGGTCCACGCGACCTCGGACGTCACGGCCCGAGCGGTCTCCGAGTTGTTGTCGACCGACCGCATCCGGGTCGTCCCGCTCGGCGCACCGCCGTCCCGCGACGCGTCGACGGCCACGCCGGTCGACGCGCTGCGTGGAGCGACGTTCGTGCTCGCGATCGGCACGGAGGAACGGCGCAAGGGTCTGCCGATGCTCGTCGAGGCGTTCGGGCTCCTCCGCGAGCGGCACCCCGATCTCCACCTGGTGCTCGCGGGTGCTCCGGGCGACGACTCCCACGCCGTCGCCGCGGCGATCGAGGGGCTGGACGACGATCGTGGCGTCGTCCGACTCGGCGTCGTCGCCGACGATGTCAAGGCCTGGCTGCTCCGTCACGCCGCGGCGCTCGCGTACCCGTCGATCGACGAGGGGTTCGGCTTCCCGGTGCTGGAGGCGCAGGCCGCGGGGACGCCGGTGGTGGCTACCGCGGTCGGCTCGATCCCCGAGATCGCCGGTTCGGCAGCCGTCCTCGTCCACGACGCAGCCCGATCGGCGGCGACGTTCGCCGATGCACTCGACGGGGTGCTCGGCGGGACGGGCCGGCTGATGATGATCGAAGCCGGCTATCGCAACGTCCAGCGGTTCGACTGGGACGCCACCGCGGCCGACCTCATCGACCTCTACGCGACCGCCCTGGAGTGCCGATGAACGTCACGGTGCTCTGCGGCGGCGTCGGGGCGGCACGATTCCTCCGCGGGCTTCTCGAGGTCGTCGACCCGACCGATGCCACGGCAATCGTCAACACCGCCGACGACACGGTGCTCCACGGACTCTCGATCTCGCCCGATCTCGACACGATCACGTACACCCTCGCCGGTGCCACCGACGACGAGCGCGGATGGGGGCTCGCCGGCGAGACTTGGCACGCCATGGCGGCACTCGGCCGATACGCCGACGCGCGACCCAGCGGATCGAACGCTGCGCCGACGTGGTTCAACCTCGGCGACACCGATCTCGCTACCCACTTCTACCGGACCGCCCGGCTCGCCGAGGGAGCGTCTCTGACCGAGGTGACCGCCGAGATCGCCCGAGCCTGGGGGCTCGCGCTCCGGATGCTGCCGGTCACCGACGACCGATTCCG
>JAGQSS010000386.1 GCA_020439405.1 Ilumatobacter sp. | reverse complement strand
GGGGGTGACGATGTGGTTCGGCAGCGGGGTGTTCTTCTGGAGGCCGTCGGGGAAGTCGTAGCCGTAGATCGTGCGGGCGCCCTCGGCGTACATCCCCCAGATCGACGTGTCGGTGACGCCGGTGATGTGGCCGCGTACGACCACCTCGACCGGCAGCGGGACGGCCGACCGGGCGAGCAACGCGTTCGGATCGGGAACCGACACGACGTGGTTCGGGACGATGTCGGCCGTCCGGTCGAACCACCAGGCGGCCAACTGGTTGAGGACCTGTCCCTTGAACGGCACGCCGGCGAGCACGCGATCGAACGCGGACAAGCGGTCGGTGGTGACGATCAGTCGACGATCGTGACCGATCGCCCACGACACCCGGACCTTGCCGTCGCGCCGATCGGGGAGCGGGAGATCGATCTCGGTGAACGGTTCGAAGAGGCTGGTCCGCATGGTGACTCCTACATCTGCTCCGCCGCTGCCACACCGTTGCGGAACAGTTGGAGGCCGAGGTGGTCGAGGCCGCCGCCGCTGCGGAAGTGCGGGTGTTGTCGGCCGATGACGAAGTTCTCCGGGTGGGGCATCAGGCCGAGCACGTTGCCGCTCGCGTTGCACACACCGGCGATGTCGGCGACCGAACCGTTCGGGTTCGTGCTGCGGTAGGTGAGGGCGATCTGTCCGGCCTCGGCCAGCGCGTCGGGGTCGGGATGGACGTAGCGACCCTCGCCGTGGGCGATCGGGCAGTGGATCGGCTGCTCGATCCCCTTCGTCCAGAGGCAGCGCGACTGCGGCTTCGGGTCGAGGACGACCCAGCGGCACTCGAACCGACCGTGGGCGTTGTGGCCGAGGGCGCCGGGCAGCAGCTTGGTGCGGGTGAGGACCTGGAAGCCGTTGCAGATGCCGATGACGGGTCGGCCGGTCGCGACGAACTCACGCAGCCGCTCGCCGAGTCCGACGTTCAGGTCGAGCGCCAGCATCCGTCCGGCACCGAGCGCGTCACCGTACGAGAAGCCGCCGGCGACGGCGACGAGTCGGGCGTCGTCGAGTAGATCGGGATGGTCGGCGAGTTCGGTCGCCAACACGATCGTCGGTTCGGCCCCGGCGAGTTCGAGCGCGAGCGACAGGTCGCGGTCGCGGTTCGTGCCGGGGCCGGCGATCACGAGGGCGGGGACGGCACTCATTCGGCATCCTCCGGGCTGGTGAAGGCGTCGGCCAGGTCTTCGACGTCGATCGGGTCGAGGCCGGGGATCACGAGGTCGGTGTGTTCGGCGACCGTGCCGATCACGAGGACCGGCTCGTGCATCACGCCCCGGAACTCGTCGAGATCGCCCGGGGCGACCTCGACGATCAGGCGGCTCTGCGACTCCGCGAACAACGCGGTGGCCAGATCGTCGTGGGGGAGTTCGGTGATGTCGGCCCCGAGCCGGCCCGCGATGCACATCTCGGCGAGTGCCACCGCGAGGCCGCCCTCGCTCACGTCGTGGCACGACCACACGAGCCCCTCGACGATCGCCCGGTGGAGGTGCCGGTAGCGGGTCGGGGCGTCCGGGTCGGGCGATGGTACCGAACCGACCTCGTCGGGTTCGCCCAACACGAGGTCGAGGTGGCTCCCGGCGAACTCGGTGGCCGTCGAACCCAGCAGCACGAGCTTGTTGCCGGGTTGGCGCAGGACGGGGGTCACACAGCTGTCGGCTTCGGGCACGTGCGACACGGCGGTGATGACGAGGGTGGGCGGCACGGCGTGGCGCTTGCCGTCGGCCCCGGTGTACTCGTTGTTCAACGAGTCCTTCCCCGAGACGAACGGAGCCCGGTAGGCCATCGCGGCGGCACAGGCCCCGTCGACGGCGGCGACGAGTTCGCCGAGCGTCGATTCGCGCCGTGGATCGCCCCACGAGAAGTTGTCGAGCAGGGCCGTCCGATCGGGGTCGCCACCACAGGCCACCACGTTGCGCATCGCCTCGTCGACGGCGCCGTACGCCATCGCCTCCGGGTCGTGCAGGCCCCACCACGGGTTGACGCCGATCCCGACCGCGAAGCCGGCGTCGTCGTTCGGTTCGGCGAGGACGATGCCGTCGGCCGGGGCGTCGCTCAGCCGACCCACGAGCGGCCGGACGACGGTCGCGCCGAGGATCTCGTGGTCGTAGCGGTGGATCGTGTCGGCCTTCGAGGCGATGTTGAGGTGCGACAGCAGCGACAGCAGGGCGCCGCGAGGGTCGTCGACCTCGCGCCCGACCTCGTCGCCCCGACTCGGCTGGGGCATCTTCGCGGTCAGCTGTCGCTGCGGACGGCCGTCGTGGAGGAACTCGGTGCTCATGTCGAGCACCGGCGTGCCACCACTGCGCACGACCAGCCGCCCGTCACCCGTGAACTCGCCGATGTCGGCGAGTTCGACGCCGTAGTAGCCACAACGGTCGTCGAGTTCGGCCATCTTGTCGGCCGGCACCGCGATCACCATGCGCTCCTGGGCCTCGGACAACCAGATCTCCCACGGCTCGAGGCCGTCGTACTTGAGCGGCACCCGGTCGAGCTCGACGTCGGCGCCGACGCCCTCGGCCATCTCGCCGACCGCCGACGACAGTCCGCCGGCGCCGCAGTCGGTGATCGCCGTGAACAGGTGCTCGGCACCGACGAGTACGTCGATCAGCAGTTTCTCGACGATCGGGTCGCCGATCTGGACGCTGGCACCGGCGACCTCGCCCGTCGTCGCGTCCATCGTGAGCGAGGAGAACGTGGCGCCCCGGATGCCGTCACGCCCGGTGCGGCCTCCGAGGACGACGACGCGGTCGCCCGGGAACGGGCCCTCCGACATCGACCAGCCCTCGGCGACGCCGATACAGCCGGCGAACACGAGCGGGTTCGTGGTGAACCCCGGG
>JAGQSS010000385.1 GCA_020439405.1 Ilumatobacter sp. | reverse complement strand
GCGGACACTCGCCGAGCGGCTCCAGGCCCCGGCAGGGTGCCGACGCGTCGGTGGGCGTGCACCCGACGATGGTGTGGCCGTGTTCGCGCAGCTCGTGCTCGGCCGCGGCGGCCGCGTCGGTCTGGCCCTCGACCAGCAAGATCTTCATGTCCGTCCTCCTCTGGATGTGCGCGATCCCCGGGCGCCCCCACCAACGGATCAGCTCCAGGTTCGCGGCTACGGACGGGGCGGCGGCAGGGCCGTTGGTCCCACGTGTGCCTCGTCGCCGAGCCGACCGATCGGGCACGATGGGACGATGACCGCACCGCTCGACGGCATCCGCGTCCTCGACTTCACCCGCGTCCTGTCCGGGCCGCACTGCACCCGCATGCTCGCCGATCTCGGTGCCGAGGTGATCAAGGTCGAGCCGCCCGACGGCGACGTCACCCGGTTCACGTCGCCCCGCCGCAACTCGATGCCGAGCTACTACGCGCAGCAGAACGCCGGGAAGCGGTCGGTCAGCCTGAACCTCGGGAGCCCCGAGGGGTCGGCCATCGCACTCCGCCTGGCCGAACACGCGGACGTGATCGTCGAGAACTTCCGCCCCGGCGTCATGGACAAGTTCGGTCTGTCGTACGACGCCGTCGCCGCCGTCAACCCGCGCATCGTCTATGCGTCGATCACCGGGTACGGCGTCACCGGTCCGTGGAAGAACCGCCGGGCCTACGCGCCCGTGGTGCAGGCCGAGACGGGACTCACCAAGTCGCAGGGCGATCACGGGCGCGGCGGCGTCTACCGCACCGATCGTCACAGCCACGCCGACGTGTACACCTCGCTCGACGCCGCCGCCGGTGTGTTGGCAGCGCTGTACCAGCGTGAGCGAACCGGTCGTGGGCAATGGAACGACATCGCGATGGCGCAGGTCATGCTCTACGTCAACGAGCACGTGCACGACGAGCTGTACGACGGCGACATCGACCCCGACTGGGTGCGCAGCTTCGGGAACGAATCGCAGCCGGTCGTCACTCTCGCTGACGGCACGGGCATGGCGATCGCCGGCAACCCGGCGTCGAAGGGCACGTTCGAGATGTACATGCAGGCGATCGGCCGGACCGACCTGATCGACGACCCGCGCCTCGCGACCGTCGCCGGTCGTCTGGAGCACCTCGACGTCGTGATCGGGGCGATCACCGAGTTCGCGGCGACCGTGTCGAGCGCCGACGAACTCGAGCGGATCCTCGGCGGGCAGAAGCTGGCCAGCGGCACCATCCGTTCGGTGCGCGAGGTGTGCGACTCCGACTGGGCGAAGGAGCGCAACGCCGTCGCCGAGATCGACGATCGCGGCGGCGGCACGTACCGCGTCCCGAACGCCCCGTGGAAGTTCTCCGATGCGCCCGACGTCGCCACGTCCGGCTCGCCCCGGTACCGCGGCGAGGACAACGCCGAGGTGCTGCGCGAGGTGCTCGGGATGGACGACGACGAGATCGCCGCGCTGGCGGCGTCGGGGGTGCTGTCGGAGCACCTGCCGCGTTCGCGACGATGAGGTGATGCTCGAGTTCCCGGTCGCCCCGATGAAGGCGTCGCTCGGCAACCTGCCGAGCGACGACGACGCATGGGCGTACGAGGTGAAGTGGGACGGGTACCGCACCCTGGCCCATGTCGACGACGGGCGGGTCCGGCTCCAGTCGGTCAGCGGTCGCGACGTCACCGACACCTACGGCGAACTGGCGGGCCTCGCCGATGGGGTGTTGGCCGACCGGGCGATCCTCGACGGTGAGCTGGTCGTGCTCGACGACGACGGGATGCCCCGGTTCGAGCTGATGCAGCGGCACGCCCGCGAAGTGGTCTTCCAGGCGTTCGATGTGTTGCACCTCGGCGGGCACGACACGATCGAGCTGCCGTACGAGTCGCGGCGGCAACTGCTGGAGCAGGCGGTCGAGCCCGGCCCGAACTGGTTGGTGCCGGCGCACCAGATCGGTGACGGCCAGGTGCTGTTCGACGTGACCGAGGCGCAGGGACTCGAGGGGATCATGGCGAAGCGTCTCGGGTCGACCTACCAGCCCGGCAAGCGGTCGCCGAACTGGCGCAAGATCAAGCACCGCCGCAAGGTCGACGTCGTCATCGGCGGCTTCACCCAGGGCGGCGGCAACCGGGAGTCGACGTTCGGGGCGCTATTGGTCGGCCGCTGGGACGGTGACCGACTGGCGTTCGCCGGTGGGGTCGGCACGGGCTTCGATCAGGCGACGCTCGAGGCGATGACGGCCCGGCTGCGCGACCTCGAACAGGACGACTGTCCGTTCGACCCGCTCCCCCCGACGAGCTATCGGCGCGGTGCGCACTGGGTCGAGCCCGTCCTCACCGCCGAGGTCGAGATCACCGAGTTCACCAACGACGGCCTCGTCCGCCACGCCACCTTCATCACCCTGACGTGAGAGGGGTCGGATACGTTTCGTCGGTCCCGACGAAACGTATCCGACCCCATGTTGCGTGCAAGGCTGCAGACATGTTGGTCGGTTGATGTCAGACCAGAACCGACCATCCCACGACCTGCGACGTCCATCTGGCCGGTCGGTTCTGGTCTGACATCAACCGACCAGTCGCCTCCAGCTTCCGTCGTGGCAGGCTTGAGCGCATGCAGGTGTTGTTGGAGGAGGCGGCTGGGCTCGATGCGGCCGATCCGTTGGCGGGGTGGCGCGGTGAGTTCGTGGTGGCCGATCCGGAGTTGGCGTATCTCGACGGGAACTCGCTCGGGATGCCGCCCAAGCGGGCGTTCGAGCGGGTCGAGCGGGTGATCCACGACGAGTGGGCACGCGGCCTGATCCGCAGCTGGGACCACTGGCTCGACCTCCCCCAACGCGTCGGCGACCTGCTCGCACCCGTCATCGGC
>JAGQSS010000384.1 GCA_020439405.1 Ilumatobacter sp. | reverse complement strand
GAGCGTCGCGTACAGCTGCTGGGTCGCAGCCTGGATCATCAATCGCATGGTGGTGTCTCCTTGTCGTGGCTCGGGGTGGAAGCAGGGTCGGTGTGCCCATGGCGTCAGGTGAGGCTGAGGGCCGGATAGATGACGAGGGCCATGAAGATCAGCGCCATGCCGACGATCGGCGTCGTGAGCCGACTCGTGCGGAGTCGGGCCTCCGACTCCTGCTCGGTGGCGAGCGCCGAACGCAGGGTGGCGCACTTCGCCGCCAGGGTGCGGGCGACCGGCGCGCCCTCGGCGGCGCTCAGCGCGGCGGTGCTCGCGATCTGTTCGAGTTCGTCGAGGCCGAGATCGCGGCCCGTGTTGCGGAGCGCGTCGGTCAGGCTGGCGCCGCGTGCCCCGGCTTCGCGCATCCGTCGCCGCAGTTCGACGAAGAGCCGCCCGTCGCCGGCATGGGCCGCCTGTTCCAAAGCGCCTTCGTACCCGGTGTTGCCGGCGAGCAGCATCGTCACGACGTCGAGGTACGCCGACACCTGATACCGGAGGTCGGACCGGATCCGGGTCGCCTCGTCGATCGTCGCCGAGTGGACCAGCACCGGGCCGAGCGCCGCACCCGCGAGCGAGATCGCGAGCGGGGCGTACCAGGCGAGCCCGATCAGACCGGCGGTGCGGAGCAACCAGAGCAGCAACGTCGGGACGGCGAATCCCGCGACCGACGCCGCCACGAGCAGCAGTGCGTGCTGTTCGACCGGTCGACCGACGAGCGCGAGCTCGGCGTCGGTGGGGAGCACACGGGGATGACGACGGACGATCGACGAGATCGGCTGCAACCATCGCGATCCGGTCGTCGCGCCTCGATCGGTGTCGGCGGGGCGTTGGAGGTGTGCGACCGTGCGTTCGAGCGAGGGGGCGGGCTGGAGCAGGCCGCTGATCGCCACCAGCACACCGACAACGCCGACGAGCGTCACGGCGACGAGCAGGCCGACGCCGCTCATCGTGTCGCTCCCGACGGTCGTGCGGTTGCGGCGGTGAGGAAGCGACCCGGTCGCGGGAAGCGGGCGAGGTGTTGCACGCGGACGATGAGACCGACGTACGCCGCGAGCGCGAGTCCGAGGAACAGCTGACCGCCGGTGGTGTCGTAGGCAGCGAGGTATTCGCTCCGCCCGAACACGAGCAGTCCCACGACGAGCGTGCCCATGATCAGGGTGAGCGCCTGGACCTCACGCCGGGTCGGTGCCCGCTCCGCCTCGATGAGGCGTCGGCGGTCGACCTGTTCGCGCGTCTGCTCGGCGAGCGCCGTGAGGACCGGCACGGTACGCGCACCACGGCGGATGGCGATCGCCAGCCCGGCGGCGACGAGGTCGGCGAGCGGGTCGTCGAGATCGTCGGCGAACCGACGGAACGCGACGTCGGGGTCGTGTTGCCCGAGGCCCGCCGCGAGCCGACGGACGTGCGGACGGATGACGGGCGAGCTCGCACCGACCGTGGAGGTGATGGCGCCGATCGGCTGCTCGCCGGCCATGAGGACGTCGCGGACACTTTCGACCCAGCTCGCCAGCGCGTCGAGGCGAGCGATCTCGGCATCACCCGACCGTTGACGACGCTGCCACCCGCCGACCGCCCAGCCGGCACCCACGCCGACGACGATCCCCGGAACGACCCAACCGGACACCAACGCGACGAGCGTGCCGACAGCGAGACCGACGAGCGTCCGAACTGCGATGCGTCGGGTGCGGCGCGGATCGGTCGGCGCGGCCGGTGCGTCACTCGGGGGGATCACGGCGAGGGCGATGCCGCCGACGAACGCGACGGCGGTGAGGGCGAGCAGGGCGATCACGTCCACGCTCCGGTCGGGGCGAAGGCGCGCGGGTCGTAGCCGGCGAGGCGGAGGCGCTGGAGGTGGCGTGGTGACAACGGTGCGGTCTGGGTGAGCACACCCGACTCGCCGAGCGTCCAGACCTCGGTGCTGGCCAGCCCGCCTCGCTCCCCGAGGCCGCCGATCTCGATGATCGACGTGACCCGCCGGGTCGGCGCGGCGGTGTCGTCGCGCTCGTTGCGGACGAGGTCGATGTGCACGATGAAGTCGACGGTCTGGGCGATCAGGCTCCACACGGCGAACTCGGGGAGGCTCGTGTTCGACTTCGAGACGTAGTAGGCGAGGCGCTGCACCACGACGTCGGCGGTGTGGGCGTGGATGGTGGCGAGCGAACCGCGTTTGCACATCGACGCGACGTCGAGCATGTCGAGCGCCTCGTCCTCGACGAGTTCGCCGACGACGACACGGTCGGGGTTGAGGCGTCGGGTCAGCTCGACGAGTTGGCGAGTCGTCACCTCACCCTCACCTTCGGCGTTGGCGTGGCGCGTGTAGAGCGCCGGCGCGTCGGGATGCCGCGGGTCGTCCTCGAGCTTGAGCTCGAGCAGGTTCTTCTCGACCGTGATGATGCGCTCGCGCGGCGACACGGCGCCGAGCAGTTCCGTGAGCAGGGTCGTCTTGCCCGCACCGGGCGGGCCGCTGACGAGGATCGTGAACCCGCACCGGACCATCGCCTCGAACTGGGGGACCATCGCCGGCGGGAACAGGCCACGACGTGCGAGGCCGTCGAGCCCCTCGTGGCGGAGGACGAAGCGTCGGATGGCGATCCGGGGGTGGGTGGAGATGCCGTGCTCCGAGCGTCCACCGAGCACCATCACGACACGCGAACCGTCGTCGGACTGGAAGGTGAGCATCGGCGACTGGGTGTCGAGGCGCCCCTCACCGGTCCCCGTCATCCGACGGGCGAGACGCTTCTGATAGGCGGTGAGTGCCGCCGACGACTCCCACAGCGCTCCCACATCGACCTTCCGGCCGTCCGCGTACGTGACCCAGGTCGACAGATGGGAGTTGACGTCGATCTCCTCGACCGTCGGGTCGGTCA
>JAGQSS010000383.1 GCA_020439405.1 Ilumatobacter sp. | reverse complement strand
GCAGCAGCACGACGACGACCTCCGACCCGGGCAGCGGCTGACGAGGTCGACATGAGCGTGCGCACGGTCGTCCAGTACCGACGGCAGACCGAGCTCACCCTGATCGTGATGGCCGCCGCCATCGTCGGGGTCGCCTACACCCTCGCGTCGCTCGGCGCGAACTCGGTCATCCCGGCCCGCATGGGGCCGTTCCTCGGCCTCGTGCTGGGGCTGATCGCGGTCGCCCACATCGCCGTCCGCAAGCTCGCCCGTGGTGCCGACGGCACGTTGCTGCCGCTCGCCTTCTTCCTGCACGGCATCGGCTTCGTGATGATCACCCGCCTCGACGAGGAACTCGCCGGTCGGCAGGCGATGTGGTCGCTCGTCTCGATCGGCGCGTTCTGTGCGACCCTGCTGTTCGTCCAGCGAGCGATCGACTTGGCGCGCTACAAGTGGACCCTGTTCTTCGTCGGCGCCGGCCTGCTCCTGCTGCCGATGCTGCCCGGCCTCGGCTACGCGGCGAACGGCGCACGCATCTGGGTCAGCGTCGGGCCGATCAACTTCCAGCCGGGCGAGTTCGCCAAGCTCGCGCTCGCGATCTTCTTCGCCGCCTACCTCGCCGACCGGCGTGAGCTGATCGCCGCCTCGACGTGGAAGGTCGGCCCGTTCCGCCTCCCCGAACCCCAACACATCCTCCCCCTCGTCGTCGCCTGGGGGTTCGCAGTGCTGGTGATGGTCGGCCAGCGCGACCTCGGGTCGTCGCTGCTGTTCTTCACCCTGTTCGTCGTCATGTTGTGGGTGGCGACCGAACGCAACGTCTACCTGATCCTCGGCGTCGTGCTCTTCAGCGGTGCGGCGTACGTGGCGTGGCGGCTGTTCGACCACGTCCAGACCCGCGTGTCGATCTGGCTCGACCCGTGGGAGGACGAATACGGCAGCGGCTTCCAGATCGTGCAGGCGCTGTACGGCGTCGGCGACGGCGGTATCACCGGCACCGGCCTCGGCCGCGGCTCACCCGACAAGGTGCCCGAAGCGCAGAACGACTTCATCTTCGCGGCGATCTCGGAGGAGCTCGGCCTGATCGGGGCGACGGCGATCCTGATGGCGTACCTGTTGCTGATCGGCGCCGGCTTCCGGATTGCGATCCGCACCGACCGCACCTTCGAGAAGCTGCTCGCGACCGGCCTCACGACGATCGTCGGCATCCAGGCGTTCATCATCATCGGTGGCGTCATCAAGCTCGTGCCGCTGACGGGCATCACCCTGCCGTTCGTGTCGTACGGCGGTTCGTCGCTGCTCGCCAACTACGTGCTGCTCGCGCTGCTGATCAGGCTGTCGGACGCCGGCTCGATCCGCCGCGGCGAACGCGTCGACGACCCGACCCCGCGCGAGCGCTGGGCCGCGTGGAAACTGCGCCGCGCAGAGCGGAGACTGGCGTCATGACCACGGCCCTCCCCCCGGCCCCGCGCCCGGAAACCTGGCCGATTAAATCGGCTGTACGTCCACCGGTGGAAGCCTGGCCGATTCAATCGGCTGCACGTCCGGGGCCTGCTGCGGTGGCGGAAACCTGGCCGCTTAAATCGGCTGTACGTCCACCGGTGGAAGCCTGGCCGATTAAATCGGCTGCACGTCCGGCGGCTGTACATCCGGGGCTCGCTGGGGCGGGCGGGGCGGTGGCGGCGTGAACCGGAAGATCCGGCAGCTGGCCGTGGTGCTGATGGGGCTGTACGTCGCCCTGTTCGCGGCACTCAACTACTGGGCGGTCGACCGCACCGACGAGCTCGCGTCCGAGCCCGGCAACACCCGCGCGCTGATCCGCCAGTTCGACACCCCGCGCGGCCAGATCATCACCGCCGACAACGTGGTCGTCGCCCGCTCGACGCCGATCGACGATCCCGAGAGCGACGTGAAGTTCCAGCGCGAGTACCCGACCGGCGACCTGTTCGCCCAGATCGTCGGCTACTACACGTTCGGGCTCGGTTCGACCCAGCTCGAACGCACCAAGTCCGACGTGCTCACCGGCGAGACCTTCGCCCAACAGGTGCGCGCCCTCGAGGACATCCTCTCCACCGACAACGACCAGTCCGGCCAGATCCGACTCACCCTGCGCGAGGACATGCAGTCGGTCGCGAAGTTCCTGCTCGGCCAGCGCCAGGGCGCGATCGTGCTGATGGAGGTCGAGACCGGCGCGATCATCTCGATGTGGTCGTGGCCGAGCTACGACCCGAACCGGGTGGCCGACCTCGACTACGACGCCGCGTTCGACTACGTGACCGAACTGCAGGAGGACGACCGCGACCCGTTGCTCGCCAACGCCTACATGCAGCGGTACATGCCGGGCTCGACCTTCAAGATCCTGACGACCGGCGCCGGCCTCGACTCCGGCACCATCTCGACGACGACCACCTGGCCCGACGAACGCGAGTGGGTGCCGCCCCAGACCGACGACCCGATCATGAACTACAACGGCTCGCTGTGCGGCGGCGACCTCGCCGAGGTGTTCCGCCGCTCGTGCAACATCCCGTTCGCGCAGATCGCCGTCGAGATGGGCCCCGACCGGTTCCAGGAGTACATCGCCCGCTGGGGTGTCGGCGAGCAGATCCCGATCGACCTGCCCCGCGCCGCGTCGAGCACGATCGGCGACTTCACCGACATCGATCAGAACCTGCCGCTCCTCGCAATGCGTGGCTTCGGCCAGAACGAGGACCAGATGGTCCCGCTCCACATGGCCATGGCGGCCGCCGCCGTCGCCAACGACGGCGAGATGATGGTGCCGTTCGTCGTCGATGCCGAACTCGACCACGACGGCCGAGTCATCGACCGCACCCAGCCCGACGTGTGGAAGCGACCGATCAGTCGCCAGACCGCCGAGACCATCCAGGGGTTCATGGTGCAGGTCGCCGAGAGCGGCACGGCCAGCTGCTGCATCGCCCTCGA
>JAGQSS010000382.1 GCA_020439405.1 Ilumatobacter sp. | reverse complement strand
GTCGGCCCCGAGCGGTTCGAGCGCGTGGGCGACCGCTTCGAAGTCGTCGACGCCCGCGAGCAGCCACGTCGCGACGGTCCATCGACGGAGCACGGTCTCGGCAGGCACGACCGCATTCTGTCGCATTCCGACGGTCGGTTCGGACGGCGAGGGCCGACCTGCGAGACTCGACGCCATGGCACAGGTCGCGTTCCTCGGTCTCGGCGTGATGGGGTACCCCATGGCCGGACACCTCGCCGCCAACGGGCACGAGGTCACCGTCTACAACCGCACGCCCACCAAGTCGCTCGCCTGGGTGGCGCAACACGGTCATCAGGCGGCACCCACGCCCGGCGAGGCCGCCGAGGGTGCCGACTTCGTGATGATGTGCGTCGGGAACGACGACGACGTCCGCGAGGTCGTCCTGGGGGAGCACGGCGCACTCGAGCAGATGGAGGCCGGCGCCACGCTCGTCGACCACACCACGGCGTCGGCCGACGTGGCACGCGAGCTCGCGATGGCGTGCGACGAGCGCGGGATCGGATTCGTCGACGCGCCGGTGTCGGGCGGCCAGGTCGGTGCCGAGAACGGGCAACTGACGGTCATGTGCGGCTCGGAGGACGAGGGCGTGTTCGAGGCGGCGAAGGCGGTCATCGACGCGTACTCGAAGGAATGCCGCTTGCTCGGCGGGGCGGGTGCCGGCCAGACGACGAAAATGGTGAACCAGATCTGCATCGCCGGGTTGATCCAAGGCCTCTCCGAGGGCATCGCCTTCGCGCAACGGGCCGGGCTCGACATCGACGCCGTGGTCGACACGATCTCGAAGGGTGCCGCCGGCAGCTGGCAGATGGAGAACCGGGCACGGACCATGGCGGCGGGCGAGTTCGACTTCGGCTTCGCCGTCGAGTGGATGCGCAAGGATCTGGCGATCGCCTTGGCCGAGGGTGACCGGTTGGGGGCGCAGCTGCCGGTGACCGCCCTGGTCGACCAGTTCTACCGACGCGTCATCGAGCGCGGCGGTTCGCGCTGGGACACCAGCTCATTGGTGCAACTGCTGCAGCAGCCGTAGTCGTTCGTACCGCCCATCCCGGGTCAGGTGATCGACGGTAACGGCTCGTTCCTCGCAGTCACCTCCGACACCTGACCCGAAGGTCTGAGCGTCAGGTGACCGTGAGGGGGAGGTGGTCGACGCCTCGGATGGTGAGGCGGTCGCGGAAGTGAGGGTCGCCCGCCAGCTCGATCGAGTCGAAGCGCCGGATGAACCGGGTGATGGCCACCGAGGCTTCGAGCTTCGCGAGCGACGCACCGAGGCAGTAGTGCACGCCGGCCGAGAAGGCGGTGTGCTTCCCCGCGTTGGGCCGCCCGAGCCAGAGCCGGTGCGGGTCGTCGAACATCGCCGGGTCGTGGTTCGCCGCGCCGAGCACGGTCAGGATCGTGTGGTGCGGCTCGACCACGACGTCGTCCCCGTGGGCACCTTCGAACGTGATCGGTTCCATCGCCACGCGGACGGTGTGCTGCACCGGCCCGTCGAAGCGGAGCAGCTCGTCGACCGCCGAGCCGTCGAGCGACGGGTCGTTGCGCCACAGATCGAGCTGGTCGGGGTGACGGAGGAGCGCCAGCATCCCGTTGCCGATCAGGTTGACCGTCGTCTCGTGTCCGGCCACGTAGAGCAGGATCACGAACGAGATCAGTTCCTCGTGGCTCAGCGTGTCGCCGTCGTCCTCGACCGCGATCAGCCCGGACAGGAGGTCGTCGCCGGGGGAGCGGCGCCGGTCCTCGATCACCTCGATGAGGTACGGCACCAACTGCATCAGCACCTGGTCGCTCCGCTCCAGGTCGTCGAGCGTCAGCGTCGGCTCGAGGCTCTGCGTCAGCACCTGACTCCAGTCGCGCAACTCGTCGGCGCGCTCGGTGGGCATGTCGAGCAGTTCGGAGATCACC
Organism: Ilumatobacter sp.; assembly: GCA_020439405.1. GTDB lineage: Bacteria > Actinomycetota > Acidimicrobiia > Acidimicrobiales > Ilumatobacteraceae > Ilumatobacter. The sequence goes on along the minus strand of JAGQSS010000382.1, from coordinate 998 downwards.
TGGAACGGAACCGGGAACGCGAGGTCGTCGATCAGCTCGATCGAACCACGGTCGGCCGCCTCGTCGAGTCGGGCGTCGACCATCGCCTCGATGCGTGGCCGCAGTTGCTCGATCGCCCGCGGCGTGAACGCCTTCGACACGAGCCGACGGAGCCGTGTGTGGTCGGGCGGGTCGAGGTTCAGGATCGTCTTCGCGGCGCTCCCGCGACGTCGCTCGCGTCGGCGGACGGCGACCGGGTTCGACTCGTCGAGGACTGCGTTCTTCTCGACGTCGCGGCTCACCTGGTTGCTGCGCAACGTCGCGAACACGTCGCTGTAGCGGGTGATCACCACGGAGCCGCCGGGGTCGCGATAGGCCGGCGCCTCGGTGCGGAGCCGGTCGTAGAAGGGATACGGGTCGGCGCGGAAGGCCGGGTCGAACGGATCCCAGAGGCGCTCGGTCGGCATGGCGCTCACTCCTGCTGTCCCAACGTCTTGCTGGGCGTCCAGTCGTACACGTAGGGATCGTGTCCGGGCTCGACCGCCCACTGGCTCGCCTGGCGACGTTCGGCGAGCATCTGCATCACGACGCCGGCGACGTGGTCGACCGGCATGATCTCGACCTCGAACATGTCGAGGACCGCCCTCAGCTCGTCGCCGATGATGTTGGTGTCGGTGAACGCCGGGCACAGTGCACTGACACAGATGTCGGCGGCGCCCTCGGTCGTCGCGAAGTACTGGCCGAGCGAGCGGACGAAGCCGACCACCCCGTGCTTGGTGAGCCCGTAGACCGGGTCGAGCGAGATCGGGGAGATGCCGGCCATCGAGGCCGTGGCGATGATGTCGCCGCTGCCGCGCTCGGTCATGCCGGGCAGGACCGCACGGGCGCCGTAGACGACACCGTCGAGGTTGATCGACATGATGCGGCGGTACGCCGCGTCGGTGAGGGTGCTGATCGGGTCGCCGTCGACCGGTGGGAGCCCCTGGTTGGTCGAGATGCCGGCGTTGAGGAACGCGACG
>JAGQSS010000381.1:1528-2942 GCA_020439405.1 Ilumatobacter sp. | reverse complement strand
GACGACCGGCTTCGGCAACGCTGCCCTCGCGCCGACCTCCGCCGCGTTCGACGCCGTGTGGCAGTCCTGGAACCCGGACTCGGTGAGGCCGGCGATCGACTTCGCCGAGGATGTCGCGCTCGTCATGACGCGCCCGGACAACGCGTGCGCCGACGTCGTGACACAGTTCGACGTCACCGATCGCGACGGCATCCCGGCGTGGACACCGGTGTTCGCGGAACAGGCCGACGCCTGTGACGACCCGTTGTTGTCGTGGCTCTACGTCGTGACGATCGACCGCGCCGCACTCGGCGACCGCGCCGACTTCGTGATCCCGGCATCCGAGTTGTACGACGTGCCGCCGACGATCCTCGAGTATCGGGGAGTCGAGCAACCGGACGGCGAAGCAGCCACCGTCACGCTCACACCGACCGACGTGGTCGTGCCGCTGCCGCCCGAGAGCGAACCGGAGCTCCACAACACCGCCGCCGGCATGTTCTACGTGGTGAACCACGGCGACGGCGACGTCTCGGTGGTCCCGGCGACGATCGATCTGATCTCACCGGTCGACCCGGACACGACCAACCTGATGAGCTTCGTGGTCGCCTCGGAGTCCGGCCGGTCGTTCTTCTCCGAGGGCGAGGTGTGGGACGCGTGGGGCCGGTCGACCGCTCCCGAACGGGTCGACGACCTCACCGGCTATGCCGGCCGGATCGTGGGCGACGAGGTCGAGATCCTGGCGTCCGACGCGACCCGGGTCGAGGGTGACCCCGAGGTGCCCGACGAGGAGCAGTACCCGCTGCCCGGCCGGCCGTTCGACGACGGCATCACGGTCGAACAGTTCTTCACCCTGTCGTCGTCCGGTCCGATCTGGCGGATGTTCGACGCACAGCTCGTCGTCGAAGAAGGAGTCGGACGGATCTGCCCCGTCGACCAGGTGGTCGAGCCAATGGGATGCCCGGACACGGGCATGGTCATCGACACCCAGGTCCGCTCGAGCAACACCGACCTGACGTCGTGGTACGGCTCCCCGATCCTCGCCTTCCAGGACCCGTTCCGAGGCTTCACCCACGTCGTCCCCCTCGCCGGATCGAGCAGCAGCAACGACACCGTCGGCACCGATCTCGCGACCGACGGCTCGGTCGTCACGAGCGTCAAGATCGCCTGCGGCGGGCCAGGTGGTGAACTGCTGGTCGCCAGCGTCGGACTCGATCTCCCGCCAGGCCAGTCACGAACGCTCACGATCGTCGACGGGGACCAGGAATACGGTCAGAGTGTCGCTTCCGGCTCGGGCGAGATGTCGATCAGCTTCGGACTGCTCGCGTCTCCGCCGGACAGCGCCGAGCTCGTCGTCTCCGACGGCGACACCGAGCAGGCCCGCATCCCCATCCCGCCAGAGCGGCCGGACTGCCCGGAACGGTCCGATGCGGTCCAA
>JAGQSS010000381.1:0-1518 GCA_020439405.1 Ilumatobacter sp. | reverse complement strand
CGACGGACGAGAACTACCGGTGTCGTCCGGGCCAGATGACGATGTGTCGTTCCGAGTCGTCTCGCGTCCCATCGACGGCAGTGATGGTGAGTGGATCGGCTGGGCAGTTGACCAGGCGCAATTCGGCAGCCTCATGACGCAGTTCGACCGCGTCGGTACCAGCGACCCGATCGACTTCGAGTCCGAGGTCGCCCTGGTCGTAGCGCTCAGCGGGAGCATGTGTGGCCCACACTTCGACGGTCTCGACGTGGTCGACGGAGTGATCCGACCACGCACGACCGCGACTGGTACGACCTCGTGCGACGACTCATCGGTGAACACGACGGTCGTGCTGGCTGTCCCGCGCTCCGAACTCGACACGACAGTGGCCGTGGGCTTCGGTTACCCGGTGACCGTCGACGACGACGGTTCGGTCGCTCGGTTCGAGCGGGCGACGGGTCGATTCGTGTCGATGGGCGAAGAGTTCGCCGTCACCGGGATCGAGCGATCGTGCACGGCTACGGACGCGCCGGCGCTCCGCGTGCTGGGTGTCGCCCCCACCGTCATCGACGTCGACGCCGAGTTGTCGACCTTCGGCGAGCTGCGCGCCGGACCGGTGCGCGACACCTTCGGCCCGGACGAGAGCAGCGTGCGCATTCCGGTCCCCGACGACGTCGACCTGACACAGCCCGTCGCCGTGACGATCCGAACCGCCGACGGCGCCCGGTCGATCGTCCTCCCACCGCTCACACCCTCGGCCATCGGCGACGATGCCAGCTGCCCGTGAATCGGGTCGGGTGATCTCCGGAAACGTCGACTCCGTCGCCGTTCCCTGCGACACCCGACCCGGGGATGTCAACCGAGTTCGGCGTCGAGCAGGCGATCGTCGTCGAAGGTCGCTCGTAGCTCGAACGGGCGGCGGTCCAGGAGGGACGGGAACCAGAGTTCGTCGTCCTGCCACATGCGGTCGAACGGGATCTCGTCGACCGCGAACCACATCGGGACGGCCTCGTCGGTCTCGGTGGGTTCGCCGTCGAAGCCGTCGGCTCGGAACACGATGCAGTGGATCTTGGTGCCGTCGACGAAGTCGAACCACAGTCGGCCGGCCTCGACCACACCCGTCGCGGTGATGTGCAACTCTTCTCGCGTCTCGCGAACGGCGCACTCGATCGCCGTCTCGCCGGGGTCGATCTTGCCGCCCGGACCGTTGATCTTGCCGGCGCCGATGCCGCGCTTCTTGTGGATCAGCAGCACGCGGCCGTCACGGATCACGAACAGCAGCGTCGCCCGGATGTTCGGCTCCCACGTCGCCCAATCGACGTCGGCGACGGAGCGCGTCATCGAACGCTCGGGTCGGTCCACTTGCCCGGACTGCTCGGCGCCGGGGCGGTGGCGATCGCCAGCGCGTCGGCGACCGTCGACGCCCGCTGCGCCATCGCCCGGTGTGCCGGCATGATCAGCCCGGCATCGACGCACTCGTCGAAGAAGCGGAACAGGCTGTCGAAGTAGCCGTTCACGTCGAGGAAGGCAACCGGCTTG
>JAGQSS010000380.1:1440-2951 GCA_020439405.1 Ilumatobacter sp. | reverse complement strand
ACACCTGACCCGATGAGGGCGTCACCTCCGACACCTGACCCGATGAGGGCGTCACCTCCGACACCTGACCCGATGTTGGGGTGACCTCAACTCTCGGCGTCGATCGCCGATACTCACAGGGTGCGGGGTTCGGCCGTCGTGGCGTTCGTCGTCGCCCTCGGGGCGACCGTGGCGGCGGCACCGTCGCGCATCGACCAGCCGGCCGACGTCGCCGTCCACGCCGAGCGGATCGTCGACGACAGCGTCGGCAACCCGAACGGCGTGCCGCTCCCGCCGACCGCCCTCCCCGCCGACGTGTCGCGTCCCGATCACGTGATCGGCACCGGCACGCCCGCGAGTTGCACGTCACAGGCGGTGGTGAACGCCGTCGCCGCCGGCGGCGTGATCACGTTCGACTGCGGACCCGACCCGGTCACCATCACGATGCACGCCACCGCCAAGGTGTTCAACAACCGACCGAACGTCGTCCTCGACGGCGGCGGTCTCGTGACCCTCAGCGGCGCCGACCAGCGCCGGATCCTCTACATGAACACGTGCGACCCGGCCCAGGTGTGGACGACACCGCACTGTCAGGACCAAGACCATCCGACCCTGACGATCCAACGGATCGGGTTCGTCGGCGGCAACAGCACCGGCCAGACGACCGACGGCGGAGGCGGCGGCGCTGTCTTCGTCCGGGGCGGTCGGGTCAAGGTCGTCGAGACGAGGTTCTCCGACAATCGGTGCGACCCGGTCGGGCCCGACGTCGGCGGTGGCGCACTCCGGGTGCTCAGCCAATCGCAGGGGTTGCCGGTCGTGGTCGCGACCTCGACGTTCACCGACAACCGGTGCTCGAACGGAGGCGCCCTGTCGAGCATCGGCGTGTCGTGGGAGGTGTACAACTCGGTGTTCGAACGCAACACGACGACCGGCTCGGGCGCCAATCCGGCGCGGCCGGGGACACCGGGGGGCGGCAACGGGGGCGCGATCGCGCTCGACGGGAACCGGTACACGCTGCTGGTGTCGGGCTCGACGATGACCGACAACGTGGCGAACGAGGGCGGCGGCGCGATCTTCTTCGTCTCGAACAACCGGACCGGCACGATGCACATCGACCGGTCGGCGCTCCGTCACAACCCGAGCCTCGGCTTCGAGACCCGCGGCTACCCCGGCATCTTCTACCTCGGCAACGGCCCCATCCAGACCACCGCCTCCACCATCGAATAGCACCCGCGCCGCTCCGGGTCAGGTGCCTGAGGTGACGACTCGCCCCCAGGGCGAGGCGTTACCGGAGGTCACCTGACCCGGGACAAGGTCCGCGACCGGATCACATGTTCCCGGGTCAGGTGATCGACGGTAACGCCTCGTTCCTCGGCGTCACCTCCGACACCTGACCCGATGGGGTGGGCTACGGGGTGAGGAAGTCGGTCACGATCGCGGGGAAGGCGGCGAGGGGGTCGCCTTCCTTCCACGTCTCGACGAAGGTGACGTTCGGGGCGAGACCGGCGATCTCGCGCGACGTCGCCTGCGGG
>JAGQSS010000380.1:0-1342 GCA_020439405.1 Ilumatobacter sp. | reverse complement strand
GGGGTCGCCTTCCTTCCACGTCTCGACGAAGGTGACGTTCGGGGCGAGACCGGCGATCTCGCGCGACGTCGCCTGCGGGTGGTACAGGTCGTTCCCCATCGCGACGAGGAGGGGCAGGTCGAACGCAGCGATCTCGTCGGGCGTGGCCGTCAGCACGAAATCGCCGTCCCACATGTTGCTGCGGAACGACGTCCACGTCGCGGCGTCGACGTCGGGGTGCGATTCGGCCTTCGTCGCGACCCACGCGTCGAACATCTCGTAGAACGCCTGCCGGTTGGCGCCGTCGGGCTCGATCCCGACCGGCTGCAACATCACCGCCGACGCGAACCGCTCGGGCGCTGCAGCGAGCAGACCGGCGATGTACGGCCCGCCGATGCACATCCCCATCACGTGACAGCGTTCGACCCCGAGGTGGTCGAGCAGGGCGAGCTGGTCGTCGCGCATCGTCGCCCAGCCGTCGTCGGCCGACACGGGTGCGAACGATCGGCCGGCGTTGCGCTGATCCATCCCGATCAGGCGGTACGTATCGACGAGGTGTTCGCGCGGGTTGTACGGCATGTCGTTCCAGATCGCGTTGGCCGATCGCATCCCACCGGGTGCGATCAACAGGATCGGGAAGCCGTCGTCGGGACCTTCGAGGTCGTAGGCGATCGTCACGTCGCCACGGGTGAACTCAGCCATGACCCTGGTCTACTCGCTCGCGGCGGCCGGGTCGACCAGGGCGGCGATCTCGGCGGCGATCTCGTCCGGAGACCGATCGTCGGTCGCGACCAGCCGGAACCGGGCGTACGCGGGGGTCCGCTCGGCGAGGAGGTCGGCGATCCGGGCACGGACGTCGCCGCCGGCGAGCATCGGTCGTGTCGCGGCGGCGCGCTCGCCGCCGACGCGTTCGTAGATCATGTCGGCCGTCGCCGTCAGGGCGACGACGAGATGCCGGCGTTCGAACACTTCGGCGTTGACGGGGTCGACGAGCATGCGGCCGCCGGTCGAGACGACGAGACCGTCACGCTCGGCCAGTTCGGCGGCGAGATCGCGTTCGAGCTGCCGGAAGTGGCCCTCGCCGTGCTCGGCGAAGATGGCGGGGATCGGACCGTGGCGCTCGACAATGACGGCGTCGGTGTCGACGTACTCGTACCCGAGCAGGTCGGCGAGGGCGCGACCGACGGTCGACTTCCCCGTCCCCATGAACCCGGTCAGCACCACACTCCCCATCGCGCCGCCAACGTAGCAACGACACCCCCATCGGGTCAGGTGCCAGAGGTGACGAGCGAGGCGCCAGCCGAGCCCGTTACCGTTGGTCACCTGACCCGGGACACGGCGCGCGACCGGACCACACGTTCCC
>JAGQSS010000037.1:7735-18803 GCA_020439405.1 Ilumatobacter sp. | reverse complement strand
GCAACGTGGCTGACCTCCTCATCGACACCGACGTCTTCGTCGACCACCTCCGCGGCGCGCGCGAGCTCCGAGCGAAACGGCACCGTCTCAGCTATTCGGTGGTCACGCGCGCCGAGTTGTTCGCCGGAAACACAGCGACTGATCTGTCGGCGCAACTGCTCGCACCGTTCCGCGAGCTCGACGTCAACCGCGCCGTCGCCGAACGGGCCGGGCGGATCGTTCGAGAGTTCGGGACGCGACTGCCCGACGCGCTCATCGCCGCGACCGCGCTCGAACACGGCCTCGGACTCGTCACCCGCAACCGCAAGCACTTCGACCCGATCCGTGGCGTCCGCATCCGCGAGCTCGGCTGATCATCGGTGCCGAAACCGAGTAGGTCGTCCGCGCCAAGTGGTCCCACGTCTGCGGCCACCCGATCCCCGGTCGCGACGCTGGCGGTTATCGTCGGTGATCGCGATATCGGGCGGGGTCGGCGGCAGTAGCGCTCCGCTCACGTGCCGTTTTGTGCGGGTCGTGGGTGGATGACCGTGAGCGATATGTGCGCCAAGCGAACGACCTGCCTCGTCCGATGAACGACGGCCGAGCGTGCTGTCGTCAGGTGCTCATCATCCGTCTGCGTTCTCGGACCCGACGTCTTCCGGTGTGATGCAGTAGATCTCGTAGGGCGGTTCGAGCCCGATCCCTTCGGCGAACAGCGCTGCCTGCGACGCATCGCTCAGGTCAATCTGAACACGATTGTCGACCATCTCCCGGCCGGACGGGCTCACACCCGTGAGATATGTGTCGCCTATGGCTTCGACGCGTGCCATCAGTCGATCGAGAGCGGCATCCAAGTCGTCCTGCGTCCAGTCGGCTTCTGGTACCGGGTCACCCGGATTCCAGTGCACGTCCTCTCGTTGTGTCGGGCAGTACGGGATCGAGGTGAGCACGGTGGCCGTTGTCGGCGGTGCCACCGAACTGGCAACAACCGTTGTGGCTGCACTGCCTGCACTGCGATCGTCCGGGGTAGCGCCGTCGTCTGCATCACCGACACCGCACGCGGCGACGCTCATCAACGCGGCGGAGGCGACGGTGACCAACCTGCCGATTCTCATGAAGATTGGACGATAGGTCACCTGCCACGGTTCCCGCGGAGTGCGACAGAAAGGCGATCAGAACGACCACCTCGCTGTCACTCCGACGCCACGCGCTATCCGGCAGCTTGATCGTTACGACCGTCGCCGGCGACGGTCACCGTCGGTGATCGCCATACTGAGCGGCTTCGCGGCGAGAACGCTCCGATGTACGTGCCGTTCCCGGATGGGGTCGACGCCAGGATCGGGCTGCGATTACGCGCTGTTGCCGCCAGCGCGGTGTGAGCCTGAGCGCGTGGAGCCGGCCCGAGCGTTACCGCTTGGGCCGGCTCCATGGTTCGTTTGTGCGGTTCAGAAGTCGTAGGTGCTGGGTGCGGCCGTCGACATGCCGGTCTGCCCGTCGCCGGTGGTGTAGTTGATCTGTGGTGGCTGTTCACCGGCGGGCACGTTGACCCTGATGAATCTGCCGGTTGCGGTCGCGACCTGTTGATCGATCTGGGCCGTCGTCGAGGCGGGCTCCGCTTGCGATGGGTCGGCGACGATGCCGGATGGGCTGAGCGTCGGTTCGCCGAGCCGTTCTGCTTCGGCGGTGTCGTCCCAGGCGACGAGAACCGTCTCGCCGTTGATGTCGAAGGCGGCCAGGATGCTGTTCTGGTAGGCGCCGCCGAGCGATCCTTCGCTGAACGAGAACCGGCATCGCTGGATCGGCGCATCGACACAGATGGCAACGGCGCCGCTCCCACTCGTACCTGGTGTGATGCTGCGGATGGACACGGTGAGGCCGTCGTCGAAGGTCGTGTGGTCGAGTACGTCGAGGCTGGAGGCGCTCGCGGTGATGCTGGCGCCCGCTGTGGTGAACTCGTCGCTCGACACCTGGGTGATTCCTTCGGCGACGGCGATGACTTCGTCGGATGGGGCGCGTCCGGTGACGGTGATGATGGTGTCGCCGTCGATCCATTCGACGTTCGTGAACGGGCCGAGGCTGTCGGGTGCTTGGATCCGAACGAGGCGTTCGATGCCGCCGATGATCTGTCGTTCGTAGCCGTCGCCTCGGGCTTGCATCGTGTCGAGGGTGTCGCCGGACGTGTTGGGCATGCTGCTGGCGCTGATGAATCCGCCGGGGTTGCCGTCGGTTCGGGTCAGGCCGAGGTTCGTCGCGACTGCGTTGTCGATGACGACCTGGTTCGGGTCCTGGCGGTTGAAGCCGGGCAAAGCCCCGTCGGGAAGGTCAACCGTCGGCCCCGCAGCGTCGAAGATGAGAGCTTCGGCCGCGGCCAGTGTCTCGTCCACGGACAGGTCTCGTCCCTTCGCCGAGACGATCCAGTCGCCCTCGACCCAGGTCACCACAATGCCCTCACCGGAGTCGAAGCTCATGGCTTCTTGCCCGTGGATCGTGGCGTTGGGTCGGAGTTCGAGATCTGGTTGGCTCGTTAGCGGCTGGACCGAGACGCTGAACTGCGACACGCCCCGGCCGTTGGTACTGATCCAGCGCCCGATGTCGGGGTCGGCGTTCGGTGTTGCCGGGTAGGCGGCGAGGTTCGTGATCTCGTACCCGACGGGCACATAGGTGGGCAACACGAACCCCGTCCCGGCTGCAAGAGGATCGGCCGGCGGTGCCGTGGTGGTCGTCGGGTCAGCGGGGGTTGACGTGGTCGGATCGGCGGGCGACGGTGCCGACGCGTCGGGCGAGTCCGACACCGCTGGGTCGTCTGGTTGTCGCATGACGATGAGGCCACCGACGCCGACGAGGAGCACGGCCGCGGCGGCGGCTCCGACGAGCGCCCGAGATCGGTCGTTCTGTGGCTGGTAGTGGTCGAGGAGGTTCGGGTCGGTGGGCGCCGTCCGAGCGGCTGGCGCGGTGTCCATGATCGCCGCGAGGGCCTCGTGGGCCGGACCCTCGAGGTCGGCATCGTCGGTGCGTCGGGTGTGGAGGTCGTTCATGAGAGTTCCTTTCGGAGCTGGAGTCGCGCTCGGGACAGGTGGCGTCGCACGGTCGCCGGGGCGATGTCGAGGAGGCGGGCGATGTCTAGGGAGTCGAGGTCTTCCCAGTAGGTGAAGTAGACGACGGCGCGCTGTTGGACGCTCAGCTCCGCAACGGCACGCCGGATGTCGAGCTCGGTACCGAAAGTTTCGACGGTCGAGGTCGGTGAGATGGCAGCTGCGCGGAGGTCACGTTCTTGGCGGCGTCGCTGGGAACGGTGTTGATCCGTTGCCGCGTTGGTGACCGAACGCATCAGGTAGGCGCGAATGTTGGGGATCGATTGGCCGTCGTCGAGACGGTGCGTCACACGATGGAACGCAATGGAGACGATGTCGTGGGCGTCGTGCGGCCCGACGAGCAGGGTGGCGTACCGTGTGAGATCTGCGGCGTGCTGGCGCCACAGCTCGCCATGAGACAGGGGCAGCTCCGGTACGTCCGGTGCCTCCTGTCGTGCCCACGGGTCGCTTCTCGGCGGGTGGTCGCTTCTCGGTGGATGAGTCATCACACCTTCAAGACGTCACGGGTCGGCGCACGCGTGCACACCGAGTCACATTATTGTTCTCGACGAACCCGGCGCCGTTGCCACGCCGCCGACTCTGCCGAGCGGGCCGTGCCGGCGCCGCCAAGACCGTATCGACCGCACCCGGGCGCAGTGCGACCCACGCAGTCCCGGCATGACGATCGCTATGACCTGGTCGACGGCCGACAAGCGTTGAAGCAGCCGACGAGTTGCCGCGCTCGATCTTGATCGAGACGGTTCGGTTCGCACAGGGCCCGTGGGCGTGCGTTTGTCAGCCGATGTCGTCGCACCCGAACGTGGATCGGACGCCGTCCGGTGTCGATACCGGAGGCGTGTCGTTGGGGCTGGCGTTGATGTGATCGATGAGCCCCCACACCGCTTGGGCCCAGGCGCCTTGGTCGGCGATCTCGTTGAGCATTGACCAGTTGCGAGATGACGTGATCGCCGCGGCGGCTGCGTCGACGCGTGCGGTGTCTCCGGCTGCTCGGGCGTTCGACCATTCGTCGAACCAACCGCACACGACGGCGCCGCTGACTTCTGCGATGAGTTGGTAGCGGTCTTCGGTGTTGCCGTCTGTGACGGAGTCGCTGTGGAAGTTCGGTGGGAGCGGCACCCCGACGAGGAGAGCGTCGATGACCCCGCCGCGCTCGTTGAAGGGAACGATGTTGTCGGCGAGCGAAGCGTGCCACGTGTCAGCGCCGACAACGGACGAGCCGGCGACGAGGTCGATGACGTCTTGTGCCGAATCGAAGCGGGAGGTATTGAACTCCCACGTCCAGAACCCGCGCAGGATGTCGACCCGGTACTCGCCGCCGGGCGACGGCGCGTCGCCAGCAGTGGCAATCGAGGAGGTAGGTGTGCGGTCGGTGTAGTCGACAATCGTTGCGGGCTCATTGCCGATCATGATCTGGGTGCGACCTTCGCGATCAAACTCGCTCGGGGAGCCTTGTCGCTGGTAGAGGCCGCGCGCCCCGCCAGGGGTCAGGGTGACTTCGACTTCTCGGCCATCGCTGTGCGTGAATCGGTAGCCGGCGACACGTCCGAGAGCGTCGGTCGCGTCGGTGTCCGCCAACGACGCTCCGGTTGGCAGCGAGTCGATGGAGATGCCGGCGTCGGTGACCGTAGCGGTGCGGGCGAGAGCGGCAGTCTGGTCGAGGTCCATCTGCCACCCGAACGCTTCGAGGGCGTGGCCCGAACCGTCGGTCCAGCGCAGGATCACACCGTTGTCGATCTCGGTGACGTTGGCGGTCTGGCCGTTGACGTCCACTGTGGTGTCGCCGACCGGCACCGTCACGACGGTCCCAGCGGAACCACTTACCTTGATGTCGGCCCATGGGCCATCGAATCCCGCGTCGGTCAGGAGGACAGCGACGCGCCGCGCAGGGTTCGACTCGTCGTAGGCGCTCGTGACCGTCCAGCCCGGCTCGGACAAACCGATCAACGGCATGTCGTAGACACCGGGCGATGCGTCAGTAGTTGCGATGGGTTCCAATGGGGGCTGAGACGCTGGTGCTCTCGGTGCGGACTCGGTCTGCCGGTCGGCCACGACCCAGATACCACCGAGACCAACCACCGCCACCGCCGCGGCAGCCAACGCAACGCGAGAAGGCAGCCGACGTGCGGCGACCGGTCGAGCGGCGAGCGGTTCGACAGCTGCGTTGCGCCCCTGACCCTCGTCGACGTTGTCGCTGGGACGGGACACCGTCGGGAACAGCTCGGATCGAAGTGCTTCAAGGTCGGCTTCGGTGAGGGTGTCGTCCGGGCGAAGCTCGGCAAACATCGTGAGCTCATCCATGGGTCTCTCCTTCGTTGACGATCTCTGCGAGTTGGGTCCGAATTCGGTTCAGGCGCGAACGGATCGTCCCCGCTGGAATACCCAGCACGTCGGCGACCTCGCGGCTGGTCATTTGTTCCCAGGCGATCAGCACGAGCAAGTCGCGGTCGTCGGGCGCGAGTGTGGCGACGGCGTCGACGACGCGTTCGTAGCGTGCGCTTGCGTCGAGTCGATCGTCGACCCGCAGCAACGGATCAACCGCCGACGTGGTTTCGTTCAAGGCGCGTGCCTGGATGCGGAGTCGCCGTTCCTCGGATCGCCAGTGATGACGGATCAGGTTCGTAGCAATCCCGAACAGCCATGCCCGCTCCGCACCGCGGGCCGCGTCGTAGTCCCCGAACCGTTCGCACGCCACCCGAAACGTGTCCGACACGATGTCACGAGCGAGTCCGGGCCCGACGCGACGAGCCGCGTACGACGCCAGCGATCGTGCGTGCTCATCGAACCAGCCGGCCACGACCTCGGCCGTTGGCGTCACGGACACGTCCACATCAGACATCACACATACACTTGCCCGCCGACGACCACGGTGTTCACGGAGACGGGGATCGCGTACCCGCACGCGAATAGGGTCGACGAACACCCCACCCCGAGAGGCAGCGCAGTCCAGGCACGTCGCTCCGTACGAGGTCGACGATTGTCGGTCATGCTGGGTAATCGCGGTTCGTCAGACACCCGTCACGTCGCGGATGAGGTCGGCGTAGAACTCCCGACCGTCGGTTGCGAGATGAAGGCCGTCAGCGGCGAGGCAGTCACCTTCGCATTCGTCGGCGCGTGAGTCCCAGTCGATGAGCACGACGTTCGGCTCGGCGACCCGCGCCCGGAGAAGCTCGTTGTTGCTGTCGGTCCATGGGCGCTCGCCGTGAATGGTCAGCAAGACGACGTTGGGAACGTCGGCGAGCGGCTCGAGGAGTCGGTCGAGTTGATCTGTGGCGATCGGGCCGTTGTTTCCAACGTGGATGATCACGGCGGTGCCGAAGGCATCGTTGTCGGCGAGTTGTTCGACGAGTGCGATGGTGTCGGTCATCTGCCGGTTTGCGACGGCGTCGACGTCGTAGCCTCGGGATGCGAGTTCGGATGCTGCGCCGAGCATCACCGAGTCCCCGATCGCTAGATGGTCGATGGTCGATGCCGACGGAGTGGAACTGGGGGTTGTCGTCACGGTGCAGTTCGCGAGCGACGGTGGTGGGATGACGATCTCCTGATCGATGAGGAGCCGATCGGTGATGTCGGCGTTGGCGGTGATGAGTTCGTCGATGGTGATGCAGTGTTGTTCGGCGATGCTGGCCGGCGAGTCGCCGAGTCGGACGGTGTAGGCGGAACTTGGGGCGGGTGACGTGGTTGGGGCCGGTTCGGGCTGGCTGCCGACGGGGGCCGATGTCGGTGCCGGCGCGATGGGCGCGTCAGCCGGGGGCGCGGGCCGGTAGAGGAACGTGTCGTCAGTAGTCTCGCAACACGACGACACACCCGGCTGATCGGGGTCGGGCGTCCACGTGCCGATCCCGTACACGGCGAGTTGTCCATCGAACGATGCGAGGCGGACGTCGACGGTCTCGTCGTTGAAGTTCGGGGCGGTTGTCCATTGCTGCTGGTCATGCCAGAAGATCAACGGGACACCGGTTGGCCCGGCAACGGCGACGCCGCCTTCCACCACAACCGTGTTGCCTTGCGAGTAGGGGTGATCGACCGGAATCTTCGTGGTGGCTTCCCATGTGCCGGTCGTTGGGTCGAACAGCCACGCGTCGTCCCGCGCCGTCCAGTCCTGGTCGCACGCTGTGCCACCGGCGACCAGGACGCGGTCCCCGGTCCAGGCGGCGAGTGCCGGGTTGGCGTTCGGATCGGGCAGCGGTGTTTGGGTCCACTGTTGATTCACGACGTCGAATCGGTACAGCGTCGCCGTGTCGGCGCATTCGCCGTCCAGATTTCGTCGGCTGCCGCCAACAACGAACAGTTCGGTGTCGGAACTGGTTACCGGTCCCGACAGGGAGTTCATCGACTCCGGTGCCGGGATCGTCGGCGTCCACTCGTCGGTGGCGGGGTCGTACAGCATGACGCCGCCGGGCATGCCTTGTTCGGGGTCGCCTCCGGCGAAGACGACGACGCGGCCTGCTACCCAGGACGCGATCCCGCTCGAGTATCCGGCGTCGTCTCGGACCCAGGTTGCTGTCATCTCTGATGGGATGTCGATTGGCCGCCACGTGAACGACGCTGGATCGAACGCGGCTGCTTTCGGTTGTTCGAGGCCCTGGACGAGCACGACTTCCGAACCGGTCCAGGCCGCAGTCCACGATTGACCGCGTTCGGGTGCGATCGGAATGTCAGGGATGGCCCGCCACGTGGCGGTGTCGTTGTCGTAGTAGGCGCCGTCGTATTGGTTGTCGACGCCGTCGGGTTGGTCCGGGTTCGGGCTGACACCACCCCACACGAACCAGCCGTCCCCGGTGCCGATCGACACCGGGTCCCACCGCGCTGGAATTGGGGGAGCTGTGGTCCGCACCCATTCGTCTGCCGTGCGGGCCGCGGGCTCAGCGGCGGGCGTCGCGGGAGGCGACGCTGGGGTGTCGTTGCCGCGAGCTCCCGCCCAGCTGATCGCCGCGACTCCGACGACGATCAGTGCAGACGCGGCCACCAACGCCACGTGTCGACGTCGTCTCGGGTGCCGCGACGCAGTTCGCGGCAGATCGATCGGGCCGAGTTGGTCATCGAGCCACGTGAAGTAGTCGCGGAGCTGTTCTTCGATCGAGTGATCAATCGACATCTTGATGCACCTCCAGTTGGGCTTGCAGCTGCTCGAGTGCACGAGCGACGTGGGTTCGCACGGTCGAGTGGCTCACCTCGAGCAACTCGGCAACTTCGATCAACGGCCATCCGTACGCGTGGACGAGCACCACCGCAATCCGCTGAGACTCGGTCAACTCGGTCAACGCAGCCAACAGACCTGGCTCGACATGCGGAAGATCAGCTGGTGCAGGAGCCGGGAACAACGGGCGACGACTCTCACGATCGCGCTGCCGCTTCGCCAGGTTGTAGCCGACCCGGAACAAGTACCCGACCGGGTTCTCCATCCGGCCGACCCGCTCCCAGTTCTCCCACCCGTACGCCAAAGCCTCCGCCGCAGCGTCCGCGCCGAGATCAGCTCCGAACGCCGCGACGAGCGCGCCACGCAAACGGCGGCCATCACGCTCGACCAGATCCTCGAACCTCACACCCATGAAGGCACTCAGCCTGCCCGAATCGTGACGCGTCCCGATAGCGCTCCGAAGCCCGAACGATCAGACCCGATCAGAACACCCCGACCGAGCACCTCGATATGGCGCACATAGCCGGCAGACCGAGCGCTATCCCGGCGGCCACTGTCGGTGATCGCGATACCGAGCGGCCTTGCTCGCCGGAACGCTCCGCCGACGTGCCGTTACTGCGCGGTCCTGAGCGGTCGGCTCGGCGGGATTATGAGCGGGTGGGGACCGGGCCTTCTGCACGAGGCACAGCGTCGGAATGGGTCACTCCGGCAGCCCCTGGCGCGAGGGGCGGGAGCATCCAACCTTGGGGTGGTGACGAGCAGGAGTCTCGATGTCGAGGTGCCCCCGGATCCGTTCCTCGCCGTCGGCTTTCGGTCAGTCACCGGTTGGACCGTTTGGTGAGGGGTTCGGCCAGATGCAGAACGCTTCGTATGGCGGTGCGAGGTCGATGCGGTCGGCGAGCGTGATTCCGTCGGTGGGGTCGATGAGATGGATGACGACTCGGCCTGGGACTGCGTCGTTCGAGCCCGTCTCGATGCCCGTGACCGACTCCCGTCCAGCCGTTGCGAGGTGACGTTCGAGGCGCTCGGTGGCAGCAGCGAGTTCGTCGTCGGTGAACTCGGCGGCGGCGACCTCGAACGGCACGGCACCCATACGGTCGTGGATGTCGTTCTCGAGGTCTGAGGTGACCTCGGTGAAGCGGAAGACGAAGACGTATCCGTCGGTGGCATCGCGCCGGCCAGACAGGCCTCGCCAGCGCGGGTCGGACCGGTACTCCTGCGCCACGCCGGACGCCAGGTCGACCTGTTCGTAGTGACGGCCGAGGTCCGTCTCGGTGTCCACGAGGTCGGGATCGGGTTGCTCGAAGTCGTCGAAACCACAGAACGGGATCGGACCGCTTGGCGTGCTGTCGGAGGCCGAGATGGGGGTCGGGTACGGCAGCGGCCGGAACGTCGATCCGTCGCTCAGCAGGATCGTGCGATCGGCGAGGGGCTGGTCGAGTTCGATCCGGATCGAGTCCTGGCAGGAGTCGCCGACAGCGTTGTTGCGTGCGGTGATCGAGAGGGTGACGTCGTCGGCCGTTTCGATGACCTCAGGGGTGAGTTCGGCGTTGCACGTGTTGACCGACACCTGCAGCACTCGGGGATCATCGGTCTGACGGATCTCCGCGATCTCTGCATCGCCGGAACCAGAGCAGCCCGATGCGAGCATGACAAGTGCTGCGACGCCAACGGACGCGGCTGAAGCGTGTGAGCGCATCACGCCGGAGGCCGACGCATCGCTTGGATACCTCCGCGGCATCGAAAGGCGCCGACGCAACGACCTGCGCATCTCAACCCCCGCCACCGACACAGTCTCCTACACCCACGACCAGAGCGGCGCGCATCCGCATGAGCCTTGGACGTTTCCCGGCGCGTCTCGGTTCCCATTCCGCCAGACCCGAGCTGATCTACCGGCTCATGGCTCAGAACGACACCCGAACCGACCCCTTGCACCCGCTCGTAGCCGGCAATATGGGCGGTCAGCGGGAGTCGGCGACGAAGAAGCGTTCGGCGAAGCTGCCGGCGGGGAGGCCGGACTCGACGGCGATCGAACCCCACCACGTCCGGACACGCTGCTCGAGGGCGTCGGGCTCGCGGTGCTGGCTGACGTGGGCCCGAAGGGCACGGATCTTGCGGTCGATCTGGCTCGTGATGTCGACGGTCTCGACCGGCTCGTCGGGGCGGCCCGAACCGAACATGATCCAGATCTCGTCGACCGACCAGGGCTCACATCCCTCGATCAGGAGATCGGGGAACTGGAACGGGTTGCGGGCGTCGGGGTACACGGCGGTCCACGCCGCCTGGCCCGTCGCCACATGATCGGCGTGGCTGCCGTAGACCGACGTGATGTTGATCGTCGGCGACTGGGTGATGACGACCTGGGGCCGGACCTCGCGGATGACCCGGGAGAGGTCGCGCCGCAGGTTCAGACCGAACTCGACCGAGCCGTCCATGTGGCCGAGGAACACCAGATCGGTGACACCCACCTCGGCCGCCGCCTTGGTCTGCTCCTCCCGTCGGATCAGCGCCATCTGCTCACGCGAGATGGTGTCGTCGAAGCCGCCCGCCTGACCGTCGGTGACGAGGCAATAGGTGACGACCGCACCGGCGTCGGTCAGGTTGGCGACGGTGCCGGCGGCGCCGAAGTCGACGTCGTCGGGGTGGGCGGTGATGACGAGGGCTCGTTCGATCTGATCCGGCTGCAGCACATCACCGAGGCTACGAGCCGACGGGCGTGACGTGGGTCACGTACGCTCACGCGCATGGAAGAGACGACCATCAAGCGCACCCCGGGGGTCACGGTGCCGGCCGGCCTCCCCGACATCTCCGACTGGGAGTTCTGGACCGGCGATCGGGCGGCGCGGGCCGAGGGGTTCCG
>JAGQSS010000037.1:0-7635 GCA_020439405.1 Ilumatobacter sp. | reverse complement strand
GGCTACTACGCCGTGACGCGCCACGAGGACGTCTGGCACGTGAGTCGTCATCCGGAGCTGTTCTGCTCGAGCCGCGGTGGGGTCAACATCGGCGACATGCCGCCCGAACTCAGCGAGTTCTTCGGGTCGATGATCGCGATGGACGACCCGAAGCACTTCCGGCTCCGATCGATCGTCTCGAAGGGATTCACACCGAAGCACATCACGTCGGTCGAGGACCAGGTGAAGACGGTCGCAGCACGTCTCGTCGACGAGATGATCGAACAGCACCCCGATCGCACCGCCGACTTCGTGCAGTCGTTCGCCGGCCCGTTCCCGCTCGCGATCATCTGCGAGATGATGGGCATCCCGCGCGAAGACCACCAGAAGGTGTTCGAGTGGACCAACGTGATCCTCGGCGTCGGCGACCCCGAGTTCACCGACTCGTACGAGACGCTGCTGACCAACGCGCTCGAGATCAACGCCTATGCGCAGGCGCTCGGCGAGGACCGCCGAGCGAATCCACGCGACGACATCACGTCGGCGCTGATGGCGGCCGACCTCGACGGCGACCAGCTGACGGCGCAGGAGTTCGGCTCGTTCTTCATCCTCCTCGTCGTGGCCGGCAACGAGACCACCCGCAACGCGATCAGCCACGGCCTCAAGGCACTCACCGACTTCCCGGAGCAGCGTGCGCTGTGGTTCGACGACTACGACACCCACGTCCGCAACGCCACCGACGAGATCGTCCGCTGGGCATCGCCCGTCATCCACTTCCGCCGCACGGTCACCGCCGACACCGAGGTGGGGGGCCACGCCCTGTCGGAGGGCGACAAGGTCGTGATGTTCTACGAGTCGGCGAACCGCGACGAGCGGGTCTACGACCACGCCGACCGGTTCGACATCACCCGACCGCTCAACCCGGGCCAGGTCGGTTTCGGGGCGGGCGGCCCGCACTTCTGTCTCGGCGCGAACCTGGCGCGTCGCGAGATCGCGGTGGCGTTCGACGAGATCCGTCGTCGCCTCCCCGACCTGCGGGTGACCGGCGAGCCCGACTACCTCCAGAGCAACTTCATCAACGGCATCAAGCGGCTTCCCTGCGCCTGGTAGGGCGCCGCCGATCCCGTGGGAAACGGGGTTCGGTCTGACAACATCGGGCCTGTGAGCACCGAGGCCGAACGCGAGACGACGTTGGTCGACGGCGTGCGGCTGTTCGGCCCGCCTCCGGCGTTGCGTCGCTTCTCGCCGGCCGACGTCATCCGAGTGATGTTCGGCGTGCTCACCCTCGCTGCGGCGGTGGTCGCGAACCGCGTGGCGAAGGGCACGATCGACGGTGTCGAGGAGGACGTCGTCGACGGTCTCACCCGACTGCCCGAATCGATCGAACAGATCGGCATCGCCACTGCCCAGCTGTTCGCCACGCTCGTGCCGCTCTTCGCCTTCGGGGCCATCATCTGGAAGCGTCGGTGGCGGGTCCTGCTCCACGTCTGGCTCGGGTCGTTCATCGCCGGGATCCTGCTCGAACCGATCGTCGATCTGCTGGGCGACCGCGGCGCGTCGGAGGTGCTGTTCACCCGTGCCGACGAGAGCGACTCGCTCGTCGCCGCCGACTTCCCGACCACGTCGTACCTGGCCTCGGCGGTCGGCGCCGTCACGGTCGGTGCGCCCTACCTCCCCCGTCGCTGGCGTCGCGCCGCTTGGTTCTGGATCGCCGTCCTCGTGGTCCTCCGGTTCCTCGGGCCCGGTCAGCCGCCGCTCGACATCCTCATCGCCGTTGCCGTCGGCACGATCATCGGGTCACTGATCCTGCTCGTCCTCGGCTCGCCGAGCGCCGAACCGAGCCCGACCAACGTGCTCGCCGGCGTCCGCAGCATCGGGCTCCAGCCGGTGCGGATCGGCCGCCTCGACGCGACCGCCGGCTCCGCAGGGTCCGTCCACTATGTCGCGACCGACGCCGACGCGATCCGAACGTTCATCAAGATGCGCACCCCCGACGACCAGAGCTGGGACCTGCTCAACCGCACGTACCGGGCCGTGCGGCTGCGTTCGTCCGAGGTGCGACGACCGTTCAGTACCCTCAAACGGAGGGTCGAGCACGAGGCGCTGGCCCTCCGGACCGTGACCGACAACGGCGTCGCCGCGCCACAGCTGGTCGGGCTCGGCGTGACCCCTGACGGCGGCGTCCTGCTCGCCGAGGAACTGATCCACGGGCGCCAGTTGGCCGAACTCGATCCCGACGAGGTGTCGAACACCATCATCGCGTCGGTCTTCCGCGAGGTCCGCAAGGTCCACGACACCCGGACCGCGCACCACCACCTGACCCTCGACAACTTCATGGTCGAGCCGAACGGACGCGTCCGCATCCTCGACTTCGACGATGCGGAGCTGGCCGCCGAGGAACGTGACCTGTCCCGCGACATCGCCGAGGTCATGGTGGCCATCGGCACCATCGTCGGCCCGCAACGCACCGTATCGGCAGCGATCGACGCGTTCGGGGAGGACCGGGTCAACGGGTCGCTGCCCCTCCTCCAACCGTTGGCGCTCAGCGCGTCGCTCGGTCGGGAGGCGAAACGTCAGCGCGGTCTCCTCGACGCGCTGCGCGCCGAGATCCACGAGCGCACGGACGTCGACGACGTCCCGCTCGAGAAGCTCGCCCGCATCCAGCCGAAGACGCTGATCATGATCATGGCCGGCGCGCTGGCCTTCTATTCGTTGCTGCCCCAGTTCGGCAATCTCGACGACACGGTCGATGCGTTCGGCGACGCTCGGTGGCAGTGGATCCCGGCCCTGCTGGGCGCCGCCGCCGTGTACTACGTGTTCGCGACGATCTCCTTCCTCGGATCGGTCGCCCAACGGATGCCGATCGCACCGTCGGCTCGGAGCCAGGTCGCGACGTCGTTCGCCCAGCTCGTCGGTCCGGCCGGCGCCGGCAAGATGGCCCTCGCCGGCCGGTTCCTCCAACGCAACGGTCTCACCGGTGCGGAGGCGAGCGCGTCGGTGGCCCTCAACACGATGGCGGGCGTGGTCACCCACCTCACGCTGATGGTCGGGTTCTTCGCCTGGGCCGGCGGCGCCGACATCGGCGGGTTCTCGCTCCCGAGCGTCGGCACCGTCCTCCTCGTCGCCGCCGCGGCACTCGTCCTGCTCGGCATCGCCGTGGCGATCCCCTACACCCGCACCCGTCTGATCATGCCGGTCGTGTCCGGGCTGCGCACCGCAGCCGGATACACCGGCCAGGTCGTCAAGAGTCCCGCCCGGGTCGCCGGGCTGCTCGGCGGCTCGACCTGTATCACCCTGACCTACCTCGTCGGCGCGGTGTTCGCCGTCGAGGCGTTCGGCGGGGGCATTGGGTTCGCCGAGATCGGCGCGGCCTATCTCGGTGCGGCGGCGATCGCGAACATCGCGCCGACTCCGGGCGGGATCGGCCCGCTCGAGGCGGCGATGATCGCCGGCTTCACCGGGTTCGGCCTCGACGGCGGTGTCGCGATCTCGGCCGTGCTCACGTTCCGCCTCGCCACGTTCTGGCTCCCGATCCTGCCGGGATGGATCACGTTCATGTGGATGGAGCGGCGCGGCGAGATCTGATCCTCGTCGCGAGGCGCCGTGCTAGAACGGCCGCGTGAGCGAACACGATCGGCTGCGGTGGGCACGCGCCCTCGTCTTCACGGGGTGGGTCTTCGCCTTCGCGTTCGCCGGCTACCTGATCACCCAGATCCGCCGCGCCGTGGCGATCTCGAACGGCAGTTTCGAGGACGGGGTCTGGGGACAGCGGATCGAACTCGTGTCGTTCGCCACCCTCCCGCAGAACGCGATCATCGTCGTCCCGGGCCTCGCCGCGGCGATCGCCGCCGCCTGGCTCGTCCGACCGCTGGTCGATCCGGTGGTGGTGCAGGTGCGATGGCTCATCCGGATCCTCGCGGGCCTGGCGTACGTGATCATCGCCGTCGGGGTGGTCGGGATCGTCGCCGTGTTCTTCCGCAACTTCGACTCGGTGGGCGACGTCGGAGCGATCCTCGGCCGCCTGGGCGGCGTCGCGATCGGGGCGGCCGTCGTCCGGCTCTGCACCGAGGCCGAACACGAGATCTGACGAGCCGGGCTCGTCGGGTCAGACGCCGAGTTCGCCGACGTTGTAATGGCGGCGGCAGAGCAGTTCGTAGCGGACGGTGTCGCCGAACATCTTCTGCGCACCCGGTCCGGCGGTGTCGCCGACGACGACCGTCTCGCCCTCGTAGACGACGAAGTCGTTGACGACACGTGCGTTGTGGGTCGCGCGTGCGCCGCACCAGCACCGGGCCTCGACGTGGAGGGGCTCACGCTCGTCGGCGATCTCGAGCATCCGCTTCGTGCCCTCGAACAACTTGCCGCGGAAGTCGGTGATCAGGCCGAACGCGTAGACGTCGACCTCCATGTCGTCGACGACGCGGGCGAGCTGGTCGCACTGCTCGGGTGAGTAGAACTGCACCTCGTCGCAGACCATGTAGTGGAGTGGCCAGTGATCGACGGCGAGCGCGTGGAGATCGAGCTGATCGGTCACCTGGATGGCGGGTGCGGCGACGCCGAGTCGGCTCGTGACCTGCTCGCCCTCACGGTCGAGCTTGGTGAGCAACAGGCCGTACATGTGTCGGGCCGCGAGATTGTGATGGATCTGCAGGGCGAAGGTGCTCTTGCCCGAACCCATCGTGCCGAAACTGAACCGCAAGGTCGCCATGTCGAACTGCGACCCTACCGCCGGGGTGTCACATGTCCGAAGGACGACCGGGTCGGCGGAGCAGCGCGCGCACCTGGTCGATGGTGTCGGCCGCGGCGGCGGGTTTGTCGTCGCGGTAGTGCCGCACCCGAGCGAACCGCAGGGCGACGCCGCCCGGGTACCGAGTGCTGACCTGGACGCCGTCGACCGCGGTCTCGACCACCTGCTCCGGTCGCACGTGCACCACGTGGCCCTCGCGCCCGATCTCGAGCCCGAGGAAGCGCTCGGTCTGCCAGCGCAACAGCTCGTCGGTGAGCCCCTTGAACGTCTTGCCGACCATCACGAACTCGTTGTCGCCGCCCCGCGCGCCGAGGTGCAGGTTCGAGAGCCAGCCCTGGCGCCGCCCGTGGCCCCACTCGACGGCGAGTACCACGAGGTCGAACGTGTAGACCGGCTTGACCTTGCGCCACGAGCCGCCACGCCGGCCGGCGTCGTAGGCCGACGCCAAGTCCTTGACCATCACGCCCTCGTGACCGGCGCCGATCGCCCGGTCGAGGAACTCGGCCGCTTCGGCGGCGTCGGCGGTGACGATCGAGGGGAGCCGACTCGACGCCGGCACCGTCGACGCCAGGATCTCGCGGCGGGTGGACAACGGCTCGTCGACCAGCGCCCCGTCGGCGTGCAACACGTCGAAGAAGAACGCCCGAAGTCCGCTCCCCCGCCCGTCGGCCGAACCGTCCGCACCGAAGTCCCCCATCGTGTCCTGGAAGCGTCGTGGCGCGCCGTCGGCGTCGAGCCCGAGGACCTCGCCGTCGAGCACCAGATCGCCGCCCGGCAACGACCGGACCACCTCGACCACGCCGCCGAGCCGATCGGTCACCTCGTTCAGGTTGCGCGTGAACAGCCGCACCTCGCCCGACGACCGATGGGCCTGGACCCGAGCGCCGTCGAGTTTCCACTCGACCGAGGCGAGCCCCGTGGCCGCCAACGCGTCGGCGACGTCGTCCGCTGGCGACGCCAGCATCGGTTGGACCGGGCGCGCCGGTGTCAGCTCGATCAACGCGAGCCCGGCCGCACCGTCGGTGAGTGCCGCCACCGACGCCGCTGGGAGCGACCCGGCGAACATGGCACCCCGCTGCACCTCGCCGACCGTCACGCCCGCCGCCTTCGCCACCGCCGCCGCCACCACGCCGGCCAACGCCCCTTGGCGGAGCTCGCCGCCGATGATCCCGACGAGCAACCGCTGCTCCGGTTCGGTCGCGCGGCCCAGGAGATCGTGCAGGACGTGGCGACGACGCGCCTGTGAACCGGCACCGCCGATCGAGGCGAGTTCGTCGAGCGCGCGATGCACGTCGGCGACCGTCAGCGTCGGCTGGTCGGCGGGGTCGGGCCGGACGTCGCGCAGCGTCGCCCAGCCGACACCGAGTCGTCCGGCGAGTGTCTCACCGGTCGCGAAGGCGACCGCCGCCTCGATCTCGTCGGGAGGGAGCGCGGCGAAGACGGCGGCGAACGCGGCGATCTTGTCGGACCGCTTCGAGGTCGCGGCAACGGCCTCCGATGCGCGTGCCAGCTCGACGAACAGCATCGGTCCAGTCTGCACCCGCGAGACTGTCCGTCGCATGGACGCGGCACGTTGGGCGAACGAATGGGGTGTGAATGCCGGCGACCGGGTCGCCGTCGCGATCGCCCCGGGCACCGGGCTCGGGTTGGCGGTCGACGGCCGCTCGACGTGCCTCGACGGCGACGATCCGTCGGCGATCGTCGCCGAACTCGAGGCGACCGTCGGGCCGCGATGGTGCTGGTGGGACCGATCCACCGCCGACCGGCTGGTCGCCGACGGTGTGTCGGTCGCCCGTTGCTGGGACGTGCTGACGGTGCACCGGCTCCTCCGGGGCGGGTGGCGGGCCTCGGTCGCCGAGGCGTGGGCGAGGTTGCACGACCTCCCGCTCGACCGGCTCCCGGTCGAGGGACAACTCGACCTCCTCGGCGGTGGCGACGACGGCGACGCGGACGAGGCGGTCCGGCCCGACGGGTACCTCCGCCCCGACTGGATCGCCGGCGGCTGGGCGTCGTCACCCGAGCGGGTCGCGGCGTGGGCCGCGGTGGTCGACCGCGTCGTCGCGATGCAGCACGCTCTGATCGGTCAGCGGCCCGACCCGGCCCGGACGCAGTCGACCGCGCACGCCGAATCGGTCGCCGAGTTCCTGTGCGCCGAGTTGACGGCTCACGGGTTGCCGTTCGACACCGCCGAGGCACAGCGGATCATCGGTGACGCCGTCGGGCCGCGCGCCCTCGACGAACGGAGCGAGGAGGTAGCACGCGCCGAACGCGATGCCGAGGTGCTGCGTCACGTCGGGCCCGGTGCCGACTACGACCTGCGCAATCCGGCCGACGTCAAGGCATTGCTGCGCCGCGCCTCGATCGACGTGCCCGACACCAGAGCGTGGCGCCTCGAACGGCTCGCCGACGCCCACCCGGTCGTCCCCGCTCTACTCCGCTGGCGGAAGGCGGAGCGGATCTCGACGACGTACGGGTACCGCTGGCTCGACGAGCACGTCCACGACGGCCGGCTCCGCGGCGCCTGGACGTCGAGCGACGGCGCCGCCGGCCGGATGACGGCGTCGGCCGGTCTCCACAATCTGCCGGCCGAGATGCGCCCGGCCGTCGCCGCCGACGACGGTTGCGTGTTCGTGCGCGCCGATCTCGGCCAGATCGAGCCGCGAGTGCTCGCCGCCGTCTCCGGCGATCCGGCGCTCGTCGCGGCGACCGGTGAGGCCGACCTGTACGCGCCGGTCGCCGACCGACTGCGGGTCGAGCGCGACGTCGCCAAGGTCGCCGTCCTCGGTGCGATGTACGGGGCCACCACCGGCGAGTCGGCACACGCACTCCGCGGACTCGAGCGGGAGTACCCGACGGCGATGGGTTTCCTCGCCGACGCGGCATCGGCCGGACAACGCGGCGACGACGTG
>JAGQSS010000379.1 GCA_020439405.1 Ilumatobacter sp. | reverse complement strand
CTTGGCCGGATCCATGGTCAGGACGGCGGCCTCGTAGTCGAGGTGGTCGGGGATCGGGTACTGCACGATGAAGCCGTCGACCCCGGGATCGGCGTTGAACCGGCGGATGAGGTCCTCCAGCTCGGCCTGGGTGGTGGCAGCCGACAGGTGCTCGTGCACCGATGCCATGCCCAGCGCCGCGCAGTCGGCGTGCTTCATCGCGACGTAGTTGGCCGATGGGCCGTCGTCGCCGACCAGGATCGTGCCCAGACCCGGGGTGATGCCGCGGTCGACGAGCACCGCCACCCTCGCCTCGAGATCGGCCCTGATCTCGGCCGCCAGCGCCTCGCCGTCGAGCAACTTCGCGGTCACGGTCACCTCCGGTCCCTCCGGCACGTTCGGCCGACGGACCCCTGAGCGTCCCCCACCGAGCGCTGCGGGTCAACCACCGCGCACGATCAGCGTCCGTCGCCGCCTCCCCGCGGCACCTCCCCACACCACCTGAACCCGGTCACACGGCACCCGGTCACATGGCACCCTGTCGACGTGTCCGATGCACGCGCGCCCCTTCCCGACGGCGATCGCTCCCCGGCCCGGCCCGGCGAGATCCCCGCGCTGCGGCTGGGGCACCTGCTGATCGACCCACCGGTGGTGCTCGCGCCGATGGCGGGGGTCACCACCCCGGCGTTCCGGGCGCTCTGCCGCTCGTTCGGCGGAGGCCTGTTCGTCTCGGAGATGGTCAGCGCGCGCGGACTCGTCGAGGAGGGGGCGGGGAGCTGGGAGCTCGTCCCCGACCATGTCGCGCCCCGCCCCCGGAGCGTGCAGCTGTCCGGCGCCGACCCCGAGGTGGTGGGGGCTGCCGTGGCACTGCTCCGGCAGCGGTGCGACGTCGACCACGTCGATCTGAACGTCGGGTGCCCGGTCCGCAAGATCACGCGCCACGGCGGCGGGGCGGCGCTGGCGGCACGGCCCGACCTGCTGGGGGCGGTCGTGGCGTCGGCCGTGCGCGCCGCCGGCGACATCCCGGTGACGGTGAAGATGCGCACCGGCCTCGACGCCGACCGCCCCACCCACCTCGCCGCCGGGCGCGCGTGTGAGGCCGCGGGGGCGGCGGCGGTGGCGCTGCACGCACGATCGGCGGCCCAGCGCTACGCGGGTCCCGCCGACTGGTCGGCCATCGCCGAGCTCGTCGAGGCCGTCGACATCCCGGTGCTCGGCAACGGCGACATCTGGGAGGCGTCCGACGCGGTCGCGATGATGGCGCAGACCGATTGCGACGGCGTCGTGATCGGCCGTGGCTGTCTCGGCCGTCCGTGGTTGTTCGGCGACCTGATCACCGTGCTCAACGGCGGCGAGGCTCCTGCGCCCCGCCGGCTCGGCGAGGTGACCGAGGCGATGCAGCGCCACGCCCGACTCCTCACCGAGCACTACGCCGACTTCGGCGGCGAGGAGCACGCCATGCGTGACTTCCGCAAGCACTGCGCCTGGTACCTGTCCGGGTATCCCGTGGGCCCGGACGTCCGCCGGACGCTCGCTCAGGTCGCGACCCTGGACCAGCTCGACGACGTGTTGGGCCAGCTCGATCCGACCGCTGAGATCGTCGAGGGTGGCGAGCGCATCAAGCGCGGTCACACGAACGGTCCGATCAAGGTCGCCCTGCCCGACGGGTACCTCGACGATCCCGACGAGCTCGTCGTCCCCGACGACGCCGACGTCATGGCCCTCTCCGGCGGCTGACCGGATCGTCGTCGCGCCACGCGAACAGCACGGTTTGACTGGTCCTGCCGTTCGCGGCAAGGATCAGACCCACCTGGGGGACAACTCGAACGATTGGGGATCATTCGACATGGCTGCATCTGGCTCGATTCTCGGCAACGCCGTCAAGCGGGTGGAAGACCCGACGCTGCTCACCGGCGAGGGCAAGTACGTCGACGACATCCAGGAGACGGGCATGTTGCACGTCGCCTTCGTCCGATCGCCGATCGCGCACGGCGACATCCAATCGATCGACCTCGGTGACGCGGCGTCGATGCCCGGCGTCGTGGCGGTGTACTCGGGTGACGATCTCGGACTGCCGTCGATGCAGTTCTTCCCGATGATGCCGCCCGAGATGAACCGCCCGATCTTCGCGACCGAGAAGGTCAGGTTCGTCGGCGACATCATCGCCGCCGTCGTCGCCGAATCGCTCGACCAGGCCACCGACGCCGCCGAGCAGATCTTCGCCGACATCGAACCGCTGCCGGCCATCATCGACCCGGAGGACGGACTGGCCCCCGATGCCCCGCTCCTCTTCCCGGCCACCGGCTCGAACATCTGCTTTGCGAGCCAGTTCCCCGAGGGTGGCACCGACGACGACCCGTGCGCCGGCGCCGACGCCGTCGGCGAGGTCACGATGGTCAGCCAGCGCCTCGCCGGCGTCCCCATGGAGAACAACGGTGTCGTCGCCGTCCCCGGTGACGGTGGCACCCTCACGATGTGGGTGAGTCACCAGGCGCCCCACTCGGCGCACGCCGCCTACGCCCCGATGCTCGGTCTCGAGGGCGAACAGCTCCGGATGGTCTGCCCCTGGGTGGGCGGCGGGTTCGGGCCGAAGGCTGCCACCTACGTCGAGCACGTGGTCGCCGGCAAGGTCGCCCTCACGCTCGGCAAGCCGGTCAAGTGGGTCGAGGCCCGGTCCGAGGACATGGTGTCGCTCGTCCACGGCCGCGACTTCAAGATGAAGGCCCGTCTCGGCGTGATGAACGACGGCACGATCGTCGGTCTCGACGCGTCGGTGATCGCCGCGGCCGGCGCCTATCCGGCCATCGGTGCGATCCTGCCGATGCTCACCCAGATGATGTCGGTCGGCGTCTACGACGTCCCGAAGGTCCGGTTCGACGCCAAGACGGTGCTCACGAACAACACCACCATCGGTGCCTACCGCGGTGCGGGCCGCCCCGAAGCGACGCAGCTCATCGAGCGCGTGATCGACCG
>JAGQSS010000378.1 GCA_020439405.1 Ilumatobacter sp. | reverse complement strand
CGGGTTGGGTTCAGGTGAGGTCGGCGAGGCGGGCGGCGGCTTCGGCGGCGAGTCGTTCGGCTTCGTCAGCCTGTGCCGCGTGGTCGGCGAGTTCGGCCCGTGCCCGGTCGAGCGCCTCGTTCGCGGCACGGACGGTCTCGGCGGCGGCATCGACCGCGGCGGCGGCCCGTTCGCGTCGCTCCGCGGCACGACGCGCGGCCGTCGCCGCGACGTCGGCCTCGCGCTCGGCGGCCCGCAAGGCCCGCGCCGCCTCCCGTTCGGCCCGGTCGTGCTGTTCGGCCGTGTCGTCCTGCTCGGCCGGAGCCGGGCGCACCGACGTGTCGACGAACGCGGGCACCAGATCGGGTTGGTCGACGCCGAGCACCCCGGCGGCCAACAGGCCCACCAGCTCCGGATCGCCGGCGACCTGGCCGAGACGGGCGGTGATGGCCGCCAGGTCACTCGCCCGGCCGAGTCCGACGAGCTCGCGGTCGGCGACCGACGCCAGTCCGGACATCGCCGCCCGGACCGTCCGGAGTGCATCGGGGAGCGAGCCGGAGCGGCGACCCGCGGCGGCGTCGTCCTGGATGCGTCGTGCCGCCTCGGCGGCATCGACGAACGCTCCCACCTCCGGCGAGCCCGAGACCGCGACCCGGTCGAGGGCGACGTCGACCCAGCCCGGCCGACGGAGCGCCGCGACGATCGCCGCGTCCTCCCGCTCGTCGGAGCGTTTCAGTTCCTTCACCAGCAGGTTCCGGGCCGCCACGAATCCGTCCGGTGACGCCCCGTAGAGGGCACGCACCTGGTCGAGCACCTCCGGTCGCATCGACCCGGACGGTAGCCGTCGACGGGCGACCGTCGCGGTGACGGCGTCGAAATGTGTCGATCCGCGACGCGAAATGTTTCGGGTCGCCGCGGCCCCGTCGCGTCGACGAAACCCCGTGATTTCAGGGTTTCGGTGTGTTACACAGCTGTCATTTGTTTGCGGATACGTGTCGCTGATGTTGCGGTTTCATGACGAACCGACTAGACCTGACCCGAGTCAGGGCCCTCCCGCCGGCCCCGGACGGTCTTCTCATGCGTGATTCCACCTCACTCTTCGACCACCAGGCCGACGCCGCCGACGAACTCACCCGCGAGTTCTGGGGCGACAAGGCGACCTGGGTCTCCGACGATCGCGGTCGCCGCACCAGTGGCCGCACGATGCAGGTCCGTCCGAACGACGACCAGCGCGACGAGTACCGCCTCGACCACACGCCGACCTCGATGCGTGCGGTTCGCGACGGCATCGCGGCGTTCAAGCCGAAGCGTCGGCACCGTGACGACTCGACCGGCCCGGTCCAGCGGACCCGCCAGCACGGCGTGGTCACGTCGACGACGCCGGCGCCTGCCTCCGACCCGACGCCGCGCGGCACCCGCCGGCCGTCGGCCGAGACGATGGCCCACTCGGCGGCTTCGATCGCCGATCTCGGCGCCGGTCGGTACGACTACGACGACCACGCGTACGACCTGTCCGACCTCGACCAGCCCGTGCCGGTCCGCCGGCAGGCCGCGGCGCCCGTCGCCCACGCGTCGGCCCGCCCGGCGGCCGATCGACGGACCGCACGTGAACCCGCCCATGACGACGATCTGGTCGCGCTCACCCCGACCACGATCGGCGAGCGGCTCGGACTGTCCGAGGTCGACCCGGTCCTCGTCCGGATCGCCATCGTCCTGCTCGTCGTGGTGCTCGCCCTGCCGCTCGCCCTCGCGATGCGTGGTGGCGACGACGCCGGCTCCGAGCAGCAGGGCGACGTCGTGCCCGCCGCCGACGCGCTGACGACCGAGACGGGTGCGGCCCCCGAAGCGGCACTCGTCCCGACCAGCGGTGCCGATGCCGCTGCCACGCCCGAGACCGCGGCGCCCGTGGCGTCCGCCGACGCCGCCGCCAGCTCAACGAACGAATCGGCGAGCGCTGCGACCTCCACCGAGGCCACGACGTCCGACGCCGACACCGCACCCGCCGCCGAACCGCAGTCGGCGCGGACCGCGCAGGCCGACTCGACCGCCGACGACGCGCCCGACGCCGTCGCCGAAGTCGAGACGCCCGCCGAGCGGATCACCCCCGACTGCTCGCTGAACTACACCGCCGGCGCCGGCGATTCGTGGTACCGCATCGCCGACGAAGCCGGGATCGCCCCGAGCGAGCTGCTGGCTCAGAACATGGCGTCGGTCGACACCGTGATCCTGCCCGGCGACACCATCTGTCTGCCGGCCGGCGCGAGCGTGCCGACCACCCCGACGACGGTCGCCCCGACCACCGCCGCCCCGACCACCACGGCCGCCCCGACCACCACCGCCGCCCCGACGAGCACGGCGGCGCCGACCACGACGGCGGCACCGACCACGACCGTCGCCCCGAGCGAGACCTACTCGCCCGCCGAGGTGCAGGCGCTGATCCGGGAGATCTTCCCCGAGGATCAGCACGAGAAGGCACTCCAGATCGCCTGGCGTGAGAGCAACTACATCGAGACCGCCGACAACGGCTGGTGCTGCGTCGGTGTGTTCCAGATCTACTGGACCGTCCACCAGAGCTGGCTCGACGACTACGGCATCTACACCCGCAACGATCTCAAGAACGCTCGCAAGAACATCACCGCCGCCTACGCCCTCTACCAGCGCTCCGGCGGGTGGGGCCCCTGGGGCGGATGAGCGCTCGGTGAAGGTGGACAACGGGGTTCGCTTTCGCCGCCGACGGCTCTACACTGTGCGAGCCCAGCGCCCGTAGCTCAACGGATAGAGCATCTGACTACGGATCAGAAGGTTTGGGGTTCGAATCCCTACGGGCGCGCAGCGGAAGGTCCCACCCACTCGGGTGGGGCCTTCGTCGTTTTCCGACGCTGACGCCGTCGTCGCTCGTCGTGGGCAATGATGGCCGGATGACGACATCGCCCGAGCCGCCCGACGATGTTCCGGCGCCGTCCCGTCGGCGGGTCGGCGACATCGTCGGTGGGTT
>JAGQSS010000377.1 GCA_020439405.1 Ilumatobacter sp. | reverse complement strand
CGTCGACCACGACACCTGTTGGGTCGAAGCGAAGACCCGGACCCGACGCGGGCAGAACCAGAAGGTACGGCAGCCGCACGACCCGGACGACGCCACGCGCCTGACGCCGACGGCGATCGACTTCGTGGGTGCCGCGGTCGGACGATCGGTCGCGGAACGGCTCGAGCCCGTCGTGCGCACGAGCTATTGGCGGACGACCGTCGTCGTGGGCACGCAGCGGATCACGATCGACGCGGGCCTCCGTTGCGACGACCTGGCCGACCTGGCGTTCGGACTCGGTGATCGACTCGTGATCGAGACCAAGTCGCCGGGCGGCCCGGGGGTGGTCGACCACGCACTCTGGCGGCTCGGGCGTCGTCCGACGAGGATCAGCAAGTTCGCCCTGTGTGTGGCGATGGCGCACCCCGTGCTGCCCCGCAACAAGTGGCATCGTGTGCTCGACCGGTACGTGGTCCCGGTCGGGCACACGGTCACAAGTCGGAGATCCGCTTGAACACCTCGGCCAGTTCGACGCCGTGGGGACCGCCGAGCTCCCGAAGCCGTTCGGTGATCCGCTGATCGAACGCGTCGAGTTCGGCGGCGTCGGCGGCGTGCATCGTCGACTCGAACTGGCTCTCGTGCGCGTGGAGCGCGTCGAGCTTGCGTTCGACCGACCCGGTGACGTCCTCGACGTGATCGGGCTCGTCGGCCTCGAAGAGGAGCAGGTGTGCCGGCCGGTGGTGCGCCGGGCCCACGCCCGGGAAGAAGTGCGGGTCGCGCGCCGCCACGATCGCGTCGCACGTGAGCAACCCTGCGGCGCGGTGATCGGGGTGGAGCCGGTATCGCTTCCACGGGTCGTGGCCGAGCACGACGTCGGGACGGAGTTCGCGGATCGCACGGACGATCTCGATGCGATGCCCGACCGATGGCTCGAGTTCGCCGTCGACGGCACCGAGGAAGCGGACCTCACCGGCTCGTTCGCCCGACAACCGGCGCGACGCGTCGCGCTGTTCGTCGCGCCGTCGGGCCACGAGCGCCGGCAGGTCGGCGTTCACGTCCCAGGTGCCCTTCGAACCGTCGGTGCAGACGAGGTGGTGCACGGTGCAGCCGTTCGACGCCCAGGTGGCGAGGGTGCCACCGGCGCCGAACTCGACATCGTCGGGGTGGGCGCCGATCGCCAACGCGACGCCGGGCGTCGGCAGCGCGGACGACCACGCGCCGCCGTCGATCGGCGGTTGCCCCGGTTCGTTCGCGCTCACGACACCGCTCCCGAACATGCGCCGCCCTCGCCGAACGTGATCCCGAGTTCGTCGAGATCGGCGATCGTGTCGACGTCGCGGGCGAGCAGCGGGTCGGTCACGACGCGGACCGTCAGCCCGCGTTCGAGCGCCGCCACGAGGTGATGACGGAAGCTGCCGGCGCCGTATGCGGCAGGGAGGTCGACCGCGGCCGGACGCGTCTGGACGTTGGTGCCGTCGAGGCGGTGGTCGGGGACCAGGGTGACGACGCCATCGGTGATCAGGTGCTCGAACGTCGTCGCCAGCGGCAGGTCGCCGTGGGCGATCACGACGTGATCGAATCCCTTGCCGGCGACGACCGTGGCGGCATGATCGACGGCGCCGTTCAGGCCGAGGCCGGGTGTCCAGAGCACCTCGGCGCCCTGCTCGCCGGCCCAGGCGGCCACGTCGTCGTCGTCGCAGACCACGAACGGCGTCGAGGGACGGGCCGCAGCGAGGACGCGAGCGGCCATCATGCGAGCCAGATCGGCGCGCGCCGCAGGTGACACCGTCGGGGCGAGTCGGCCCTTCGCGTTCCGGAACGCCTTGATCGGCACGAGCACGGCCGCTTCCACGCCGCGAACCCTAGAGCGTGTGCGGCCTGTTCGCGACGGTCGGTCCAGAACTACAGTGCGCACATGCGTGCTCCCGAGATCCGGGTGGCCGTGATCGGGGCCGGTTCTTGGGGGACCACCGTCGCATCGCTCGCCGCCGTCAATACGCCGACCACGCTCTGGGCGCGTCGTCCCGACCTGGTGCGCACGATGTGCGACACCCGCGAGAACCCCGACTACCTGGCCGGATTCCGACTCCCCGATCAGCTCACCGTCACCGACTCGATGGCGCAGGCGGTCGGCACCGCCGACGTGCTCGTCATGGCGGTGCCGTCGCACGGGTTCCGAGAGATCGCGGCCGAGGCGAGCGCCTACATCCGGCCGTGGGTTCCCGTCGTCAGCCTGTCGAAGGGACTCGAGCGCGACACGCTCAAGCGGATGACCGAGATCATCGGTGACGAGATGCCCGGTCGTCCCGCCGGTCTGATGACCGGACCGAACCTGGCGAAGGAGATCATGGCCGGCCAGCCGGCCGCCAGCGTCGTCGCCATCCCCGACACCACCATCGCCGTCGAGCTGCAGCGGATCCTGAGCCAACCGAGCCTGCGGGTGTACACGAACCCCGACGTCGTCGGGTGCGAGGTCGCCGGCGTCGTCAAGAACGTGATCGCGATCGCGGCCGGGATGATCGAGGGCATGGAGTTCGGCGACAACTCGCGCGCCACGCTCATCACCCGCGGCCTGGCGGAGATGTCCCGACTCGGCGTGGCGATGGGTGGCGACCCGTACACGTTCTCCGGGCTCGCCGGGATGGGCGACCTGATCGCCACGTGCTCGTCGAGCCAGAGCCGGAACAACTCCGTCGGGCTGCAACTCGGTCGGGGGAAGTCGATCGACGAGATCCTCGAGTCGATGAACATGGTCGCCGAAGGCGTCAAGAGTTCGCCGAGCGTGCTCGAGCTGGCACGCCGGTACGGTGTCGAGATGCCGATCACCGAACAGGTCGTCGCGGTGTGCCACCAGGGCCGCAGCGCACGCGATGCGCTCGCCGCCGTCATGGCGCGCAGCAGCAAGAGCGAGTTCGACTGATCGCACCAGCCCCCTGACGACCACCCCCTGACACGGGTACGGCGCGCCCTGACAACAGCGCCGAGGAGCTTCGTTCGATGATCACCACGGGCATCACCGGTTCGGCCTGGCGCGCCTCGATCTC
>JAGQSS010000376.1 GCA_020439405.1 Ilumatobacter sp. | reverse complement strand
AACTGGGACGCCGCCCGCGAGACGCACTGGGACTACATGCGGGCGTTCGGTCTCGGCGAGAAGACGGCGCTCGACTTCCCGGGCGAGTCGGCCGGCATCCTCAAGCACTGGACCGACCTGTGGGGCTCGGAACGCGTCACGGTCGCCTACGGTCAGGGCCTCGCCAGCACGTCGATCCAGCTCGCGACCGCCGTCAACGTCATCGCCAACGACGGCACCTATGTGGCGCCCCGCCTCGTCCAGGGCATCGTCGGCCCCGACGGCACCGTCACCGATGCCGAACCGTCGGTCACCCACGAGGTGCTCTCGACGGAGACGGCCGAGGAGATGCAGCGGATGATGCGCCAGGTGGTCTGCCGCGGCACCGGCACCCGGGCGCAGCTCGGGTTCGACAGCTTCAGCGTCGCCGGCAAGACCGGCACCGGCCTGAAGGCCCAGCCGAACGGCACCTACCTCAACGAGGCGGGGGAGCGCGTGTACTACGCCAGCTTCGTGGGCTTCTTCCCGGCCGAGGATCCGCAGGTGACGATCCTGATCTCGATCGACGAGCCGCCTGCCGGCGACATCAACCGCTTCGGTGGCACTGCCGCCGCACCGGTGTTCGCCGAACTCGCTCCCACGATCGTCCACGAGCAGGGAATGCAGCCGCCGCCGGCCGACGAGACCATGGCGTGTCCGTGACGGTGATGGCCGAGATCTCACGACACCTGATCGAGGCGATCCCGACCGGCAGCCTCGTCGAGACGATCGGCGACGTCGACGCCGTCGCCGGCGCGATCGTCGACCTGACGCACGACTCCCGCGACGTCGGTGAGGGCTGGGCGTTCGCCTGCGTTCCGGGTGACACCCACGACGGTCACGACTTCGCCGCCGGCGCCGTCGATGCCGGTGCCACACTCCTGATCGTCCAGCGACGGCTCCCGCTCGACGTCGCCCAGCTCGTCGTGACCGACGTGCGACGTTGCATGGGGCCACTGGCCGCGCGCGTGCACGGCGATCCGGCGACGAAGCTCCGGATGGTCGGGATCACCGGCACCAACGGCAAGACCACGACCACGCACCTCGTCGGGTCGATCCTGCGTGCTGCGGGGATGACCGAGCGACAGATCGGCACCCTGTCCGGTACCCGCACGACACCCGAGGCGCCCGACCTGCAACGCCGCCTCGCCGGCTACGTGCGCGACGGGGTCGACGCGGTCGTCATGGAGGTGTCGTCGCACGCGCTCGCGCTGCACCGCGTCAACGGGGTCCGGTTCGACGCCGCCGGCTTCACGAACCTCGGTCGCGACCACCTCGACCTCCACGTGTCGATGGAGGCCTACTTCCGCGCCAAGGCGTCGCTGTTCACCGCCGAACTCGCGAACGCCGGCGTCACGAACCTCGACGACCCCTACGGCCGGTTGCTCCTCGATGCCGCCGACATCGAGATGGACGGCTACCGGATGGACGATGCCGTCGATCTTCGCGTCGACGTCGGCAGACATGCGTTCCGGTGGCGCGGGACCGAGGTCGAGGTGCCTCTCGGCGGTCGGTTCAACGTCTACAACTCGCTGTGTGCGCTGACGGTCGCCGCGCGACTCGGCATCGACGCCGCGACGGCGGCGCACGGTCTTGCGTCCATCCCACCGGTCCCGGGCCGATTCGAGGTGGTCACGGCCCCCGACGCCCCGTTCGTGGTCGTCGTCGACTACGCCCACACGCCCGACGGTCTGACCGAGTTGCTCACGGCCGTCCGCCGTGATGCCGGATCGGGTCGCGTGCTCTGTGTCTTCGGGTGCGGCGGTGACCGAGACCGGGAGAAGCGGCCACTGATGGGAGCCGCCGCGGCAGCGCACGCCGACCTCGTGGTCGTGACGTCCGACAATCCGCGCCACGAGGATCCCCAGGCCATCATCGACGCGGCGCTCGGCGGGATCGAACCCCGATACCGTGACGACGTCATCGTCGAGGTCGATCGCCGCACCGGCATCGCCGCCGCACTCGGTGCCGCCCGTTCGGGCGACGTCGTGGTGGTTGCCGGGAAGGGCCACGAGACGACCCAGACGATCGGCGACACCGCCTACCCCTTCGACGACCGCGCCGTGACGCGCGAACTCCTCGCTGACATGAACCTCCCGACCGCACCCGTCCCCGCATCGAGCACCGAGGAGGCGACGTCGTGATCGCCGTCCTCATCGCCGGTGCCGTCGCCACGCTGATCTCGCTGTTCGGTACCCGCTTCCTGATCGTCTACTTCCGCCGTCGTGGCCAGGGACAGCCGATCCTCGGCGACGCCGTCGACATGGGGCCCGACTGGCACAAGCCGAAGGAAGGCACACCCACGATGGGCGGCCTGGCGATCGTCGTCGCCGCGTTCGTCGGCTGGGCCGTCGCCCACGTCCGAGACCTGGCGTTCTCCGACCAGGCGATGATCGTCTGGATCGGCATCCTGGCGATGGGCGCGATGGGCTTCCTGGACGACTTCATCAAGGTCCGCAAACGTCACAACCGTGGCATCTTCTGGAAGCAGAAGAACTACATCACGATGCTCATGAGCTTCGCGATCGCCTGGGCGCTGATCGGCGTCACCGGCATCTCGGAGACGATCTCGCTCGCCCGCGCCGAGGACGGCATCGACGTCCCCGGCTTCGTCTGGGTGATCTGGGCCGGCATCATCATCTGGGCCACGACCAACGCCGTCAACGTCACCGACGGCCTCGACGGTCTCGCGGGCGGCTCCGCGCTGATGGGGTTCGGCGCCTTCATGATCATCGGCTATTGGGCGTTCCGCAATCCGGACGTGTACTCGTCGGTGGTGAACCCGCTCGACATGGGCGTGATGGCGGCGGCGTTCGCCGGTGGCTGCCTCGGGTTCCTCTGGTGGAACGCAGCGCCCGCCCGGATCTTCATGGGTGACGTGGGCGCGTTGGCGATCGGCGCCGCGCTCGCCCTCATGGCACTCACGCTCAACACCCACCTGTTGCTGCTCTTCATCTGCGGCATCAACGTGATCGAGGCCGGCTCGGTCGCGATCCAGATGGGCGTGTTCAAGGCG
>JAGQSS010000375.1 GCA_020439405.1 Ilumatobacter sp. | reverse complement strand
ACTTCACGTACCTGCGCGAGCACGCCGACGCGGTCGTCGGGCTGGTCGCCACGCACGGTCACGAAGACCATGTCGGTGGCATCCAGTTCCTCCTGCGCGACGACGCCGGGATCGGCGGTCTGCGCGACGAGCCGCTGCCCATCTACGGCGCCCGTCTGACGCTCGGTCTGGCGCGCAACCGGATCGAGGAGGCGGGCCTGCTCGGTCGCTGCGACATGCGTCCGGTCACCGACAACGCCCGGATCGACGTCGGCCCGTTCGAGGTCGAGTTCATCCCCGTGACCCACTCGGTGCCCCACGCCCACGCGATCGCCGTCCACACCACGCAGGGTGTCGTGCTGCACACGGGCGACTGGAAGCTCGATCTGACGCCGGTCGACCGGCGTCGCACCGACCTGGCCCGCATCGGCCAGCTCACCGCCGGGCGCGGCATCCGTCTGCTGATGGGCGACTCGACCAACGCCGAAGAGGCCGGGTACGCGCCGAGCGAGACGAGCGTCGGCGGCGTACTCGCCGGATTGTTCGCCGAGCATCGCGATCGCCGCATCATCACCGCGAGCTTCGCCAGCCACCTGCACCGCATCCAGCAGATCGCCGACGCCGCGATCGGCGCCGGCCGCAAGGTGGCGACGCTCGGGCTGAGCATGAAGAAGAACGTGCGCCTCGGCATCGACCTCGGCGTGATCACCATCCCCGACTCGGCGCTGATCGACATCGAGGACATCGACCAGTACGAGCCGGGCCAGATCTGTGTCATCTCGACGGGCTCGCAGGGCGAACCCATGTCGGCGCTGTCGTTGCTCGCTCGTGGCGAGAACAAGTTCGTCAAGCTCGGCGAGCACGACACGGTGATCCTGTCGAGCCACGCCATCCCGGGCAACGAGAGCGCCGTGAATCGGGTGATCGACGGCCTGCTCAAGCGCGGCGCCGAGGTCATCCACTCGGGGGTCCACGACGTGCACGCCACGGGCCACGCACAAGCCGACGAGATCAAGACGTACCTGTCGCTCGCCAAGCCCGAGTGGTACGTGCCGATTCACGGCGAGTACCGCCACATGATGGCCAACGCCCGCCTCGGCGAGCTGATGGGCATCCCGCGCACGAACGTCGTGATGTGCGAGGACGGCGACGTGATCGAACTGTCCGACGACGGGCTCGTCCACGCCGGCCGGGTGCCCTCGGGGTACGTGTACGTCGACGGCATCATCGGCGACGTCGGGCACGGCGTCATCCGCGACCGGCGCGTGCTCGGCGAGGAGGGGGTCGTGGTCGTCGTCGTCACGGTCGACATCCAGACCGGCAAGGTCCTGACGGGCCCCGACATCATCACCCGCGGCTGGGTCTACGCCCCCGAGGCGGAAGACCTGCTCGACGAGGCGTGCGACCGAGTCGCCGACGCGGTCGAGGCGGCGCTCGAGAAGGGCGAACGCGACGTCGAGGCGCTCGAGCGCGACGTCCGTCGTGCCGCCGGCAAGTTCGTCAACGAGCGGACGCGGCGACGGCCGATGATCGTGCCCGTCGTCATGGAGACGTGAGGCGGCCCCTCGCCGTCGCCGTCCCGATCGCGCTCGTCCTCGCCGGCTGTTCGGGCGACGACGGCGACGCCGCGCCTGCCGACGGTGTCGAGAACGACGCGCTGTGTCTCGACGGTGAGCGGTTCGACGAGCCGGTCGTCGACTGGATCGAGCCGGCGATCGATCTCGCCGTGGAGACGTACGGCGACCCCGACTTCTTCGAGATCAGTGCCGACCTCCAGCGCGTCTCGGTGATCGTCGCCGTCGACGGCACCGCGGAACAGCTCTTCTACTGCGGTGACGCCGGCTCCGTCCCGCCGACGTCGCTCGGCGAGGCGTCGGGTTCGACGTTCGGGCCGGACGCCGTCGCGTTCGACCCGGCGGCGATCTTCGTCGAGCTCGACGCCGACCTCGACGACCCCGAGATCGGCGACTTCGCGATCATCGGCGACGGCGAGGGCGGTGTCGTCTACGACGCGTCGATCTTGTCCGACGCCGGTGGGGTGCTCCTCGTTCGTCTCGGCCCCGACGGCGCGGTCCTGGCGGTCCAGGCCCAATAACGCCGCCGTCGGTCGAACGGATGTTTCCCGACGGATTGGCCCCAGCCGGAGCGCTCGGGTTGGTACCGTGAAACGAGCCATGGCCAGTTCTTCGCGTTCATCCGGCGGCTCCTCCAAGGGAGGCCGCAGCAAGGCGGCGACCCCGCCGCGCGGGTCGTCACGCACCCGTTCGGGTGGCGGCGGTTCGACCAACGGCAAGCCGAACCAGGCGGCGTCCTCGGGCGCGTCGTCCGAGGTCAGGCAGGCCGTGTCGGGTCGCGAGCACGAGTTCCTCGGGCTCGTTCTCATCGGTGCGGGCATCGTGCTCGGCCTGGCGATGTACCTCGACCTGGCCGGACCACTCGGGAGCGGGATCGAGACCTCGGTCGGTTGGTTCCTCGGCATCGGCCGGTACCTCCTCCCGCTGCTGTTGCTCGTCGCCGGCGGCGCCCTCGTCCGCAAACACGTCTCGTCCAGCCCGGCCACGATCGCGCTCGGGTGGGGCCTGATCCTGCTGTCGGTGCTCGGTATCATCCACATCGTCCGCACCCCCGACTCGCTGACCACGTTCCAGGACGGCGAGGGCGTCACGACATTGGGCGAGGGCGGCGGCTGGATCGGTGCACTCGTCGGAGGTCCGCTCGAGGCGCTCCTCGCCCCGGTCGGCGGCATCGTCGTGCTCGCGGCCATCCTGATCGGGGCGGCACTGCTCATCACCCAGACGTCGCTGCGCACGATGGCCGAGTCGGCCAGCCGTGGCGCCGCAGCCGTCGCACGCCCGGTCGGACGGGCGACCAAGAAGGCGCTCTCCGACCTGTCGACGCTCAGCAGCGAACGCGAGGACGGCGAGCGGCCGATGCGCCAACGCAAGCGTCCCGACGATCGCCCGTCCAGCCCCGAGGGCGTCCACGGCGAGCCGCTGTCGCCGGCGCTCTACGACGGTGCCGAGGACGACGCCGACATCTTCGCCGCCCCGAAGTCG
>JAGQSS010000374.1 GCA_020439405.1 Ilumatobacter sp. | reverse complement strand
CGAGCGGCGACCAGCTCAGCCCGTCGCTCGCCTGGTTCGCCCAGCTGACCCAATTCGCCGTCCGCCTCGTCGCCGCCCGTCGCCTCGTTCCCGAAGTCGTCGACGAAGGCCCATTCACGGTCGCCCGCTGGCGGCCCGTCCTCGACGACGTCCACGAGCAGGCGATCGCCCACGCCGCGGCGTCGGCGCCGCCGATCTGCCGCAACGGTTCGTCGGCCACCACCGGCGACATCGTGTCGGCACTCGTCGACGGTCTGTCCCGGGCGGTCCTCCACCATGCGGGCTGGAAACCCGACCTGGGTCGCAAGCGGTCGGTCGAGATCCAGGCGGCCCGCGGAGTGTTCGCCGCGCTCGGCAAGCCCGATCCGGTCATCCGCTCGGGCAGCGACGAGTTCGCCCGCGCCGTCGCCGAGACGGCCTCGGTGCTCGACCGGCACCGCCGCCGGTTGGCCGGTGAGCCGGTGGTGCGCGGCCGTGTCCGTCTCACGCTGCCGAACGACGCGCGCGACCCGTGGCTGATCGACCTCGAACTCGTCGACGACGCCGACCCCGGCCGGTGGTGCACCGTCGCCGACCTCCAGAACGAGTCTGCCCGGGCACTCGACCTCGCCGGCGGGTCGCCCTCCCGGCTCGGCGCGTTGCGCGAGGAGGCGGTGCGGCTCGTCACCGCCGTTGCCGACGCGGTGCCGATGCTCGAGGAGGTCGGGGCACCCGACCACGACGGTCACGTCGAGCTCGACATCGAGGAAGCCGACGACTTCATCGAGCAGGCGCCGCTCCAACTCGAGCAGGCCAACATCGAGCTGATCGGCCCCGAGCACCTGGTGCGGGCCAAGGTCTCGGTGAAGGGCACGGCCCGCGAAGGCCCGACCGACGACCGGCGCAGCCGCTTCGGCAAGGAGGCGCTGGTCGAGTGGGAGGCGGTCATCGACGAGACGCCGATCTCGATGGCCGACCTCGAGCGTGCCGAGGCGGCGGGCGTGAGCCTGCTCCGCACCGGACATCGGTGGGTGCGGATCGACACCGCCGCCCTCCGCAAGGCGCGCAAGACGCTGAGCGAGCAGGTCGAGGAGCAGTCGTCGATCTCGGCGCTGGAGCTGTTGCGACTGATGTCGGGGGCGGGTGGCGACGACGACCTCCCGATCGAACTCGAACTCGCCGACGACCTGGCCGACGGCGCCGACGACTCCGACGAGGGTGCCGACGCGTCGTGGCTCCACGAACTCGTTGCCGGTCTGCCCGACGACCGGCTGCAGGAGACGACCGAGGGCGACGGGTTCGTCGGCGAGCTGCGCCACTACCAGCGGCGAGCCCTGTCGTGGATGCAGTTCCTGGCCCGCACCGGCCTCGGCGGCTGTCTCGCCGACGACATGGGCCTCGGCAAGACGGCCACCACGTTGGCCCACCTGCTCGAACGGCCGGGGCCGCACCTCGTGGTGTGTCCGCTCAGCGTCGTGCACAACTGGGAGGCCGAGGCGCACCGGTTCACCCCCGGCCGCACCGTGATCGTCCATCACGGCGCCGACCGTCACCAGGGTGAGCCTGCCCTGTTCGGACTGGGCGACGCCGACATCGTCATCACCACCTACGGCCTATTGCCCCGCGACCTCGACTCGTTGGCGGCGATCGACTGGACGACGGTCGTGCTCGACGAAGCCCAGATGGTCAAGAACCCGGCCACGAAGGCGGCCAAGGCGGTGCGCAAGCTGCGCGCCGCGCAGAAGCTCGCCCTCACCGGCACGCCGGTCGAGAACCGGCTGAGCGAACTCTGGGCGATCCTCGACGCGTGCAACCCCGGCCTGCTCGGCAGCCAGCAGCGCTTCCGTGAGGAGTTCGCCACGGCGATCGAACGCAACAACAGCGAGGAGGCCGCGGCGCGGCTGCGTCAGCTGACCCAGCCGTTCGTGCTGCGTCGCACGAAGGCCGACCGGCGGTTGCTGCCCGACCTCCCCGACAAGATCGAACAGATCGCCTACGCGCAGCTCACCAAAGAGCAGGCGACGCTGTACCAAGGCGTCGTCGATCAGTTGCTCGTCGACGCCAAGGATCTCGAGGGCATGCAGCGGCGCGGTCGCGTGCTGGCGGCGCTCACCCGGCTCAAGCAGATCTGCAATCACCCGGCGCACGCACTCAAGGACGGCTCGCGGCTCGCCGGCCGGTCGGGGAAGCTCAACCGGTTCGACGAGCTGATCACCGAACTGCTCGACGTCGACGAACGAGCGCTGGTGTTCACCCAGTTCCGCGAGATGGGCGACCTGCTCCAGATCCACCTGCAGTCGCGGTTCGAGATGCAGGCACCGTTCCTGCACGGCGGCGTGGCCAAGGCACGCCGCGACCGGATGGTCGCCGAGTTCCAAGAGGGGCTCGGGGCGCCACTGCTGATCGTGTCGCTGAAGGCGGGCGGCACCGGGCTCAACCTGACGGCCGCGAGCCAGGTCATCCACTACGACCGATGGTGGAACCCGGCGGTCGAAGACCAGGCCACCGACCGGGCGTGGCGGTTGGGCCAGCAGCGCACGGTCAACGTCCACAAGCTGGTGTGTCAGGGCACGGTCGAGGAACGCATCGGCCAGGTGATCGACGACAAGCGCGCCATCGCCGACGCCGTGATCGGCAACGGCGAGGCCTGGTTGAGCGAACTGTCCACCGACGAGTTGGCCGACCTCGTGACCCTCGAGGTCCCCCGATGACGACGAAGCTGTTCATCGGGTCAGGTGTCAGAGGTGACGGCGAGGTACGAGCCGTTACCGGTGATCACCCGACCCGGGGTCGGTGCGCGACGCCTGGGATCGTTCCCGACCGTGCGGGCGGAGGCGCGCATGAGTAGGCCGCGGAAGCCGTACGGGCCGAACCCGCCGGGGCGGTTGCTCGCCACGATGATCAAGGTGCTGGCGGCCGAGATGAGCGACCAGAACCGTCTGGCGCGTGGCCGTCGGTACTACAACGAGGATGCGGTGATCGACATCGTGATCGGTCACGGTTCGGTCACCGCCGAGGTGCGCGGCAGCCGGTACGACCCGTACGTCGTGACGATCGAGG
>JAGQSS010000373.1 GCA_020439405.1 Ilumatobacter sp. | reverse complement strand
GATCGTGATCGGCACGATCCAGCGCTTCGAGGGCGACACCGTGATCGTCAACCTCGGCCGCAACATCGAGGGCATCCTGCCCCGCGCCGAGAAGGTGCGCAGCGAGAACTACAACGTCGGCGAACGCATCCGCGCGCTGGTGTTCGAGGTCAAGAAGGTCGGCCCGCGCGTCAAGGTGATCCTCAGTCGCACCCACCGCGACCTGGTGCGCGCGCTGTTCGAGCTCGAAGTGCCCGAGATCGCCGACGGCATCGTCGAGATCAAGGCGTGCGCCCGCGAACCAGGCCACCGCACCAAGATCGCCGTCTGGTCGAACGACCACAACGTCGATCCCGTCGGCGCCTGCGTCGGCGCTCGTGGCGCCCGTGTGCGCATGGTCGTCAACGAGCTGCGCGGCGAGAAGATCGACATCGTGCCCTTCAGCGAAGACCTCGCCGACTTCGTCGCCAAGGCGCTGTCGCCGGCCAAGGTCAACCAGGTCAACATCTCCGACGACGGCACCGCCGCCGACGTGATCGTGCCCGACCATCAGCTCAGCCTGGCGATCGGCCGTGAGGGCCAGAACGCGCGTCTCGCCGCCCGTCTCACGGGTGTC
The DNA here is from genome assembly GCA_020439405.1 of Ilumatobacter sp. Taxonomy (GTDB): domain Bacteria; phylum Actinomycetota; class Acidimicrobiia; order Acidimicrobiales; family Ilumatobacteraceae; genus Ilumatobacter. The sequence continues at coordinate 2,447 of JAGQSS010000373.1, read as the reverse complement.
CGTGTCGACATCCGCTCCGAGACCCAGGTCGCCGAGGGCGTGCCCGCCGGCGGCTACCTCGAGGACGACGTCGAGTACGCCGAGGGCGAATGGCGCGAGAACGCCGAGACCGGCGAGATGGAATGGCATGCGGCCGACGGCTCGGTCATCAGCCAGTCCGAGTGGGCCGAGCAGGAAGAGTCCGACGGCGCCGAGGCGACCGAGTCGACCGACGCTGCCGAGTCGACCGACGAGGTCGCCGCCGAGACGACCGACGAGCCTGCGGCCGAGACGAGCGAGGCGACCGAGGAGCCTGTGGCCGAGACGGCCGAGGCGTCCGACGACGCCGGTGACGAAGACAGTGGAGACGGTGACGACGAGTGATCGTGCGATCCGAACGTGCGTGGGCTGTCGGCAACGACGTCCGCAGCGCGAGCTGTTCCGGTGCGTCATCGACGCCGACGGACACGCTCGCGTCAGCCGCACCGCGCCCGGGCGCGGCGGCTGGATCTGCGGCGTCGACTGCCTCGACGCAGCCCGCAAGACGCGCGGGTTCGAACGAGCATGGCGGGTTCGATCGGCCGCCGACGTCGACGACCGACTCCGAGACGAACTGAACCGAGCGAACGAGCAGGGTGGCGATCGTCGCCGCCGCTGCGAGACTGACGACGACGAAAGGGTGCACTGAGAGCGTGGCGAAGAAGATTCGAGTACATGAACTGGCGAAGGAACTCGGCATGACGAATGCCGAGACGGTCGACCTCGCCGACAAGCTGGGCATCCCGGTCAAGAGCCACTCGTCGTCGATGAACGAGCCGTACGCCGACATGGTGCGTCGCCGCGCCGAACGCGACGGCCTCACCCGTGACGAGCAGCCGGCCGAGCCGGAAGCCGAGAAGAAGCCGCGCAAGAAGAAGGCGGCTGCCAAGAAGAGCGCCACGATGGAGACCCTGATCGTCGGCAGCAAGGTGAAGGGCGTCATCAAGGGCAACGGCTGCATGACCTCGGGCGAGCTGCTCGAGGCCCTCAACGCCAAGGTCCATGAGCTCCTGAACGGTGCCTGCGCCCGCGCTTCCGCGAACAAGCGCTCGACCGTCCGCGCTCAGGACATCTGATCGATTCACCCGGGTCGTGAGCCGAAGGCGCTGCCTCCCTTGCGACCCGGCCTCGGCGCTGACATCATGCGCCAGCTTACTCGGCCCCGCGCCCGCGGGGCCGATTCGTTCGCTCCCGTAGGCTAATTGGATAAACCGCTGGCCTCCGAAGCCGGAATTTCGCGTTCGAATCGCGACGGGAGCACTTCGATCCGCCACGCCCGCATGGGCAACCCGCGCCCATAGCTCAGTCGGATAGAGCAACGGATTTCTAATCCGTAGGTCCCAGGTTCGAGTCCTGGTGGGCGTGCTCTCGTCCCGCGACCTTCGACCGAGCGGCGAGAAGGCCCTGCGCTTTCCGGACCCTCGAACCGCAAGCCCCGCGCCGTCGTCCCACCACCCGGCGGATGATCCGGCTCAGCTCCCCTTCAGATCCGTCCAGCTCGGCCCGAGCGACTCGACGCCACGCCGCCTGGGGTCACCCGCGACGAGGACGAAGAAACTGAAGGTGATCGCATAGGCCCCGATCACGTCGATCGTGTAATGCAGGCGTGAGACGAAGACCGAGGCGGTCACGACGAGATGACCCGCCAGCACCCACCACCGGAGCCGAGGGAGCGGCCAGACCCAGAGGGTGAGGAGGAAGGTCGTCGCCACGTGCCCTGAGAAGAACAGATCCTTGGTGAGGTAGACGAAGGCCGAGTCACCGAACAGGGAGCTGAGCGGGTTCGCGACCGCCAGGATCCCCTGGAAGCGCTCGCTGGCCCCGAGTCCGGCATTGGGATCGAAGCCCTTCACCGGACCGAGTCCCGTGGTGACGATGCAGAGGCCGCGGATGATCGAGAGCCAGCCTCCGGCGTAGAGGAGTCCGGCTGCTGCCAGCGGACGACGGCGCATGAGCCAGAGCGTCGCCGGCATCCAGGCCACGACCCAGATCCAGTAGTTGAGCCGCGCGATGGTGACGTCGTAGGGGACGAGATCCAGGACGGCATCGGGAAGGCTGGGAGCGGGCCGGGCCTCGTTCCAGACCGCGAGCGCGGTCATGAGGACGAAGCCGAGGTAGCGGAAGGCCACGGCGAGCGCCAGGCGGATGGCCACCGATCTCCGATTCGCGTTCCGATCCACCTGCGGCCTCCCGTCAGCAGTCCACGCCGGCCGACCCCCATGGTCTCCCGATCCGGCCGACGACCTTCCCGGCCCGTCCGCCCATGATAGATGCCCCGGTTTCTCATACAATCTCGGCGCGGCCGCCGACCTCCTCGCCGGCCCTCCGAATGCAGTCCCGAAACACGAAGAACGATTCCCCATGTCCAGCAAGAGCGACATCAAGGCCAACAACGTCATAATCCCGGCCCTCCCGCCCCCACTCTTCTC
>JAGQSS010000372.1 GCA_020439405.1 Ilumatobacter sp. | reverse complement strand
CATCGCAGATCGGTCGCCAACGCCTGCAACGCATCACGATCCGACAGCCCTTCGAGTGACTGCAACACCAACACCGTTGCGACGACATCAGCGGGCTGCGACGGGCGACCCCGCCGAGACGGGAACAGATCAGCGAACAACTCGTCAGGGAACAGGCGTTGACGATGCTCCGCCAAGAACGCGTACACCGAGTTCTCCGGCACAAGATGCGACACGAACGCCGCCGCGTCCAACAACTCCCGATCAGGACCAGACGTTCCCTGCACCCCAAAATTGTCGCACGCGCCGAACAAGAACGCGAGCACCAACCACCAGATTGCTCAGCAGTCTCCTAGGCGGCGTTCCGCACCGCGAGGAGGCCGCGGATCCACTCGGCGACCGGTTCGGCGGCCTCGGGGCCGACCATCGAGGTGAGCACGACGGGTCCGCCCGATCGACGCTCGATGGCGTCGGCGTACATCCGGTCGACGTCTGACCCGACGTACGGGGCGAGATCGACCTTGTTGATGACCAGCAGGTCGGCGAGCGCGACGCCGGGACCGCCCTTGCGGGGAACGTCGTCGCCGCCCGCCGTGTCGAGCACGAAGATCTGGGCGTCGACGAGACCGCTCGAGAAGATCGCGGTCAGGTTGTCGCCGCCCGACTCGACGAGGGTCACGTCGACCGGGCCGTGCTGCGCCTCGAGCTGCTCGACGGCGTCGAGGTTGGCGGCGATGTCGTCGCGGATCGCCGTGTGCGGACAGCAGCCCGTCTCGACCGCCATGATCCGCTCCTCGGGGAGCACGGCCGCCGCCTTGAGTGCCTGGGCGTCCTCCGAGGTGAAGATGTCGTTGGTGACGACCACGAGCGACAGTTCGTCGCGGAGGGTGCGGCACAACTGGCCGACGAGCGTCGTCTTGCCGCAGCCGACCGGACCACCGATGCCGATCCGGAGTGCCCGACCGCGGGGGAGTGGTTTCGTCGCCGTGATCGACCGGTCGGGGAACAGTTCGCCGTCGGGATGGTGCGGGGGCATGGTGACTCCTCGATGAAGTGTCTGGTTGACGTGGCGGGTCAGGCGACGAACAGGCGGGCGTCGAGCGAGCCGTGGTGTTCGCCGAGGATCTCGGTCAGGAGCCCGCCGGACGCGGGCAGGAGGGCGGGATCGTCGACCAGCCACGGCCGATCGGCGAGGGTATGGGAGGCGTCGCTCGTCGCGTCGGCCTGCATCGCCGCGACCTCGATCGGGTCGAGGCCGAGCAGTCGCACACCGGCGGTCGCGACGGCCCCGGCGAGGTGGTGGAGGGCGAGCACGGCCGCATCGTCGGGTTCGGCCCCGGCCGACGCGGCGGCTGCGCCGAGTGCGATCGGTTGGTGCGGTCCTCCCGGGACGGCGGCGACCTCGGCGAGCGCGGCCGACGGCCAGGCGCGTGACGCGGCGCGCACCAGCTGACGCCCGAGCCGTCGGCTCGCCTCACGCAGGTACGGCGACGGCACCCGGGCCGAGTACTCCCGGTCGGTCGCCGCGAGGACGGGACCGGCGGGTCGGTTCCGGTCGGACATCACCCGACACGTGAACGCCGTGAACGCCGCGTCGGTGCGGCCGGTGGTGGCGAGTCGGGCGCGGAGGTATCGGCCGAGCGAGTCGACGTCGTGGACGTCGCCGATCGCGACCGCCTGTTCGGTGCCGGCCGAATGGGCGTGACCACCCGTCGGGAACCGGGCGTCGGCGAGCAGCAGGAGCGCAGGAGCGATCGGCACGACGGATCAGAAGAGGAAGTAGCGCTGGGCCATCGGGAGTTCGACCGCCGGCGATTCGGTGATCAGTTCGCCGTCGATCCGCACGGCGAACGTGTCGGGGTCGATCTCGATCCGTGGCAACGCGTCGTTGAGGGGCAGGTCGGCCTTGCCGCGCGAGCGGGTGTCGGCGACCGGCTTGAGTTCCCTCGCGACCCGCAGACGGTCGGGGAGCCCGTCGTCGAGTGCGGCCTGGGCGACCCACGACACCGAACGCCCGGGGGCGACGGCCGGCGCCGCACCGAACATCGGGCGGGGGAGCTCGGGTTGCGGCGTCGGGATCGACGCGTTGGCGTCGCCCATCGTGGCCCAGGCGATCATGCCGCCCTTGAGGACGGCATGTGGGCGGACGCCGAAGAACGCCGGGTCCCACAGCACCAGGTCGGCCAGCTTGCCGACCTCGACGGAGCCGACCTCGCGTTCGAGGCCGTGCGTGATCGCCGGGGCGATCGTGTACTTCGCCACGTACCGGCGAGCGCGCAGGTTGTCGGCCGCACCGTCGCCCGGCAGCGAGCCGAGTCGGCGCTTCATCACGTGGGCGGTCTGCCAGGTTCGGATGACGACCTCGCCGATCCGGCCCATCGCCTGTGAGTCGGAGCCGATGATCGAGATCGCTCCGAGGTCGTGGAGCACGTCTTCCGCCGCGATCGTCGAGGGCCGGATCCGGCTCTCGGCGAACGCCAGGTCTTCGGCCACCGCCGGGTTGAGGTGGTGGCACACCATCAGCATGTCGAGGTGTTCGTCGACGGTGTTGACCGTGTGCGGCCGAGTCGGGTTCGTCGACGACGGCATGACGTTGGGGTGACTGGCCACCGTCATGATGTCGGGGGCGTGGCCGCCGCCGGCACCCTCGGTGTGGAAGGTGTGGATCGAGCGGCCGGCGATCGCCTCGAGCGTCGACTCGACGTAGCCGGCCTCGTTCAGCGTGTCGGTGTGGATCGCGACCTGCACGCCCGACGCGTCGGCGACGGTCAGGCACGCATCGATGGCGGCCGGGGTCGTGCCCCAGTCCTCGTGCAGCTTGAAGCCGGCGGCGCCGGCACGGAGCTGCTCCCACATCGCCTCGTGGTCGGTGGTGTTCCCCTTCCCGAGTAGCGCGACGTTGACCGGCCAGTGGTCGGTCGCCTCCAGCATCCGCTCGAGGTGCCAGGCGCCGGTGACGGTCGTCGCCTTCGTGCCCTCGGCAGGCCCGGTGCCGCCACCGACGATCGACGTGATGCCGGCGGCGAGCGCCTCGTCGAACAGCTGTGGGCAGATCAGGTGGACGTGGCAGTCG
>JAGQSS010000371.1 GCA_020439405.1 Ilumatobacter sp. | reverse complement strand
CTGTCGACGTTTCGGACGACGTCGACACGGGCACCGTCCCTGCATGACCTCGAGCACCCGAACCACATCGCGACAGATCGATCCTGCCGCCGCCGACGCCCTGCGCGGCGCCACGAAGCTCGCCGTCGCCACCGACACCGACGACGCCCGGCTGGCCGCAACCCGCTCGCTGGCCGCGTCGCTCGCCGCCGAGTACGACCTGTCGGTCGTGCTGTACGACCGGTCGCAGGAGACGTGGATGGACCACCCGCACCCGTCCGGCGTCTGCGATCGATCCGATCTCGCCGACCGCGACCGTCAGCACATCGCCGACCAGATGACCGAGTTCGACGACGCCGGTGTCGAGGTGACGGCGTGGATCGCCACCGTGCCGTCGATCACCGAGATCGTCGACGTGGTCATGCAGGCCGGTGTCGACGCCATCCTGCTCCCGGATGCGACCGAGCATGCGAAGCTGCTCGACCGTCTGAAGTCCGACTCACCGGCCGACGTCGTCGAGCGGATCGTGAACCACAACCTCGACGCGCCGGTACCGGTCCTCGTCGACGACGGTACGACGGTGCGCGTCGAGACGACGGCCGAGTGACCGTCACAGCTCGCCGGCGTCGAGGCGCGACCTGACCTCGACGGCACGTTCGCGCACCGCATCGAGATCCCGCAAGCGTTCCGACGCCCTCACCTGGCGGGCGACACGCGGGTTCTTCAGCAACCGGTCGTGGTGCCGGGCGAGGAAGTCCCAGTAGAGCGTGGTGAACGGGCAGGCGTCGTCGCCGACCCGTTGCTTGCGATCGAAGCGGCAGTCGCCGCAGTAGTCGCTCATCGTGTCGATGTAGTTGCCGCCGGCTGCGTACGGCTTGGTGGCCATCATGCCGCCGTCGGCCCATTGGCTCATGCCGATCACGTTCGGCAGCATCACCCATTCGGCACCGTCGACGAAGCTCGCCCACATCCACTCGGTCAGCGCCCACGGATCGACGCCGTGGAGCAGACACAGGTTGCCGAGCACCATCAGACGCTGGATGTGGTGGTTGTACGCGCGGTCGTGCACCCCGTCGAGGCAGGTTCGCACGCACCGCATCTCGGTCTCGGCGCCGGTGAAGACCGGCGGGAGGGGACGGTCGGCCCCGAGTTCGTTGCGCGATCGGTACTCGGTGCTCCAGAGCCAGTAGACGCCCCACACGTACTCTCGCCAACCGATCACCTGGCGGATGAAGCCCTCGGCCGAGTTGATCGGGACGTCGCCACGGTCGAACGCCTCCTGGACGGCATCGCACACCTCGCCGGGCAGGAGCAGACCGATGTTGAGATACGGGGACAGGACCGAGTGTGCGAGGTGCCACGACCGGCCGGTCATCGCGTCTTCGTGCGGGCCGAAGCCGGGGAGCACCTCGTCGACGAAGTGACGCAACCGCGACAGTGCCCGCCGACGGCTCGTGGCCCAGGTGCCGTCGGGCTCGGCACCCCAGCACGAGTCGGGCAGGTCGGCGAGCACGGCGCGGTCGAGGTCGTCGAGTTCGGACACCTGGGGGGTCGGCCATGTGACCGAGCCGTCACGCGGCGGTGGTTCGCGGTTCTCGTCGTCGAAGCTCCACCGCCCGCCGACGGGCTCACCGTCGGCGTCGATCAGATAGCCGAGTCGGCGGCGTTGCCATCGGTAGAAGTCGTCCATCTTGAACGACCTCCGGTCGGACGCCCACTCGGCGAACTCGTCGTAGTGGCAGAGGAACTGGTTCGAGCGGACGAGCTCGACGTCGAGCGAACGCAGGAGCTCGAGCCCGTCGATGCTCGCCGGCTCGGTCGCGACCACCTGCGACGGTGCGAACTCGTCGACGTGTGCTGCGAAGCCGTCGCGCAGGGAGGTGGCTCGACGGTGATCGACCTCGAACCCGGCGTCGCGCAGTTCGTCGGCGAAGCGCCGCATCGACGTGACCACGAGGTGGGCGCGCTGGCGGTGCCACCGCTTCGACGTCAGCTTTGCCGTGCTCTCGACGAGGAGCACACGGTGCGTCCCGGGCTCGGCGTCTCGCATCGCCCCGATCGACCGATTGAGCTGATCGCCGAGGACCCACACCGTCTGCACGTCGTGGGCGTTCCCCGTCATGGCTCGGATGAACCGTCGGTGACCTCGAGGTCGATGGACGCACCCGGCGGCAGGACCAACGCATGCAGGTCGTCGTCGTGCGCGGCGACGGCGGCCTCGAACTGAGCGGCGGGCGTGTCCAACCAGGCGGGCGCACGTCGCCGACCGGTCTCGGGGGCGAACGTCCCCCAATGGACCGGCACCACGAGACCCGGCCGGATGATCGACGTCGCCTCGACGGCCCGCTCGGGATCGAGGTGGCCGATGCCGATCGTCGGCCCCCACCCCCAGATCGGCAGCAACGCGAGGTCGATCTCGCCGAGGTCCCGCATCTCGTCGAACAGATCGGTGTCCCCCGCGAAGTAGGTGCGGTGGCCGTGCACGTCGATGACGAACCCGACCGGGTCGGCCGTGAGGCGGCTGTGCGGGCCCCGTCCGATCTTGTGGGCGGCCGGTGTCACCGTGACGTCGACGCCGGCGACGTCGATCCGGTCACCGACCGTCACCTCGTGGATCTCCGTGTGGCCGGCACGGTGGAGGAGCTTGCCCGTGCCGCGCGGCGTCACGATGGGCACACCGGGGTCGATCATGCGGAGCGACGGCACGTGCAGGTGGTCCATGTGGGCGTGCGACAGCACCACGAGGTCGACCTCGAGCGGTGGGGGCGGTGGTCCGTGTCGACGCAGATGCGCCACCCGCTGGCGTAGCAGCGGATCGGTCAGGACGCGCACGCCGCCCACGTCGACGACGACCGTCGCGTGCCCGACCCAGGTCAGGCGGGCGCCGGGTCGCGGGCCCACGTCAGGCCGCGACGGCCCCGATGGGCGGGTACCCGGCCGACCGCAGCGGCCGGTACCGGTCGTAGAGCGTGATGATCAGCGTGAGCAGCAGCAGGAAGAACACCGCGGCGCCCTCGTCGACGGCGTCGCGCCGGAAGAACAGCCAGTACACGCCCATGATCACCGCGTTGACGAC
>JAGQSS010000370.1 GCA_020439405.1 Ilumatobacter sp. | reverse complement strand
CGATCGCGATCCTGGTCTTGCCGACGCCGCCCGGTCCGACGAGGGTGACGACACCGCCGGACCGTGCGAGCGCCGCGTCGACCTCGGTGCTGGATGCGTCGCGGCCGATCAGTGGCGTCGCGGTCCCCGGCAGCGGACGTCGCTCGACGCGCCGGCTCGGTCGGCCCACGGAGCCGCCGGTGAGCGCCCGCTGTTCGGCGGCGGCGAGCGCGTCGGACGGCACGAGGCCGGCTTCCGCCAGGGCCTCGGCGGTACGGCGCGCCGCGCGGAGCGCATCACCTGGCGAAGACACGGCCTGGGCGTCGATCAGGGTGATCCAGGCGCTCTCCCGGAGAGGATGCTCTGCGACGGTCGCGGCCGCCGTCGCTGCGGCGTCGGCGACGGCGCCCGACGCGAGGAGTTCGGCGGCCAAGCGGTCCTGGGCGTCGAGCCGGACGGTTTCGAGGCGGACCACCTCGGATGTCACCGCCGCCGCATCCGTGAGCTCTGCGAACGGCGCACCCCGCCACAGACGATCGGCGTCGCGGTACCTGGCGATCGCGTCGGTGCCTCGCGCGGTCCGTGCCGCCCGGACCAGCTGCTCATAGCGTCGGATGTCGATCAGGTCGTCGTCGAGTACGAGTCGGTACCCGCCGGGCACGATTGCGATCGCATCCCCCATGACGTTCCTCAGCCGGGACACATAACTGCCGACCGTACGCGCCGCGCTCGCTGGCGGTTCGTCCTCCCAGACCGCTGCGACGAGATCGTGGACCGAGACGACGTCCGGGTGTCGAGCGACGAGCACGGCGAGGACGATCCGCTGATTCGGGCTGGTGATCCGGACCGGTTCGGCCACACCCGGCCCCCAGCCCCGGATGTCGCCCAGTACCTCGATCACGGACCGAGTATCGCGTCTCGCCGCGTCTGCTTGCAGCGGGGTTGCAACGACGCTGCAACCGTCGGGCGCAGGGTGGGCGCCATGACCGAACTCCTCGACCTCGGGCTGCCCGCCGGCAGCGACGCTCCCCCGCTGGCGACCGGATGGGATCTCGACGCACCCATCGGTGACACCATCATCCGCCGGTACCTCCATCACTGGGCTGCCTACTGCGACGCCTATGCGACGGCCGGCGGCGGTGTGACCTTGGATCGCCGCGCGTATCGCGTCGGCGACCTCCGGCGGCCGTCCGGCTACTTCAATTCGGTGACACTGATGCGACCCCTGACCGACGGCGTCCTGGACCGGATCGAGGCCGACCTCGTCGGCGGGACCGGCGAGGTGCTGCTGTGGAGCGCCTGGCCCACACCGGATCTGACGCACCGCGGTTGGTCGCTCGTCGGCCATCCGCCGTTGCTGATCCGGCCCCCTGCCGCCGTCCTCCCGGCACCCCAGTCGTCCGTCGAGGTCGACCGGGTGACGTCACCGGACGAGCTGCAGGCCTGGGAGCGGGTCGCGATCGACGGCTATCCGCTCGACGAGCTGCGCGACGCCGACCCCGGCGACCTCGCCGCGCCCTGCCTGCTCGACGACGACCGATTCGCGTTCTGGGTCGGCCGTGTCGGGGGCGACCCGGTCTCGATCGGGACGTCGTTCGTCGAGCACGGAATCGGCAGCTTCGCGCTCGGCGTCACCATGCCCGACGCTCGACGCCGCGGTCATTGGCTCGCCCACGCAACCGCCCGCCTCCGCCACTCGCCCGACGTCTGGATGACCGGCGTCTTCAGCGACTTCAGCCGTCCCGGAGCGGAGTCGATCGGATTCGTCCCGATCACCCGCCTGACGCTCTGGGCGTTGCCGCGGCCCTGACCGTCCTCGTTCTCCCTACACACCCAGCAATGAAAACCCTGCAAAAGGAACACACATGACCGTCATCAGCAACATCACCGAGATCGACGAGGAGCGCCTCGAACGCTTCGCCGGACGGTTCTTCGAGGCCGTCCTCGGTGCCCAGGAGGTCCAGGCCGCCTACTTCGGCGAGCATCTCGGATGGTACGCAGCCCTCGGCGAACACGGACCGCTCACGGCACCCGAACTCGCCACCGCCACCGGGACCCATCAGCGCTACGTCCAGGAGTGGCTCGAACACCAGGCCGTCGCCGGCTGGATCGAGGTCGACGACGTGACGGCGGCGCCGCTCGCACGCCGCTACCACCTTCCGGCCGAGCACGCCGCCGTCCTCACCGACCCGGACGCGTTGACCCACCTCGCCCCGCTCGCCCGATTCACCGTCGGCATCGGACGGCATGTCGACGAGCTCGCACGCGTGTACCGCGACGGTGGCGGCGTGTCGTGGGACGACATGGGCGACGACCTGCGTCTCGCCCAGGCCGCGCTCAACCGTCCGATGTTCCTCGAGCTGTTCGCCCGGGAGTTCGTCGCGTCGATCCCCGAGGTCGACGCCCGCCTGCGGGCCGGGGGACGGGTCGCCGACGTCGGGTGCGGATTCGGTTGGTCGTCGATCGCGATCGCGGAGCAGTACCCGGCGGCGGTCGTCGACGGGTTTGACCCGGACGCGCCGTCGGTCGTCTCGGCCGCGCTTGCCGCCGCCGAACGTGGGCTCGACGGCAGGGTGCGGTTCCATGCCGTCGACGCCGCAACGGCTGCATCGGACGATTCGTACGACCTCGTCATGGCACTCGAGTGCATCCACGATCTCGGCGATCCGGTCGGCGTCTTGTCGACCATGCGGGAGCTCGCCGGCACCGACGGCTTCGTGCTCGTGATGGACGAGCGGGTCGGCGACGACTTCGCCGCCCCCGGCGAAGAGTTCGAGCGGTTGCTGTACGGCTTCTCACTCACCAGCTGTCTGCCGGACTGCATGTCGCACGAGCACTCGGCCGAGACCGGCACCGTGATGCGACGAGCGACACTGGAGCGGTACGCCCGTGGTGCGGGATTCGAGTCGGTCGAGGTGCTGCCGATCGAACATGACTCGTTTCGCTTCTACCGACTCGTCACCGCCTGACCGCTCAGCTGGCGACGTCGTAACGCAGGTCGGGCACGAGCCCGGCCTTGCCGAGCAGGCGCACGACCCGCACCTGGTCGAGATCGAGCACGAGCGGCTCGTGTTCGGCCTGTTCGGCGTCGTCGCGCAGCAG
>JAGQSS010000036.1:14549-19019 GCA_020439405.1 Ilumatobacter sp. | reverse complement strand
CAACCAGTTCCTGCAGGACGAGAAGGCCAAGGTGCTCGCCGCGATGCGGGCGATCGATCCGGCCGAGGTCGTCCGAGGCCAGTACGTGGGCTACCGCGACGAGCCCGGGGTCGATCCCGACTCGACGGTCGAGACGTACATCGCGGCGCGCATGGAGATCGACTCGTGGCGTTGGGCGGGTGTGCCGTGGTTCGTCCGGGTCGGCAAGGGCTTGTCACAAGCCGCCACCGAGGCCGTGATCGAGTTCCAGCCACCGCCGCGTCTGCTGTTCGACGAGGCGGGCGGTCCGCCGCCCGGACGCAACCTCGTCCGACTGCGGTTGGGGAGCCAGGACGGCGTCACGTTCACGCTGCAGGCCTAGACGGCCGGACCGCACCTCGACAGTCAGGACGTCGACATCGCCGTCGACTTCGCGGCGGCACTCGGCGAGCGGTCGTCCGCCTACGAGCGGTTGCTCGGCGATGCGATCCAGGGCTCGAACCGTCGGTTCGCCCGCCAGGACGTCGTCGAGGAGACGTGGCGGGTGGTGCAGCCGGTGCTCGACGAGCCCGGTCCGGTCCATCCCTACTTCCGTGGATCGTGGGGGCCGGCCGAAGCCGATCGCCTCCTCGCCGACGGCGATCACTGGTACCTGCCCAGCAGCTCCTGATCAGCAGACGGCGCGGACGGCCGGGTACGGGTTGACCGCAGCGCCTCCGCCGGGGTGGATCTCGAAGTGCAGGTGCGGCACGCCGGCGTTGCCGGTCGACCCGACGTACCCGATGACCTCGCCCTGGGAGACGGAGCGGCTCGAGCCCTCCCACGAGCTGAGGTGGGCGTAGTAGTAGCTGGTGCCGCTGTTGCCGTACAGCCAGACGGCGTTGCCGCCGAGCCGGTTCGTCTTGAACTGGACGCGGCCGCCCTCGACCGCGACGAGCGTCGTGCCGGTCGACGAGATCATGTCGACGCCCTGGTGCGAGCGACCACCGGATCGTGGCGCGCCCCACGTGTCGGCAAACCCGGTCGCGCCACGCACGGGGACACGACGGGTGCCGGAGGGGGTGCGGGAGCGGGTGCGGGTGCGGGTGCGGGGGCAGGCGCTGGTGCGGGTGTCTCGGACGAACCGCCGGAGTCGCCACCCGACGAACCACTCGACGAACCGCCCGACGAGCCGCTGCTCGACGAACCGCCGCTCGAGGAGCCTCCCGAAGCGGCCTGGGGTGCAGCGGCGGCCTCGGCGGCGGCCTGGCGCTGCTGCTCCGCCTGCTCGGCGGCGAGTTGTTCCTGGCGCTGCCGCTCGAGTTCGCGCTGCACGGCGACGTCCTGGAGCCGTTGCTCCTCGATCTCCTGGAGCCGGACGACCTCGGCCTCCGCGTTGACGCGGAGCTGTTCGAACTCCTCGACGGCCGAGAGTTGTTCGGCGCGCTGGCGTTCGAGGTCGGCACGAGCGTCGTTGACCTCGTCGATCGCGGCGTCGAAGTCGTCGACGCTGACGAGCGCATCGCCGGTGGCGGTGCTGCTGAGCACCGCGGCTCGCGACGCTCCTTGGACCTCGTCGAGCGGCGTGAGGAGCGGGTTCGACGTCACCCCGCCGGACACGAACCGACGGACCGCCACCTCGGCCAGGCTGTCGCGCATCGCCCCGACCTCGCCCTCGAGTTCGTCGAGACGGGCCTCGGCGAGTTCGATCTCGCCACCGAGGACGTCGATGCGCGACTCCGCGTCGAACAGGGCCTGAGCGGCGGCGTTGGCGCGATCGCGGGCGGCCTGGATCTCGCGTGCTGCCTGGGCCGCAGCAGGGTCGTCGGTGCCGGCGACCACCAGGTGCTGGGGCGCGAACAGGAGCAGCACGCCGATGATGGCGGCCCACGTCCGAGTCGTCGCTGTTCCAGGCACGAGGCGCAACGTTACAGAACGATGACGAAGAACGGGCGTCATCCGCCGTTCAGGCGGCGACGACCTTGGCCACGACCGGCACGTGAGCGAGCGCCGGAACGGGCCTGTCGGCGCGCGTCGGCACCGGGCCGGCGTGGCCAACCTCGGCGTCGGCCTCGACATCGGCACGGTCGAGACGCCACTCGCCGCGAGCGGCCAACGCTCCGGCGAGCACCGGCAACCACAGATCGAAGAGCCGGAACACGGCAACGGCGAGTGCCGCCGGTGCGGCCGCAGCGCCCCCGGCGACGAGCAGGGCCACGAGCGACCCCTCGACGACGCCGACACCGCCGGGCACGATCGACACCATCGAGGCGGCGAGAGCGGTGGCGTAGACGATGAGGGCGTCGGTGGGCCCGAGATCGAGCCCCGTCGAGGCGACGGCGGTGGCCAGGATGAGCGCACCGAGCAACTTGCCGAGCACGGCGTGACCGAGCAGGCGCACCAAGACCGCCGGTCGGCGCCGACCGACGTCGAGCGCGTCGAACCATCCGGTCGGCATGTGTGTCTGCGGTCGGCGACGCAACCGCTGGACACGATTCCAACACCAGGCGGCGGCGGGCCGACTCCGGACGAGCACGACCGCGGCGATCGACACGATCACGGTGTACACGCCGAAACCGATCGACGCGGCGATCCACCATCCGGTCAGCCGACCGGTCGCGGCCAGGGTGACGATGGTGATGGCGAGGAGGCCACCGAGTGCGAGGAACGCGGCGGCCGCCGTCAGGACGCACGCGGCGATCACCGAGCCGGCGGCGTGTCCGCGGCGACGGCCGTGCCGGACGAACACGGCGAGCCCGGCCGCTCCTCCGGACTTCACGAGCTTCTGGGCGGCGAAGCCGACGGCAGCAGCGCGCGTCATCTCCGTCGATCCGGTGTCGAGGCCGACGGCCTCGTGGGCGACCTGGTTCATCCAGCCCCGGTTCACCATCGCGAGTGCGGCGACGAGGACGCCGAGCAGGACGGGGACCGGGCGCAGGTCACCGAGATGCGCGACGACTCGCTCGATCGGTGCGCCGTGGCCGAGCGCGAAGAGCGCGACGAGTGCGACGGCGATCGTGGCGGGCAGGATGTGACGCAGGCGAGAACGCATCGGTGACTCCTCGTCGGGTCGTGCGGCGGGATGTCGCACCACCCTCGGTAGCAGTGCATCGGCAGCCGCCGGCGGCAATCGGAGCCCATCGACCGAGTTGTGACCGAACCTTGATCCGGCGGCCACCGTTTCGTCATCTGTCGGCAACCAGGCATCGTCGACCGGTCCGATGGCGGGTGTCCGGATCGCATCGCCACGATCCGTCGGCTATCCTGACTTGTGGGAATCAACTTCCCATATTTCGAGACATGTGGATCTTCATCACCCTCGCTGCGGCGACCTTCCAGATCCTTCGCACCTCGCGCCAGCACGAGTTGCGATCGGTGCTGTCGACCGCCGCCGCCGGCTTCGTGCGGTACGCCTACGGCGCCCCGCTCGCCGTCGCGCTCAGCCTCGTGCTGTTCGGCGCCCTCGGCCGCGACCTCCCGGGCGTCCACGTCGACTTCTGGCCCGCCCTGCTGATCGGCGCGGTCGGCCAGATCGCCGGCACCGTGTGCCTCCTCCAGTCGTTCAAGGTCCGCGACTTCGCCGTCGGCACCGTCTACTCCAAGTCGGAGGTCCTGTTCGTCGCGGCCCTCGGCGCGCTCGGTTTCGAGACGGCGTTGCGGCCCGCCGGCTGGCTCGGCGCCGTGCTCGTGACGGCGGGCGTCGCGTGGCTCGCCTCGAAGGGCTCGCTGTCGTCGCTCCTCCACCGCGCCGGTGATCCGGCGGCACTGCTCGGACTCGCGGCCGGCGCCGGATTCGCAGCCGCCTCGCTCGGGATCCGCGCCGCCTCGCGATCGCTGACCGACGCGCCGTCGTTCGACCGCGCCGTGCTCGCCCTCACCGCCCTCCTCATCGTGCAGACAGTGCTCAACGCCGGCTGGTTCGTCGCGACCGATCCGGGCGAGATCCGTCGCACGGCCGCCGCCTGGCGGCCCGCGATCCCCGTCGGCATCCTGAGCCTGCTCGGATCGATCGGTTGGGCCTGGGCGTTCACGCTCGAGAGCGCCGCCAAGGTGCGCACCCTCGGCCAGGTCGAATTGATCATCGCCTTCGTCCTGGCGAGGGTGACGCTCGGAGAGCGCCACACCCGCGCCGACTACCTCGCGAGCGGGCTCGTGCTCGGCGGCGTCGTCCTCGTCACCGTCTGGGGCTGAACGATCGGTCGATGCGTGCGAGCAACCGACCGGTGCACACCAGCACCGCAGTGATCCACCAGACCTGGCGGGCCAGCGCGATCGCCTCGTGGAGCTCATCTGCCGTAGGAGGCGGGCCGTCGCCGAGCGTGCCTCGATCTTCGACGACCGACCCGTATCGGTTCACGCCGCCGAGGGTGATGCCGAGCGCGCCGGCGAATGCCGACTCGACGACCCCACCGTTCGGCGACGGATGGACATCGGCGTCACGCCTGATCGTCGACCACACCGTTCGGTATCGAGTCGGGCGAGCGAGTCCGACGACCAGCGCCGTCAATCGTG
>JAGQSS010000036.1:12272-14452 GCA_020439405.1 Ilumatobacter sp. | reverse complement strand
GGCGTCACGCCTGATCGTCGACCACACCGTTCGGTATCGAGTCGGGCGAGCGAGTCCGACGACCAGCGCCGTCAATCGTGCCGGGGCCCAGGCGACGACATCGTCGGCCCGAGCAGCGGCCCTCCCGAACCGATCGTACCGGTCGTCCCGATGGCCGATCATCGCGTCGAGTGTGTTGATCGCACGATGTGCGAGCACGCCCGGCGCGCCACCGATCGCGAGCCAGCACAATGGTGCCGTCACGGCGTCGACGGTGTTCTCTGCCAACGACTCGACGGCGGCCCTCGCCACGCCCGAATCGTCGAGCGACGACGTCTCACGTCCGACGATGCGGCTCACGCGGAAACGAGCCAGCTCGAGGTCCCCTGACTCCAATGCCGCAGCGACACCGGCGACCTCTGACGCGAGCATCGCCCCGGCGATCGAGATCGCACCGGCAGCGACGTCGGCGACCGCTCGACCCATGAGTCGGCGGGCGCCGACCCCGACCAACCAGGCCCCGCCGACGAGGACAGCAGTGTGGGCCGCGCCGAAGGAAATCGACGGTCGGTAGGAACGGCGTTCGAGCGATCTCGCCGCGCGCCCGAACCACACGACGGGGTGCCACGCCGACGGCGGTTCGCCGAGCATCGCATCGGCGGCGAGCGCAGCGAGCGGTGTCAGCATCGTGTGAGCCGATGCAACAGCTCGGCGTCGAGATGGTCCGCGACCGCATCAGCGAGGACGTCGAACGTCGCCGGCAACGGATCGGTGACGCGCCGACCGAACCAACGCTCGAGAACCACTGGGTCTTCCAGGACACCGTGGACCGTCATCGCCGTCACGTTGCCGCGATCCACGACCGTCCCGACGTCCGACCCGTCATCGCCGATCAGCCGACCGTGGCGGATCTCGTAGCCCCGCACCTCCACACCGGCGACCGCGACCGTCGTCGGGGTGACCAGCTTGTCGGGTGACATGTGCGTGGCGAACGGGAGCAGATCGAGACCGGCGACGTTCGGGACCGGCGACTCGACGCCGTACGGATCGAGGATCGATCGCCCGAGCATCATCGCACCGCCACACACACCGAGCACCCGTCGACCATCGGTCGCCGCGGCACGCGTCGCCGAATCGAGTCCCCGTGCACGCATCCACGCCACGTCGGCGGCGACGTGCTTCGACCCCGGCAGCACGACCCAGTCGGCCCGCTCGATCTCGGCCGGGTCGTCGGTCCACACCGCACGGGCGGCAAGGGGAACCAGCCGGAACTCGTCGAGGTTCGATCCGTACGGGAAACGGACGATCGCCACCCGCGGGCCATCGCCCGGCCCACCGCCGCGGATGGTCGCCCCCTCCTCGTCGGGGAGTTCGTGGCGGAGCATCGGCACCGTTCCGGCGTGGGCCATGCCCGTGAGCTCGGTGAGTCGTTCCGGCCCGGGTGTGAGCAACGCAGCGTCGCCACGAAACCGATTGAGCACGAATCCGGCGAGACGATCGCGAGTGCCGTCGGGAACGAGCGACCACGTCCCGAAGAGGTGGGCGAACGATCCGCCACGGTCGATGTCGCTGACGAGCAGCGCCGCCGCATCGGCATGAGCGACCATTCGATTGTTGACCTGGTCTCGCAAGTTGATCTCGGCCGGGCTGCCGGCACCCTCGATCACGACGAGGTCGTGTCGTGTGCGCAGGTCGTCGAACGACGAACGCATCGCTTCCCACATCAGGTCGTGCCGCTCCTCCCACGGCAGCGAGCTCACGACATCGTCACGGCGACCGAGCACGATCACCTGGCTGCGCGTGTCGTCCTCCGGCTTGACGAGGACGGGGTTCATCGCCACCGTCGGTTCGACACCGGCCGCCTTGGCCTGCAACCACTGGGCGACGCCGATCTCGCCGTCGGCGACCACCCGGGCGTTGTTCGACATGTTCTGGGCCTTGAACGGGACGACGTCGACGCCCTCGCGGGCGAACCAACGACACAGAGCAGCGGTCAGCAGCGACTTGCCTGCGGACGACGTGCATCCCAGGACCATCAGTGGGCGGCTCATCGGAGCGTCTCGTCGAGCGCCGCGAGAAACCGTTCGGTCTCGTCCGAGTTCCCGACGGCGATGCGAACCATGCCCGGCAGCCCGTAGCTGGTGAGCTCGCGCACGAGCACCCGCCGATCGAAGAGCGGCTCGACGAGGTGTCGAGCGTCG
>JAGQSS010000036.1:10616-12173 GCA_020439405.1 Ilumatobacter sp. | reverse complement strand
CCCGGCAGCCCGTAGCTGGTGAGCTCGCGCACGAGCACCCGCCGATCGAAGAGCGGCTCGACGAGGTGTCGAGCGTCGTGGAGCAGGACCCAGCAGGCATCGGTGTCGGCGACCGAAAGCCCACGCGAGGCGAGTTCACCGCACAGCGAACGGCGAGCGCCCCGGACCGCTTGGGACCATCCGCCGAGATCGCTCGACCCGGCAAGTTGCTCGACGGCTGCGCAGGCCATCGCGTTCACCGACCATTCGGGTCGGCGGCGACGGAACTCGGCCGCCGCCGCATCGTCGGGAGCGATGGCAAAGCCGATCCGGAGGCCGGGACACCGCCACGTCTTCGTCAACGACGCAATGCGCCACGACGCCGTGTCACCTCGGGTCCACCGTCCGGTCGCCAGCGCCAAGAACGACTCGTCCCAGACGAATGCCTGCTCGTCGGGTCGCGCAAGACGACCGAGTGGCGCGGACGGGTTGCTCCGCCAGCGCGGTGCGGCGGTCGCGACCGCATCGAGGTGACGCCGGTACAGCGAGAACTCGGGTTCGGTGACGTCACCGACAGGGTGCATCGACGCCAGCACGGCGATCGCCTCGGCGGCGCCGTTGGTGAGGACCACGCGTTCGGCCGGCTCACCCAGCGCCTCCGCCATCGCCGAGGTCGCTCGGGTCTCGTCGGGGTAGGCGACCGAGCGCGCAGCCGCAGACGCGACGATCGAGGTGACGTCGGGAGCGAATGGATTCAGGCTGGCCGACAGATCGAGGATGTCGCCCACCTCACAGCCGAGCGCCGTCGCCGCGGCAATCACTCGTCCGCCGTGCGCCGTCACGACGACATCGTCATGAGTCGAGCGCTTCGCGGCGCGGGATGACGACGACGGTGCCGTCGTCCTCGTGGTGCACCGACACGCGCACGCCGTAGAACTCGCGCAACGTCTCGGCCGACAACACGTCGACCGCCGAACCGGACGCGACGACGCGGCCGCCGTGGAGCAGGACCAGCCGGTCGGAGTACATCCCGGCGAGGGTCAGATCGTGCATCGCCGAGACGACCGTCAGTCCGTGTTCACGGCGGAGCCGCTCGACCAGTTCGAGCGCTTGCTGCTGGTGCCCGATGTCGAGCGCGCTGGTCGGCTCGTCGAGGAGGAGCACGGGCGCCTCCTGCGCGAGTGCCCGGGCGATCGCGATCCGCTGACGCTCGCCGCCCGACAGTTCGCCCAGCCGGCGATCGGCGAATCCGGCGAGGTCGAGCCGTTCGAGCACGTCGTGTGCCAATGCCCGGTCGTGCTTCGACTCGGTCGAGAAGTAGCCGATGTACGGCGAGCGGCCGAGCAGCACGTACTCGTAGGCGGTCATGTCGTCGGGCAGGATCGGCTCCTGCGGGACGTAGGCGACGAGTGCGGCACGACGCCGTGACGAGTGGAGGTCGACCGATGCGCCGTCGACGAGGACCTCACCGCGTCGCTTGACCAGCCCGACGATCGCCCGCAGCAGCGTCGACTTGCCCGCACCGTTCGGGCCGATCAGTCCGAGCCACTCCCCCGGTGCGATCCGGTCGGAGAACGG
>JAGQSS010000036.1:0-10516 GCA_020439405.1 Ilumatobacter sp. | reverse complement strand
GCCAACGCCTGGTGATCGCCGTACGTCACGGCGACGTCGCACAGTTCGAGCGAGCTCACGGACCGATCCTCCGCATGCGCAACAGCACGATGAAGAACGGTGCGCCGAGGAACGCCGTGACGACGCCGATCGGCGTCTCGGCCGGGCTCGTGAGCACGCGACCCGGCACGTCGGCGAGGATCAGGAACGCGCCACCGATCATCAGCGACAGGGGGATCAGACGGCGATAGCCGACGCCGGTCGCCAGTCGGATCATGTGCGGGATGATCAGACCGACGAACCCGATGAGTCCGCTGACGCTGACCACGGCAGCGGTCCCCAACGTCGCCGCGACGATGATGATCAGCCGAGTGCGGCGGACGTTCATGCCGAGGGTGGCGGCCTCGTCGTCGCCGACCCGCATGACGTCGAGGTGTCGGCGGTGCAGCATGAGCACGAGCACGCTGATCGCGACGTACGGCAGCACCAGGGTCACGTCGCCCCACGTCGCGGTCGAGAGTCGTCCGAGGATCCACGAGTAGACCTCCTGGACCCGGTCGACGTTCCGTTGGAGGAGGAACGTCTGGATGGCGGTCGTGAAGCTCACCACCGCGACGCCGGCGAGGACGAGGGTGGCACCCGACTGTGCCCGACCGCCGAACGCGCCGCCCACCAGGTAGGTGAGCAGGACCGTCACGACCGAGACGACGAACGCCACCGCCACCACCGGATCGAAGCTCCACGACTCGGTCGCGCTGCGGCCGACGGTGAGCGCGATCGTCGCGCCGAGCCCGGCACCCGACGCCGCGCCGAGCAGATACGGGTCGACCAGCGGGTTCCGGAACACGCCCTGATAGCTCGACCCGGCGACGGCGAGCATCCCGCCGACCAACCCGCCGAGGATCACGCGCGGCATCCGGATCTGCCAGATGATCGCCCACTCCGACTCGCTCACGCCGGAGTCGATGTCGATGAGCGGGAGGTGGTCGAGCAGGGCGAGCGGCACCCGCCATGCGGGCGGGCCGGCGGGGCCTACCATCGCGCCCACCACGATCGCGACGACGAGCGCGCCCGCGGCGATCAGGTACCACCCGACCACCCCGAGCCGCTTCGTCGCCATGATCGGACTCAGGCCGCCGCGAGTTGGGCCTGGACGGCCTCGGCCGCAGCGCGGAGGTACTCGACGATGCGGGGACCCCATCGCGAGGCGATGTCGTCGTCCATCTCGATCACCGCACCGTTCTGGACAGCCGCGATCGCATCCCAGCCCGGACGCTCGGCGACGGTCACGAGCGACTCGCCGCAACACTTGGTGTCGGCGAGGAAGATCAGGTCGGGATCGGCCTCGATCAGGTACTCGGCGTTCAGCTGCGGGTACGACGTCTCGTCGGCCGCGGCGTCGGCGATGTTCTCGAGCCCGAGGAGGCCGTAGACCGCGCCGATGAAGGTGTCCGACGTCGCCGAGTACAGCTCGGGGCCGAGCTCGTGGAAGTACGTCAGCGGCTCGTCGGGTGCCGGCGGGAGCGACGCGACGATCTCGTCGATGTCGGTCTGCATGTCGGCGACGACCTGCGCCGCCTCGTCCTCGTGCCCGGTGAGTTCTCCGAGGCCCTCGATCTGGGCATAGGTGTCGTCGAGCGTGGCGGCGGCAGGGCCGTCCCACACCTCGATGCCGAGCGGCGCGAGCTGGTCGCCGAGGCCGGTGAAGTCGCCCGAGATCAACACGACGTCGGGCTCGTAGCCGGCGATCGCCTCGACGTTCGGTTCGTAGGCCGACAGCTCGTGGGGCAACTCGAGCGCCTCGGGCGGGTAGTTCGAGTACGAGTCGACCGCCACGAGGAGGTCGTCCGCTCCGATCGCGAACACCATCTCGGTGAGCGCCGGCGACAGCGAGAGCAGCCGCAGGTCGACCTCGCCGGCGGGCTCGGTCGTGGCGGCCGCCGTCGTGTCGGGCATCGCTGCGACGGTCGTGTCCGGGGTCGTCTCGGGTGTGGTCGTCGCCGGGACGGTCGTCTCGGCCGGGGCGTCGGACGTCGTCACGTCGGCGGTCTCGGCCACCGTGTCGGACGACTCGGACGATGAGTCGTCACCGCACGCGGCGGCGACGAGCGACAGGCCGACGATGCCGGCCAGGAGTCGATGTTGCATGGAAGTTCCTCCACGTCGGGAGGACAAGTGGGTCAGCGACCGGTGCGACCGGCCTGCGAACCGCCCTTGCCTCGAGGGTCTGGGTTTCGCGCGTCGGAAGGGTTCGACCGGGCTTGTTCGATCGACACCCTCTCGGGTCTCGTCGACATCACCGTTGCGGGACAGCGCCGGACTCTCACCGGACTTCGCACCAACCGTGCAGTGGCAACTGTAGCGGCGCCATGCCGCGCGGCGGCAACCGTGTTCGTATGCTCGCGGCCATGTCCGATGCCGCCACGACCGACGCACTCACCGACGATCCACGGCCCGACGGGCTGCGCAGTGCGCCGTCGCTCGTGCTCGTCAACACCGGCAACGGCAAGGGCAAGAGCTCGGCCGCCTTCGGCGTGATGCTCCGGGCACTCGCCGCCGACTGGCCGGTCGCGGTCTGCCAGTTCATCAAGTCGGGCGACTGGAAGGTCGGCGAGGAGAAGATCGGTCGCCGTCTCGGTGTCGACTGGCACTCGTTCGGCGACGGCTTCACCTGGGACAGCGACGACATCGAGGTCGACAAGGCCCACGCCCGCGAGGGCTGGGCGACCGCCAAGTCGGTCATCGAGTCGGGCGACTACAAGCTGGTCCTGCTCGACGAGCTCACCTACCTGTGCACGTGGGGCTGGATCGACCTCGACGACGTGCTGTCCACGATCCGCGACCGGCCCGAGCACGTCAACATCGTCGTGACGGGACGCGATGCACCGGACGCGCTCGTCGAACTGGCCGACACGGTGACCGAGATGCGCGAGGTCAAGCACGCGTACCAGTCGGGCATCCGCGCCAAGCGCGGCATCGACTACTGACGGCGCCATGGCCGACGCGCACCTCACCGTGCTCCTCGGCGGTGCGCGCGCCGGCAAGACGGGCTTCGCCGAGCGGTTGGCGGCCGCCGCCGGCGAGCAGGTGACGTACATCGCCACGAGTCCGCGCATCCCGGGCGACGACGATCTCGAGGCTCGGATCGCCCGCCACCGCGCCGATCGGCCCGACACGTGGTCGACGATCGAGGAAGAACTCGACCTGGCGGGCGCCCTCGCGGCCGCACCGACGGGAACGGTCGTGGTCGACTGCCTGACGACGTGGGTGGGCAATCTGGTGCACCATGCACGGACCGACGCCGACGCGTTGGCGGCGACCGACGACGCGATCGCTGCATCGGCACGGCGCGACGGCCGCACGATCGTCGTGACGAACGAGGTCGGGCTCGGTGTCGTCCCGGCGACCGAACTCGGACGCACCTATCGCGATCTGCTCGGCCGGGTGAACCAACGCTGGGTCGGGGCCGCCGACCGCGCACTGCTGATCATCGCGGGACGGGCGCTCGACCTCGCCGACCCGGAGACGTTCGCATGAGCGGCTTCCTCGGTGCCGTCCAGTTCCTCACCCGGATCCCGGTCCGCACGGCGAACGCGGTCCCCCACGAGCGGGTGGTCCCGTGGTTCGCCGTGGTGGGCGCACTGATCGGTGCTGCGGTGGGCGCGGTCGCTGCCGGCCTCGGCGAGCTCGTGCCCCCGTCGGTCGCGGCGGTTTGTGCCGTCGTCGTCGGACTGCTGATCACCGGGGCGTTCCACGAAGACGGCCTGGCCGACATCGCCGACGCGTTCGGCGGCGGCATGACGGTCGAACGACGCCTCGAGATCCTCAAGGATTCACGACACGGCACGTACGGCGTCGCCGCGCTGGCCTCGTCGATCGTCGTCCGAGTCGTCGCGGCCGCGTCGATCGCCTCGACAGCAGCCGTGTTCGCGGGTTTCGTCGCCGCTCACACGCTCGGGCGCGCCGCCGCGGTCATTGCCCTGACGACCGCGCCGCCCGCGAGCGAGAGCGGGCTCGGCGCCTCGGTACGACGCGACCTCGCGCCCGTGCCGACCGCGCTCGGCCTGGGGGCCGGCGTGGCGATCGTGTTGGCGCTCACCGGCTGGTGGGCCGTGCCGCTCGTCGGGGCGTCGCTCGTCGCGATGGGGCTCGTCGTCGCGCTCGCCGTCCGCAAGATCGGTGGGCTCGCCGGCGACGTGCTCGGCGCCGTCGAACAGGTCGTCGAGTGCACCGTCCTCGTCGTCGTCTCCGGCCTCGCCCTCCACCACCAGCTCTGGTGGGTCGGTTGATCTCGGACCGGTGTGGCCTACAGTGCGGGCGATGGGTGCTGGGGGAGCACAGGTGGTGGTCACCACCGATCGATTCGACGACGACCTGTCGGCGTTGACCGACGAGTACGGGTTCCGTGTCGAGGAGATCTTCCCGGCCGACGCTCCCGTCACCGCCGTCGTGTCGCGCGACGGCACCACGCTCCGCCTCGAATCGGGTGTGCCGGCTCGACCGATCGAGTTGCTGCTCGACGTCGACGCCCCGCGCGGCCCCGTCCGACTGCCGGGCGGCACCCGCCTCGCGTTCACCGTCGGCGACACCACCGTCGACGTACCGCCGAACCGGCCGACGCTCGCGATCCGGCACCTCGACGACGAGGCGACCCCGGGGCGGGCCGGCATGCGCTATCACGATCTCGTCCCCGATCGCTGGGGCGGCCGGTTCATCGCGTCGATCATCTCGATCCCCGAAGGCGGCCCGGTCGCCGACTACGTCCACTTCCACCGGGTCAGGTTCCAACTGATCGCGGTCAAACGTGGCTGGGTGCGGGTCGTCTACGAGGGGCAGGGCGAACCGTTCGTCATGCACGCCGGCGATTGCATCGTCCAGCCGCCCGAGATCCGACACCGTGTGCTCGAGGCGTCGCCCGGTCTCGAGGTGGTCGAGGTGACGTGTCCGGCCGAGCACGTGACCGTCGCCGACTGGGACCACCCGCTCCCCGACTCGCCCTCACCGGCCGACCGCGAGTGGTCGGGGCAGCGGTTCGTCCGCCATGTCCACGCCGATGCCCGATGGGTGCCCGGTCGGCTCGACGGCTGGGAGGCGTGCGACACCGGTGTCGCCGACGGGACCGGCCGGTACGCCGACGTGCGCCTCGTCCGGCCGTCCGGTCACGGCCGGATCGGCGACGACCTCCTGACCTTCGACGGCGAGTTCGCACTGGTCGTCGTCCTCACCGGCTGTCTGCACTTCGTGGCCGAGGGCCGCCCGGCGGTCCTGCTCACCGACGGCAGCAGCGTCGCGGTGCCGGCCGGCCTCCCCCACCGCTTCCTCGACCCGACCGACGACTGCCTCCTCCTGCTCGTCGTGATCCCGGCCTAGCCGCCACGGCGGCGGATAGCCTTGCCGTCCGTGCCCGTTCCCACGCCGATTACCCAGGTCGCCCGCGGTTTCGCGATGGGCGCCGCCGACATCGTGCCCGGCGTCTCGGGCGGCACCGTCGCCTTGGTGCTCGGCATCTACGAGCGTCTCATCAAGAACGTGCACGCCGGCGCGCACGTCCTCAAGGAGGCGTTGCGGGGCCGCTTCTCCGAGGTCGGGCCGGCGATCCGCAAGGTCGAATGGGTGTGGTTGGTCTCCCTGCTCGTCGGCATCCTCGCGGCGGTCGCAGCATTGTCGTCGATCATCGAGCGGCTCCTCCACGAGCAACCGGTCCGGATGGCAGCGCTGTTCTTCGGGCTCGTCGTCGGCTCGGTGACGGTCGCCTGGCGGCTCGTGCGCCGCAAGACCGCGACCGAGTTCGCCGTGATGCTCGTCGTCGGGCTCGCCCTGTTCCTCGTCCTGGGCCTGCGTTCGAACACCGAGGCGGCCGAGGACGCGGCCGAGGTGGTGACGAAGTCGCCGTGGATCTTCTTCGGCGCCGGTGCGATCGCCATCTGCGCCATGATCCTGCCGGGCATCTCGGGCTCGTTCATCCTGGTCATGCTCGGCATGTACACCGAGGTGCTCGGCGCCGTGAACGACCGTGACTTCGCCTCGCTCGGCGCGTTCGGGCTCGGCTGCATCGTCGGACTCGCCCTGTTCTCGACCGGGCTCAACTGGGCGCTCGAACATCACCACGACATCGTGATGTCGGCGATGATCGGACTGATGCTCGGCTCGCTGCGCGTCCTGTGGCCCTGGCCGGGTGGCACGACGACGACCGATCTCGCCGAACCCGCCGGTGACGTCCTCGTCCCGATCCTGCTCGCGGTCGCGGGCGCTGCACTCGTCATCACGGTCGAGCTCGTCGCCACCCGCCTCGACAAGAACCCGGCAACCTGACCGAGGAACGGATGTGGTCAGACCAGGTCCGTTCCCGCCGACCTGCGGAACGGACCTGGGGAACGGAGCTGGTCTGACCGCATCCGTTCCGACAGCGGGTGGTCGGGCGGGTCGTTCTACCCTCGGGGCATGACCGAGCGCATCGCGTATCGCACCTGTCCGCTGTGTGAGGCCGGGTGCGGCCTCGAGATCACGCTCACGACCGACGACGACGGCGCCGAGCGGGTCAAGCGCATCCGCGGCGACCGCGACGACGTGTTCTCGAAGGGATTCATCTGCCCGAAGGGTTCCACGCTCGGTCACCTCCACGACGACCCCGACCGCCTGCGCCGTCCGGTCGTCCGCCGCGACGGCGAGTTCGTCGAGGTGTCGTGGGACGAGGCGTTCGCCACGATCGAGGCCGGGCTGCTCCCCCTCCTCCAGGAGCACGGCCGCGATGCCTGTGCGATCTACCTGGGCAACCCGGGCGCGCACAGCCTCGGCCCCATGCTCTACAACCGCACCCTCATCACGGCGCTCGGGACCCGCAACCGGTTCTCGGCGTCGACCGTCGATCAGCGCCCGAAGGAACTGTCGGCCGGCCTGATGTTCGGCTCGGTGACGGTGCCGGTCCCCGACCTCGACCGCACCGACTTCCTCCTGATGCTCGGCGCCAACCCGCACGCCTCGAACGGATCACTGTGCACCGCGCCCGACTTCCCCGGCCGGCTCGACCGGCTGCAGGAACGCGGCGGCACCCTCGTCGTCGTCGACCCCCGGCGGAGCGAGACCGCGGAACGCGCCGATCTCCACCTGCCGATCCGGCCCGGTGGCGACGCCCACCTCCTCGCTGCGATCGCGAACGTGCTGATCACCGACGACCTGATCGACGTCGGTCGCCTCGCTGAGCACACCGCTGGTCTCGACGACCTCATCGACGTCCTTCGCGTCTACACGCCCGAGCGTGTCGAGCGAGCGACCGGACTCGACGCCGCCGCCATCCGCACCCTCGCGCACGATCTCGCCGCGGCCCCGACCGCAGCGGTGTACGGCCGGATCGGCACGTGCACCCAGGAGTTCGGCACGCTCGCCTCCTGGCTGATCGACGTCGTCAACCTCCTCAGCGGCAACCTCGACCGCGTCGGCGGCGCCATGTTCCCCAAGGGCGCCGTCGGCCAGCCGTCCACCAAGGGCGCGCCGGGAAGCGGCCGCGGCATGCGGATCGGACGCGTCACGAGCCGGGCCGGTGGTCGGCCCGAGGCGCTCGGGGAGTTCACGTCGAGACTCCGCGCCGGAGACGTCGCCGGCGCTCGACGGCAACTCGCCGAGTCTGCGACATCGACGACCGTTTCACCGGGGGCGGAGACCGCCGTTGCTGCATTCAACGCCGATGGTGCCGCCACGGTCGGCGCCGCGGAACGAGTGCTCGGTGATGTCGGAAGCATGGAAGCCGTGCGGCGGCTCGTCGACGAAGGGGCCCTCGGCCGAGGCGATGCGGACGTCGCCCGCCGCACACTGCAGGATGCTCGAACAGCGCTCGTCGACCGTGTGCTCGAGGCCGTGCGGGCACGCATTCAAGAACAGTTCCCGTCGGTCTCGCTCCGGTTTCAGGATCTCGGCACCGTCGGTTTCTCATCGGACCGGGATGTCACGCTCGTCGCGGAGTCGGCCGACCCACGGGCGCCAGCACCGCTCGCTGAGCTGGTCACCGCTTCGACACGGGCTGTCCGCGATGCATACGACGCATTGCGAGCGCAGGGGTACCCCGCGGCCGAGGCGCTCGATACCAACTTCTACACCGAACTCCATGAGGGATCGATCGCGCCGTCGACCGCTGCCGAGCGGCAACAAATCAGCGCCGACCAGACGATCGCAGGCATCACCGAGATCGCGATCAATGCGCCGGACCAGCTCGCACACGTGCGCGAACAGCAGCTCGCCGCGATCGAGTCGGACGGCATGCCCGAACCGATTCGCGCCGAGGCGCGCGAGCGTGTCGACCGACAGTTCAGAATCGCTCAGGACCGCGCTGCCCAACTGCTCGCCGGCGGCCGTGAGGCGGGGCTGCGACGAGCACGAGACCGACTCGAGGCGGCGTTGGGTCGGACACCCCCACCCTCGGCTCGAGAGCTCCGTCAGCTGATGGCCGACGTCAAACTGCTCGAACCCGATGCGTTCGGAACACGGGCCGCCGTGGAAGGTGTCGTCCACGGTCAGCAGGCGGCCCGTCGGGCCGACAGTCCGGAGGCCCTCTCGGCCGCGCGCGACCACATGGGCGATGTCGACAGTGCGGGCGAACGTTCGATGACCGAGCAGCTCGAACACCGTCTTGCGCAAGCACGGTCCGCTCTCGCTCATCTGCTCGGTCACATGCCCCGGCCGGGGCATGTGCAGCCCGTCGATGTCGCAACGGTCGCCAAACAACTTGCGCGGGTGACCCACGCGTTCCGCGAGTCGGGCTTGTCCATCGACCACACCCTGGTCGACGACGCCGGATCGGTGGTTGCCGCCAAGTCGGACGGCGCGGATGCCATTGTCCGGGAACTACGCGCGTGGGCGGAGTTCGAGGGGCGTCGCTTCCGTTCCGACGATGCCCTCATGGATGCCTACATCGCCGAGGCACAGCGGTTGGCGATCGAAATGACCGCGCGCCTCGGCACCAACACCGAAGCGATGCGCGCCATCGAGGGAGCTCACGGCGACGACGGTCCGACGCCGATCGCCGACGACACCTCGCCGGCGGCAACCCCGACCGCCGACCCCGAGCGGGAAATGTCGGCCGACCGCTCGCCGACCGACGGCTTCCCACCGACTTCGGCCAACGCCGACCACGCTGCGTCGACGGCTATCGACCGACCGTCGACCCCGATCGAGGTTGCGCACGACACGTTCATGGCGCGTCTGCACCAGGAGATGCAAACACCGATCGAGGCGGCGGCCGGGCGCCGTGCCCCGATCGAACCAGGGCTTGTCGGCGTGTACGACGGTCCGGACGCGGCATATCGCGCCTTCCGCGATGCGGTCGCACGCGCCGGTGAACGCGAGGTCGGACTGTTCTTCGAGCGTGCCACCGGCCGTTACGCGGTGCGGGTGGGTGGCCGCGCCTCCGTCGACGCTCCGGACACCGGTGGACCGTGGGAGTGCCCGATCCACACCCACCCGAACCCCGAGAACATCCTCACCTACCGAATGCCGGCACCGCGAGATCTGCGGGCGTACGTCCAGTCGGCGATGCGTGTTCGACGGCGGATCGCCGCCATGGTCGAGTTCCCCTACCCGGACGGCACGAGGGGACAAAGCCGGCTCGAGGTCCACCCGGACGGAACGATCGTCTTCGAGTTCGACGGCCAGTCAGCACCCGAGCGGATGACGTGGGACGACTACCAGGCCCGGTGGGACAGTCGCACTCGCTATGTCGACCCGGAGTCGAGCCAGGCCGCGCGATTCCGGCACGACATCGACCAGCACCTCAGAGGGGTCGAGGAGGACGCGGGGTGGTCGTCCGACGGTGGACGAACGGGCGAGCTCCCACCTCCTGTGGACGCTGGTGGGGCGGGCCGACCAGCCCAACCCGAACGCACGTCGTCCGGAGACATCATCGACCGGGGTGGTCGCGTCGAGGACGAGCGCACCGACCGCACGTATGCGCGCCGCGAGTACTTCCCCGAGGACGCGGTCAGTCCCGACCCGGACCAGCCTCATCAACCCCGATATCAGGCGGCCGCACAGCTCGCCGATGACGGGACGATGTCGATGGACTTCGGCCTCAGGGAGCAGCTCGCCGACCAGGAAATGCATCGATCCGGCTCACTGCGTGGCTTCGACGAATTCCGCGCCGCACTCGAGCACTTCCGAGACCGGCTCGGGCCCGACGCCGTTCGACGAATCAAGGGGGAATGGGGGCTGGGCGACAACCTGGATGCGTTCATGTCCCGCTACGACGCGTTGGTCCGTGCGGGAATCGACGAGCCGACCGCTCGACTGACGGCAGCATCGCAGACGACGACAGCGAGATGGGCGGAACGAGTCGGGTTCGGACGCATCGCTGAGGTGAGGATCGACAACGGAACCGTCATCGTCATGTTCGAGCCCGGGGGGTCGAACGCACCGACGGGACCACCGGTTGCGACGTCCGTTCCGGCTGGAGGAGCGGCCTCCGCAGTGACGTCTGGCGACCCCGACGCCACCCAACCCAACCTCCAACTCCCCGACCTCGACCCCGACGCCACCCAACCCAACCTCCAAC
>JAGQSS010000369.1 GCA_020439405.1 Ilumatobacter sp. | reverse complement strand
CGCTCTCGCAGATCGCCCAGTCCTGGCGGTTCACCACGTCCCAGAACTCGACGGCGTCCGACGCGTCGAACGCCGGATCGGCGAGGGCGTCGGGATGGAACAGCAGATCGCACTCGACCGTCGTCGAGCCGGTGCCGTGGGGGATCAACCGGAAGGCGGCGACGTGCTCGGCCGACAGGCTGAGCAGCAGGTTGGGGTAGACGTGTTCGCCCTTGTGGCGCACCCGCTCCGACGCGTCGAGCGTGGGGAACGGTGCCCGGTCGGACGTTCCCGTGGTGGTGAAGGTCCAGGCGCCCTCGCGGTGGGGGATGCCGTCGGGCCAGTCGAGGCCACCGCCGCCACGTCGGAACGCCGGCACCAGGACGCACAGCTCCGGGTGGACGGGGCCGCAGTGGTAGCACTCGTTGTAGTTCTCGGCGAGGACCTTCCAGTCGGCGGCGACCTCGTAGGTGAGGCGTGCGCCGCGGCGCAGCCCGTCGAGGGGGTAGCGCCGAACGCGCTCGGGTACCGCGCCGAGTTGCTCGCGCAACCCGACGGTCGGTTCGCCGCCGTGGACGAACACGAAGCCGCCCCACGTGTCGACGGCGAGTTCGTGCAACCGCAGGTCGTCGAGCTCGGCGCGGTCGCCGAGGAAGGGGGCGCGGATCAGGGCACCGTCGAGCCCGTACGTCCAGGCGTGGTACGGGCAACGCAACGCAGCACCGACGTTGCCGCAGGTCGCGGCGGAGCGGTCGACCAGTTCGGCACCGCGATGGCGACACACGTTGTAGAACGCCCGGATTTGGTCGTCGCCCCCACGCACGAGGATCACCGACTCGCCGGCGAGGTCGACGAGCAGTCGATCACCCACCGTGGCGACGTCGTCGGCGCGTCCGACGAGCACCCATTGACCGAACCAGATCCGTTCGCGCTCGCGTTCCCAGACAGCGCTGTCGGTGTAGACCGCCACGTCGAGCGTGGGGCGGAGCGGCTCGGTCATGTCGCGGCCGTCGTCGAACCGGCGACCGCGGTCGCCACCCGTCCCTGGAACCAGCCGACCGACGCCTCGTGACGCGGACTGAGCCGGCCGACGCGGTAGATGCCGGCGTCGAGGTTGCGCTGCACGACTTCGCACATCGCCTGGTCCTCGTCGAGCACGACGTTCGACATCTCGACCATCGCCTCGATGCGGTCGAGGTCGGTGGCGAAGTAGTCGTACACGACATGGGTCGTGTCGTGGCCGATCGGCACGATCCGCTCGACGTTCATGCCGTCGGCGTACACGTTGACGGCCAGGTTCGGGTACCGGTACAGCCACGCGCCGCCCGCCGGTGAGCCGTCGCGGGTGTCGGAGCGGTGGATGCAGTACGAGTCGTGGGGCACGTCGACGCGGTAGGTCGACATTTCGAGCGCCCGGTTGAGGCTCGGGTGGATGAGCGGGACGTGGTAGCCCTCGAGGTAGTTGTCGGCGTAGGTCTTCCAGTTGCAGCGCAGGACGCGGACGAGACGATGGCCGTACGTCATCGACTCCATGTCGAACGGCGCACACTCGGCGGCGAACGGCGCGATCTCGTCGGCGAGCGGTGCCGGGTCGTCGCCGAGGTGGACGAACACGAGGTTGCGCCACCGCTCGACGTGGATCGGCACCAGCGACTGCTCGGCCGGGCACAAGCCCGGGTCGTCGCCGAAGTCGCGAGCCGACTTGAGCGAACCGTCCCAACCGAACGCCCACCCGTGGTAGCGACAGACCAGATTGCCCGCCGTCCCGTCGCCCGGCCAGACGATGACGCCGGCGCGGTGTGGGCAGACGTTGTGGAACCCGCGCAACGTCCCGTCGGGCTCGACCACGACGAACACCGGGTAACCGGCGATCTCCTCGGCAACGTACTGGCCCGGCGTCGACAGCTTGGCGCCGGGTGCGAACATCAGCCACTCCGACCGCCAGACGGCGTCGCGTTCGCGGGCGTAGACCTGCGGGTCGCAGTACCAGTCGGCGCTCAGCGTGCGACTCACCAGCGGAACAGTAGTGCCTACGGAGCGGGGCGGATGGAGCAGTCGCACCATGTCCGCAGGCGTAGTCTTCGGCGGTGCCCGGCCCTCATCGCCTCGACGTGATCGCGGAGGACGGCGTCCGCCTGGCCGTCGATCTGTACCTGCCCGACGGGACCGTCGACGACGCCTCGTCGACGGCGCTCGCCACCCTGATCGAGGCGTTGCCGTACCGCAAGGACGACGTCACGTCGTCGTACGCGTCGACCTACGAGCGCTACGTCGCTGCCGGGTTCGCCGTCGTGCGCGTCGACCTCCGCGGCACCGGTTCGTCCGCGGGTGTGGCCGACGACGAGTACCCCGAGGTCGAGCGGACCGATCTCCGGTCGGTGGTCCGCTGGATCGCCGCCCAGCCCTGGTCGTCGGGTCGGGTCGGGTTGTTCGGCACGTCGTACTCCGGTTTCAACGCGCTCCAGATGGCGGCCGAGATCGAGCGGCTCGCGATTCCCGAGCTCGGCGCGGTCGTCGCCGCCTACGCGACCGACGACCGGTACACCGACGACGTGCACTACTGCGGCGGGGTGCTGCGGGCGCTCGACCTGATCGACTACCCGCTCTACATGGTGGCGATGAACGCACTGCCACCGACGCCGTCGGTGGTCGGCGACGCCTGGCGGGACGAGTGGCGCCGCCGTCTCGACGACACCCCGGCGTGGCTGATCGAGTGGCTCGACCATCCGACCGACGGGCCGACGTGGCGCCGCGGCTCGATCCGGACCGGACCCGACGGCGCCGGCTACGACCGGATCGGGTGTCCCGTCATGCTGATCGTCGGCTGGGCCGACGGTTACCGCAACAACTCGTTCCGGGTCATCGAGCAGTACGAACGCAACGGGGTTCCGTGGCGGATGCTCGCCGGACCCTGGGTCCACAAATCGCCCGAGCGGGCGCGACCCGGGCCCAACGTCGACGACGACGTCGAGATCATCGCCTTCTTCGACGAGCACCTGCGTGACGGCGCCCGGCGGGAGACGGCAGCGGCGCAGGTCTACGTCCGCGAACCGGTCGTGCCGCGCCCCGACCTCGCGTTCCATCCGGGCCGGTGGGTCGACGTCGATCGGTGGCCGATGCCGGGCGCACGTCG
>JAGQSS010000368.1 GCA_020439405.1 Ilumatobacter sp. | reverse complement strand
CGAGCGCCGTTGCCGGTCTCACGGGTGTCGACGAGGCGTTGTGGTGTGGAGGGGTCGAACCACAGGCGCTCGCCCGAGTCGGTGAGGTATCCGACGACGTCGACGATGCTGTGGACGGCGGTCGACCGGTACACGCAGAAGCGCCCGTTCGCGTCGATCGGGACGACCGCCATGGCGGCGGCGGTCTCGCCCTTGGCGAAGTTGACCGCCGACGTGTCGTGCGGCTGGTTCGGGCTGCACGCCTCGAGCGTGAGGA
The DNA here is from genome assembly GCA_020439405.1 of Ilumatobacter sp. Classification (GTDB taxonomy): domain Bacteria; phylum Actinomycetota; class Acidimicrobiia; order Acidimicrobiales; family Ilumatobacteraceae; genus Ilumatobacter. The sequence goes on along the minus strand of JAGQSS010000368.1, from coordinate 2,885 downwards.
AGCCCGCCGCGGCCGGCTCCGTCGCAGTGATGTTGATCATGGCCGCGGTCGCTCCGGCGGGCGGGGCGGTGTCGACGGGGAGACGCCACCCGGCCTCGGGGACGCCCGTGACGTTGCACTGCTCGAGGGCGGTACCTGCCTCGGTGACGGTGTCGAAGCACTGACGCCGCGGGTCGTTGCGCAGGTTGAACTCGTAGATCGCCTGCGCCTGTGCCGGCGTGCCGCGGAACTCGAAGTGCGGCGGGTCGCGATAGACGCTCGAGCGCTGCGTCGACGTGCTCTGGCACCCACTGTTCCAGCCGTAGCCGCCCCAATAGAGGCCCCACTTCTCGGCGGTCTGGATCACCCAGCGCGGCATGTCGGTCTGCACCGGCGTCTGACACGCCGTTGCGCCGTTGATGCCGGCGTACGAGCGGATCGGGTTGGTGCCGGCGTTCATGTCGATCGCCAGGCCCCAGGCGTGGTTCGAGAGGTCGTCCGGATCACCCGACGGGCAGCTCCACCCGCCGTTCCCGCTCGTGCAGCGAAACGAGTAGCCGCTCGCCCCGTGGACCGCGTAGCCGTTGGCGGCGATCTCGGCGAGGAAGCCCTCGAACAACGGTAGCGCGTACGTGTGGGTCTGCAGGGTGCCGGCGCGCATCCCGGCGACCGTCGTGGTGTTCGTGGCGATCTGGGTCGACTCCCACCCGGCGAGCGCCGGAGAGCCGTTGTACCAGTAGCCGCTCCAGTTCCAGCCGGTGCCGACGCCCGGCGCCGGCGGCGAACCCCACCCGATGGTCGAGGGGTCGTTGTAGAACACCATCAGGCAACCGGCGACGTCGCCCGAGTTGGCCTGGGTGGTGGTGCAGCGGGGTGGCGTCACCGGCAGCGTCCACGGCGTCGAGTCGAGCGCGGCGGCGGTGGAGGGAGCCGTCGTGGTCGCGGCGACCGTGCTCACCGCCATCGTGGCGAGTGCGAGGGTGAATCGGAGGAATCGGGAGTGCGTCATGGTCGTTGTCGTGCGTGCCCGCTTCGTCATCGAACCGTAATAGTCATGGAACCGTAACATTCGTTCGCGGGAAACCCACCGCGGGTGTCATCGGCACGTCGCAGGGCCGGCTTGAGACGCCGGCACGGGTCGACCGGTCCGGTCGCGCGCACCCCTTCGGTATGGTCGGCCGCGTGATCTCGTGCGTCTACTGCGGGGGTGCCCACGAGCGCCCGGCCGACGTCAGGCGTTGCTGGAGCGATCAGCAGCAGGCGCCGTCACCCGCAGACGTGCCCCCCGACCCGGCACCGGTGCCCGACGCACCTGCGGCACTGCGGCCGCGCCCGAGACCGTCGTCGCGTCCGGTCCGCCCGGTCGACGATGCCGACCGGGTCGTCGCCCGACTCCGGCGCGGGCCGCTCGAGCTCGGCCGCAACGTGGTCGTCGACCTCGGCGACGAGGCGCCGGCCGAGTGGGCCGACGCACGACGCGTCATCATCGATGCGGCTGCACTCGACGATCTGACCGAGACGCTCCGTGTCGTGCGCGACGCCGCCCACACACCATCCGGCCTGGTGTTCGAACTGGCGGCGTCGTTCGACGACCCGCCCGACTCGACCGAGACCAGGCTGCCGTACGAGGTCGGCGCCACACACGAGTTCGTGCTCGACGAACTCCATCACCTGGTGTGGTCGAACTCGATCGATGCCCGCGACCCCGACCAGCCTCGATGGCAGCTGGTCGACCGTGCCGTCGCGCTCGGCGCCCGCATCGACGGTCCGGCCGACGTCGTCGACCCCGACGGCAGGCCGTTGTGGCTCGACGGCGGACCGACCCGACTCCACGCGCCGATCGGCGGCGTCGAGGTCCTGCCCGAGGTGACGATCACCCACCGCTCGCTGACGACGCCGGCGGGCAACGGCAGCGACGCCGACCTCGCGCCCGATCAACTCGCGGCGGTCACCCACCCCGCCGGCACCGCACGCATCATCGCCCCGGCGGGGTCGGGCAAGACCCGCGTGCTCACCGAACGAGCCCGGCACCTCGTCGAGCGGTGGAACGTGCCGTCCTCGGCGATCTGTCTCGTGGCGTTCAACAAGCGCGCCCAGACCGAGATGCTCGAACGGACCGCCGATCTGCCGGGCATCCAGGTCCGCACCCTGAACTCGATCGCGTTGGCCATCGTCAACGGCACCCCGCCGTTCGCCGCGACGGCGCGTCGGTTCGGCACGATCGACGAGCCCGAGGTCCGCCGCGTGCTCCAACGGTTCGTCTCGACGCCGCGCAAACGCAACGTCGACCCGATCGCGCCCTGGATCGAAGCCCTCACGCTCATCCGGCTCGGCCTCGTGTCGCCGGCCGACGCCGAGGCGCGCTACGGCGGCGACGTCGACGGGCTCACCGACGTGTATCCCCGATACCGCGCCGAGCTGCAGCGTGTCGGGAGCGTCGATTTCGACGGACAGATCGATCAGGCGATCGCCGTCCTGCTCGCCGACCCCGCCGCACGACGGGCGGCGCGACACGCCTGCCGTCTGCTGCTGGTCGACGAGTTCCAAGACCTCACGCCGGCGCACCTGCTGCTCGTGCGGCTCCTCGCCGGTGCGGGAGGCTCGGTGTTCGGCGTCGGCGACGACGACCAGACCATCTACGGGTACAACGGCGCCGACCCCGGCTGGCTGATCGACTTCGAGCGTTGGTTCCCGGGAGCCGGCGATCATCCGCTCGAGGTGAACTACCGCTGCCCGCCCGGCGTCGTCGACATCGCCGACCGGCTGTTGCGCCACAACCGGCGACGGGTCGCGAAGACGATCCGCCCACGCGACGGAGCGATCGGCGAGTGGCGGGTCGCCGAACCCGACGACGACGGATCGGTGGGCGCGACGGTCGCCGCCGTGCGCTCGGCCCTCGACGACGG
>JAGQSS010000367.1 GCA_020439405.1 Ilumatobacter sp. | reverse complement strand
GTCTCGTTCGGCGAGACGTTCGACGTGCCGGCCGACGCCGACCTGTTCACCACCACGCTGGTGTGCGACGGTGACGCTTCGGCGAACGACACGCCCTACTCGGGCTCGTACGTCGTGCCGGCCGACCCGCAGGACACGACCTGCACCTTCGACAACGTCCGCAAGCGCACCATGCTGACCCTCGAGAAGTCGTGGGTCGCCGCGGTGGCCGGCGACGAAGCCGACCTGACCGTCTCGGCCACCGACTCCGACGGTCCGATCACCGCGATCGCACCGGCAGGTACGGGCACGAGCGACGACACGGCGGGCATCACCGTGTATGCCGGCGACGAGGTCACCTTGACCGAGGCGCTCGAGGCCGGCAACACCGCCGCCTACGACGTCACGGACTTCACCTGCACGGCCGGCGCGGTCACCTGGACCGACGGGGCCGCCTCGGCGACCCTCGACGTCGCCGCGACCGATGTCGCCGCGCCGATCACGTGTGTGTTCGAGAACACCGCTCATCGCGGCAACATCGTGATCATCAAGAACATCGACGGCACCACTGACGGCGAGTTCGACTTCGCCGGCAACTGGTCCGACGACGGGATCACCACCGATCCCGCCGACACCGATCCCGCCGAGTTCTCGATCGCCACCGAGGAGCTCACCGGTGCCGTCGTCTTCAACGACGTCCTGGTGCCGAAGGACGGCTCGTCGTTCAGCATCGTGGAGACCGACCCGACGCCCGAGTACGACGGCACCTCGGTCGACTGCACGTCGGTCGACCCGGCCGACACCTCGAGCGGCGGCACGACGACACCGCTGACGGGAACGATCGACCTCGACAACGGTGAGACGGTCATCTGTACGTTCACCAACACCGAACGGTCGACGATCGTCATCGTCAAGGATGCCCGCCCCGACTCGGCCGCCGACTTCGGTTTCACCGGCGACCTGGGTGCCTTCACCCTCGACGACGACGCCGACGCCACGTCGTCGAACACGTTCACCTCCGATCTCCTCAACGCCGAGGCCGGATCGACCTACGCCGTGAACGAGACCTCGACGCCGGGCTGGACGCTCGACCTCGATCTGTCCGCATGCAGCAACGGCGACGAGTTCGCGGGCTCGGGTGTCGTCATCGACCCGGCGCCGGGCACCACGGTGACCTGCACCTTCGTCAACACCGCCAACCCGGCGGGCCTGACCGCCACCAAGGCGGTGCAGGGCGTCGAGGGCGCCTGGGGGCCGTTCACCTTCACCCTCTCGGGCGGCACCTTCACCGGTGACGCCGGACAGTCCGTCGACTCGGCCGACCCGGTCGCACAGTGGACCGACCTGGTCGAGGGACAGACCTACACCATCGTCGAGAACGAGGCGCCGGGCTACGAGACCGGTGCGACGTTCGCCTGCACCCTCATCGATCCGAACGATCCCGAGAACCCGGTGACGCTGCTCGACGCCAGTGCCGACGCCGGTTTCCAGTTCGTGGCCGTCGCCGGAGGCGTGTTCTCGTGCGACATCATCAACGTGGCGATCCCGGCTGACGTCTCGGTCGCCAAGACCGTCGGAGGCGTGGCCGCCACGCTGCCCTGGTCGTTCGACTTCTCGATCACGGCCGTGTCCGCCGGCGCCGCCGAGCCGACGCTCGACAGCGCCGACACGACGGCCGAGGGCACCGGCTCGACGACGTCGACCGACACGGTCGACTGGATCGGCCTGACGCCGGGCGCCACCTACACCGTCGCCGAGACGGTGCCGAACGCCGGCTACACCTCGGGCACGATGGTGTGCTCGGGCGTGACGACCGACCTCGACGACGTCGACGAGACCGTGACCTTCGTGGCGCCGCTGGGCGGCGAGGGTGTCGAAATCACCTGCGACATCACCAACACGGCGATCCCGTCCGAGGTGTCGGTGACCAAGACGGTCGACGGCGGCCTCGACGCCGAGCAGACGTGGGCCTTCGAGTTCACCCTGTCGCCCGACGCCAATCCGGTCGGGTCGCAGGACGCGACCGGCACCGGTGACGGCAACGACACGGTCACCTGGACGAACCTCGTCCCCGGGGCGACCTACGAACTCACCGAGGTCCTGCCCGGCACCAACACCACGACGTACGAGAACGGCGACCTCACCTGCTCGATCGGTGACGCCGACGGCCAGACGGCCACCTTCGTCGCCCCGCTCGGCGGCGACGGTGTGGAGGTGACCTGCACGGTCACCAACACGGCGCAGTCCGACGTCTCGTACGACAAGCAGCTCACATCCGACCCCGTCCGCAACGCCGACGGCACCTGGTCGCTCAGCTACACACTGACCGTCTCGAACGCCGCCGACGCCGGCGCCGGTTCGTACGACCTGTCCGACACGTTCCTGTTCGACGAGAGCGTCACGATCGTGACCGACTCGGCGGACGTCGTGAACGATCAGCCGGGCGACATCGCCACCAACGACGCCTTCGACGGTGTCGGGGACCCGGTCATCGTGACCGGCCAGCCGATCGCCGCCGGTGCGACCCACACCTACCTCGTCACGGTCGACGTGACGATCGCCGTGGGACCCGAGACCGACGGTGACTGCGTCCGCGAGGACGAAGGCGGCACCGGCTTCCTCAACCAGATGAGCATCACGATCGACGACGGTGAGCCCGAGACGACCGACGCCTGCGCCGGATTCGCCACGCTCACCCTCGTGAAGAACGTGGTGAACGAGCCGAACGGTGGCAACGCCACCGTCGCCGACTTCCCGCTCACGGCCGAGGGTCCGGTCACGCTGACCGGTATCTCGGGCACCGCAGCCGTCTCGTCGGCGGTGCCCGCCGGCAGCTACACCCTCTCCGAAGACCAGCTGGTCGAGGGCTACCTGCCGAGCCTGTTCCTCTGTGAAGGTGGAACCGGCACGGTGACGCTCGTCGACGGTGACAATGCGACCTGCACGATCACCAACGTGGCTCAGCCGGTCGATCTGGCGATCACCAAGAACGACGACGGCGTCACCGCCATCGCCGGTGGTGCGCCGTTCGACTACACCATCACGGTGCAGAACGTCGGCACCCGCGACGCCGACCTCGGTGAACCGATCACCGTCGTCGACGAACTGCCGCTCCCGCTGCAGTGGGTGTCGTTCCCCGACAACTGCGAGCAGGCGGGTCAGAC
>JAGQSS010000366.1 GCA_020439405.1 Ilumatobacter sp. | reverse complement strand
GCCGAGCGCCGTCGCGGTGAGGGTGCCGGGTGCGGCGACGTCCATGTCGGGCACGATCGACGCGATGCCCAGCGCCGGCCCGTAGAGAGCGAACGGCGCGAACGCGGCGACGAGCCGGTCGTCGGCGGTGATGTCGTACAGATCACGCAGGGTGTCGCGCTGTGCCTCCAACTGGCGGTACGAGTACCGCACCCCCTTGGAGGGTCCCGTCGCCCCGGACGTGAAGACGACCGCGGCCGGGTCGTCGGCCCGAGGCAGCGGCGGCAGCGCGGCATCCGCACCGGAACCGCGGTCGATCGCCGCCGCCATGTCGTCGGTCGACAGGCGTTCGCCGGGCCAGCGGAGGGCCCGTGCGGCCAGGACGGCACGCCGGATACCGAGCAGGAACGCCGGATCGGCGACCCGCATCGCCGCGTGCATCCCACGTGGGCCGAGTCCGGAATCGACGAGGACGATCACGGCGCCGATCCGCCACGCGGCGTAGAGGGCGACCGCCAGGTCGGGGCCGGGCGGGATCATCAGGGCGATGCGATCGCCAGGCTGCACTCCCATCTCGATCAGCCACGCGGCGACGACGTCGACCCGGTCTGCGTAGTCGGCGAACGTGACGTCGGGGTCACCGTCGGCGCCGGCGAGCGCCACCGTGTCGCCCGCCCACGCAGCCACGTCGAGCAGCCGGGTCGGACGGTCGTCGCCGTCGGCCGGCTCGTCGTCGCCGGCGCCGAGGGCCTCGATCCAGTCGACGATCGTGCCGAACGCGTCGGCGTCCTCCGACACGAAGTGCGACGCAGACGGGAACCGGTGGACGTCGGCGTGCGGGAGGCGCCGCTCGAGGTCGTGGAGATACAGATCGGAGAACACCGTGTCCTGTGCACCCCACACGAGCAGGACGGGGACGTCGGCGAGCACGTCGAGCCCGTTCGCGATGGCGTCGAGCGCCTCGGCACTCGGGTGGTCGGGTTCGAGCGGGATGTCCTCGACGAACTCGGCGATGGCCGTCCGCCGCTCGGCAGAACGATACGGTGCGTGGAAGCCGCGCCGGATCGAGCGCGCGATCGGCGGGATCGACAGGCCGAGCGCGCCGGTCACGAAGCCCGGGGTGCGGACCGTGAGGTTGCCCAGCACCGGCTTCGACCGGGCGAGGCGGATGAGCGTCGGGGCCGGCGCTCCCTCCGGCTGGTGCACCGCGGTGTTCATGAGGACGACCCCGGCGAGCCGCCCGACGTGCCGCAACGCCCAGCCGAGCGAGATCGCGCCGCCCCAGTCGTGGCCGACGGTGACGATCGGGCCCTCGAGCCCGAGCTCGTCGGTGAGTCGGGCCAGGTCGTCGATGCGAGTCGCGAGTCGGCGCACGGTGCCCGATCGTTCGGAGAAACCCATCTCGAGCTGGTCGACGGCAATCACCCGGACGCCGGGCGGCGCCACGCGCAGCAGGTTGCGGTACAGATACGACCAGGACGGGTTGCCGTGCACGCACAGCAACGTCAGACGCGGGTCGGCCACCTGGTTGTCGAGGAGGTGCCACGTGCGTCCGACCCCGTCGATCGACGGGACGTGGACGAGGCGGGACCACGACGGTTCGAGTCCGTCGAGGTCGTCGGGCGGCAGGCCGGCGGCGATCGACGCCGCGGCCGTCACCACTGCAGTTCGAGGACGCCGGCGTTGAGGCCGGATCCGATGCCCATGCAGACGACCGAGTCGCCGGGCGCGAGGTCGTCGGCGACCGCCGCCAACGTGATCGGCACGGCCGCCGGACCGATGTTGCCGTAGTACGGGAACGTCTTGGGGACCTTGTCGGGGTCGAGGCCGAGCACGTCGAGCATGGCGTTGGTGTGGACCTCGGAGATCTGGTGGAGGATGTAGCGGTCGCGGCCGCCCCATCCGTCGTCGGCGCCGGCGTCTTCCCAGGCGAGCTTGGCGAGTTCGACACCGGCGTCGAGCAGGCCACGCGTGTCGGTGGTCATGCCTTCGAGCGAGCCGACGCACAGTTCGTGGTGGCGGGTGGCGGCGTGGAAGAAGCCCCGCATCATGCGATGGCTGCCCGGATTGTCGGAATGGCGACCGATGACCGCGGCCGCTGCGCCCGAGCCGAGGGTGAGCGTCGCGAAGTTGGCGATGATGTCGGCCAGGCCTTCGCCCTGCTCGTTGAGCTTGTTGATCGTGTTGTCGTAGACCTCACGGGTGCCTTCGCCGTCGACGATGAGTGCGTAGTCGATCTGGCCGGCGTCGATCATCACGCCGGCGAGATGCATGCCGTTGACGAACCCGAGGCACGCGTTCGCGATGTCGAAGTTGAGACAGGTGGTCGGCAGGCCGAGGGCATCGTGCACGGTGACCGCACTCGACGGTTCGAGGCGGGCGCGGCAGACGCTCGTGTCGACCAACAGGCCGATCTTCGACCGGTCGATGCCGGCGGCCTGGATCGCCTGCTCGCCCGCCATCGCGGCGGCGTCGGTGAACGACACGCCCTCGGGCCACATGCGACGTTCACGGATGCCCGCCAACGTCTCGAGCAAGCCGGGCTTGCCGTCGGTCCGCTCGTAGAAGGGAGCGAGTCGCTCGTCGACCTCGGTGGAGGTCACGACGATCGGCGCTTCACACGCTTCGATGGACACGAGGGCGACGTCCTCGAAACTGAAGTTGGCGTTCTTGTGCATGATGCCGTAGGCGCTCCCTCGAACTGGTTCCTCCCACCCTATTGCCCCGCCGACCCGGTCGCTGGCTCCTGACCGATCTGTGACGCTCTGTTACCGTGGCGCAGGCTCGACGAGGGGGTTCGACATGGAGCTGGGTGCAGGGAAGGTCGCGGTCGTCACCGGGGCCGGCAGCGGGATCGGTCTGGCGTTGGCGAACGGTTTCGCCGCAGCGGGGTGCTCGGTCGTCCTCGCCGACGTGCAGGACGACGCGCTCGAGGCGGCGACCGCCGAGGTCGGCGCGCACGGCGTCGAGACGCTCGCCGTGAAGTGCGACGTCAGCAAGCGCGAGGAGGTCGACGCGCTGGCGGCGACCACCGTCGAACGCTTCGGTGGCGTCCACGTCATGTGCAACAACGCCGGTGTCGTCGGCGCCGGCGACCCGTGGCTCGGTCCGATCGAGGGCTGGGAGTGGGTGATGGGGGTCAACTTCTGGGGCGTCGTCCACGGCATC
>JAGQSS010000365.1 GCA_020439405.1 Ilumatobacter sp. | reverse complement strand
AAGAAGTACATCGAGGCCGGCCACCACGGCGGCAAGGGTTCCGACCCGCACAAGGCCGCCGTCGTCGGCGACACCGTGGGCGACCCGTTCAAGGACACCTCCGGCCCGGCGATGAACATCCTCCTCAAGGTGATGACCATCGTCTCGCTCGTGTTCGCCTCCGCCTTCGTGTGATCACCTGATCACCACCTGATCACCACCTGATCATCCACCGATCCGACACGGGGTCGGGCCGGGTCCCACGAGGACCGGGCCCGGCCCCGTTGCCGTTGTCGGCTGGGTTCGCGCTGAGACGACCGCCCGACGGTCGAACCGTCTCCTACAGTCGAGGGGGTGATCAGCGACGACGAGCTCCCGGTGCTGCCGGGACGGCTCCGCCGCCTCGCCGAAGAGTTGAGCGAGGAAGGAGTCGACGTCCTGACCGACGCGCACGACCCCGTCGCCACACTCGTCGAGCTGGCGTACGCGCTCCGACCGCAACGGTTCGAGGGCCGCACCCCGACCTACGGCGTGATCATGCCGCCGCCGGAGTGGGCACTCGACGCCGCGAGCCTCGTCGAGTCGGGTGCGGAGCTGTTCACGCTCGGCGACCTCGACGTGCAGTTCGCCCGGCGTTTCGCCGACGGCGTGACGACGTTCGCGCTCCGCAACGACGACGTGATCACCCACATCGCGTGCTTCGATCGCAATCTGGCCGACGAGTACGACCTCGTCGGGTTGCAGACCTCGATCGGTGGGATGATCGTGCAGCGCCATCCGAACGGACAGGTGCGCGTCTTCGGGCCCGCCGGGGTCGTGCGATGGGACGGCGTCGCGTGGCACCGCGACCCGCCGCTCGCCGCGTGGGTCCGGCGATTGGGCGAGCTCGCCCCCGACCTCCCGGTCGAGGGGCTCCGACCGTTGTTGCGGTTCGCGATCCACGAGCTGGCGTCGCGGCGGATCGGTGCCACGCTCATCTGGCGACCCACCGATCTCAGCGTGCCGAAGCACCGACACGAACCGCTGATCCACAACGCGCCGGCACTCCGCCTCGATCGGGTCGGGGAGGCCGCCGCGCTGGCACAAGCGCTGTCGCAGACCGACGGCGCCGCCCTGTTCGACCGCGACACCGCCCTCGTCGGACTCGGGATCCGGCTGGCACCGTCGACCGACGCCGATCGCACGGTCGGACCGATGCGAGGCATGCGGCACACCTCGGCGCTCCGGTACAGCCATGACGACCCCGATGCGATCGTCGTCGTGGTGTCCGAATCGGGCACGGTCACGATCATGTACTGCGGCCGGGCCTACGCCACCGTCGAGCGAGGCGACGAAAGCATCGGCTGAACCCACCCCACGCCGACCGCCGTCACCCGGCCCAATTTTGTGGCCGCGATCATGACGGCGGGAGGGCATCATCGCTTCCACAGAATCGACCGGGGAGCGGCCGCATTGGTCGGTTCAGGCGTCGTCGAGGGTGACGAAGTCGATCAGGCGCTCGACGGCGCCGACGAGTTCGGGTTCGAGGTCGGCGAAGCTGCGGACCTGGTTGCGGATGCGCGGCCAGAACCCGTCGAACGGGACACCCAAAGCATCGCAGATGCCCTCTTTCCACGGCCGGCCCTTCGGCACGTCGGGCCAGGCGGTGAGCCCCACCGTCTTCGGGCGGATGCCGGCCCACACGTCGACGAAGGGATGCCCGGTGATCAACACCGCCGGGTGATCGACGGTGGCGGCGATCCGCGACTCCTTCGATCCGTCGACCAGGTGATCGAGCAGGATCCCGAGCCGGCGGGTCGTCGACGGACCGAACTCGGCGACCGCCGCGCGCAGGTCGTCGGCGCCGTGGAGCGGTTCGACGACGATGCCGAGTTCGCGCAGGTCGTCGCCCCAGACGTGTTCGACCAGCTCGGCGTCGTGCTTGCCCTCGACCCAGATCCGGCTCGCCCGGGCCACGCGCGCGCCGGCCGACCGGTCGGCGGCGAACGATCCGGACGCCGTGACCTTGCGAGCCGCCGTGCGCTGCTGCGCCGGCCGCACGAGCGTGACCGGCGTGCCTTCGAACAGGAACCCGCCGGGCTTCCACGTGAAGTGGCGCAGGTGTTGTTTGCGATCGCGGAGCGTGACGGCCTCGTGGTTCCACCGCACGACGTCGCCGACGAAACCGCTGGCGCGGTCTTCGACGACGAGCCCCATCGCGACCTCGAGCGTGCGGTATTGGGGCTTGCGCCGAGCGTCGGCGACCTCGTCGAGGATGTCGCGGTCGTACTTCATGGGACCGTCGAGCTTGCCACGGTCACGCCCGCTCCGGGTGGACACCTCGCAACCCCGGGGGAACCGCTCGGGTCACGACGACGTCGAAGACACATGGGGGATCAACACACGACACCAGCACGAGCCGTCCACGACCGACGAGCCGGCGGCCGACGACGACGATCGACGATCGGCGTGGCGGCCGTCGTCACCGCAGCGCTTGCCCTGGCCGCATGCGGGGGCGACGACGACTCGACCGCCGACGAACCGGCAGCCGACTTCGCGCCCGACGACATGGCCGCCGAGGAGCCGGCCGACCAGGTGGCCACCGAGGCAGGTGCGCCGACGGTCGGCACGGCACCGGGGAGCGCCTCCGATCTCGATCTCGGCATCGTCGGACGCGACGTCATCATCGAGATGCACGTCGTGATGTCGAGCGACGACATCGGGCGTTCCGTCGCATCGATCTCGGCATCGGCATCGCAGCTCGGTGGAGGGATCGCATCGTCGTCGGTCGATTACGGCGACCCGACGGCGATCGACCGACCCGGTCACGCGGTGCTCGTCGTGAAGGTGCCGCCCGATCAGCTCGACCGCCTGCTGTCCGGTCTCGACGCCACGGGTGTCGTCCGATCGATCGAGCAATCGGCGCAGGACGTGACCGAGCAGCTCGTCGACCTCGACGTGCGGATCGAGAACGCGCGCGAGAGCGTGGCGAACGTCCGGCAGTTCATGGAGCAGGCGACCGACCTGAACCAGCTCGTCACGCTCGAGTCGGAGCTGACGTTCCGCCAGACCGAACTCGAACGGCTCGAGGCCCAGCAGCGCAACCTTTCGGAGCGGGTCGCGCTGTCGACGGTCACGATCGAGGTCGTCCCGTCCAGCTCGGTGCCCGAGACCGTCGACGACGAGAAC
>JAGQSS010000364.1 GCA_020439405.1 Ilumatobacter sp. | reverse complement strand
GGATGGCTGCCGGTACCTCGGCGCTGGCGTCGATGCCGCGTTCGCCGGTCAGGCGTGCGAGTTCGGTGACGAACAGCGGGTTGCCGCCGGCGCGGGCGGCGACCCGGCTCGCCACGACGGGGGACGGCGCCGTGCCCGACGTGATTTCGATCAGGCGGGCGACGTCGTCGTGACCGAGCGGCGACATCAGGATCCGGTCGACGACCGACTGACGCTGGAGCTCACCGAGCACCCCGGCGATCAGCGTGTCGGGCACCAGCTCGACGGGTCGGTAGGCACCGACCAGCAACACCTGGCGCTCACCGAGGCGGCGGAGCACCAGCAGCAGCACGTCGAGTGTCGCCCGGTCGGCCCAGTGCAGGTCGTCGACGTAGACGACCCACCGCACGCCGCCGCACGAGTCGAGGAGCTCGATCAGTTCGTCGGCCAGTTCGACCGGTTGCAGCGTCGTCGCCGAGGTGGTGCCGTCGGTGGCGAGTGCCCGGAGATGTGGAGCGACCGACGTGGGCACGTGGGCGGCGACCTCGTGTCCGAGGACAGCGCGGGCGATCTCGATCACCGGCCACAACGACGGCGCGAGGCCCGACTCGACGCATCGGCCGACGACGGGCGTCCAGCCCTCGCCCTCGGCGTACGACAGCAATGTCTCGCACAGGGTCGACTTGCCGATGCCCGGTTCGCCCTCGACGAGCAGCAGCCCGGCGCGATCGATGGCGGCATCGAGTGCCGCCGTCGCCGTCGACCATTCGGCCGTCCGACCGACGAACTCCGGTGCCCGCCGCCGTGGTGCCCGTGGCTGGACCACGGGCGCCTCCACGCGCGGGACCGCCAGCAGCGCCGGGTCCTGGTCGAGGATCCGTTGCTCGAGTGCGCGCAGTTCGGGGCCCGGGTCGAGGCCGAGTTCGTCGAGCAGCGTCTCGCGGGCCGTTCCGAGGGCTCGCAGCGCGTCGGCCTGACGGCTCGACCGATACAGCGCGATCGCCAGCTGCGACCACAATCGCTCGCGGAGCGGCTCGTCCCCGACCGCCGCCTGGAGGTCGGGCACGATCTCGCCGTGTCGACCGAGCGCCAACAGGGCGTCGAACCGATCCTCGACGACCGAGGCGCGTGCCTCGCTGAGACGGACGACGATCGGTCGGACCTGCTCGTCGGGGCCGATTCCGGCCAGCGGTTCGCCACGCCACAACGCCAGGGCGGCGTCGAGCTGTTCGACCGCCCGCACGAAGTCGCCCGCGGCTGCCGCGGCGCGTCCCTCGGTGGCCATCGCCTCGAATCGGTGGAGGTCGACCGCGTCGTCGGGGAGGCGGAGCGCGTACCCGGGGGCCTCCGAGACGAGGACCTGCGGCGGGGCACCCGCTGCCCGGTCGGGCTCGAGTGCTCGGCGCAGACGCGACACGTAGCTCTGCAGCGTGCCGAGCGGGGTCCGCGGTGGATCGTCGCCCCAGATTCGATCGATCAGCCGTTCGACCGAGACGACGCGACCCGCCTCGACGGCCAGATGGGCCACGACGGCGCGTTGCTGTGGACCGCCCAGGTCGACGTTGTTCCCGTCCCGGACGACCTCGACCGGACCCAGCACGCGGACGTGCAGCACGGCAGCGGTCTAGCACACCGCGAGCGGGTGTGCGGTACGGATAACGGTCATCGCGGCGACGACCCGAGATCGGGCCGGATCGCGCCTGCAAGCGGGCGTCAAGCCGCCGCCAACCGTCGAGGACGAGGGTGATCGTATGGACCACTCCGCCCCGCCACCCGAGATGCTCGACGAACTCCGTCGACGAGTCGCCGGAGACGTGTTCGCGCCCGACGATCCGGGTTACGACACGTGGCGATCCGCCTGGAACCCGCTCGTCGACCAGCGGCCCGTCGTGGTCGCGGTCGCCGACACGGTCGACGACGTGGTCGCTGCCGTGCGGTTCGCGCGGGCCCACGATCTCGGCGTGGCGGTCCAGTCGACCGGCCACGGCGTGGCGCGCGAGGCCGACGACGCCGTCCTCGTCGTGACGTCGCGGCTGCGAGGCGTTCGCATCGACGCCTCGCACCGGACTGCCACGGTCGAAGCGGGTGCCCGCTGGGACGATCTGCTGCCCGTCGCTCGCGCCCACGGCCTCACCGGGCTGTCCGGTTCGTCGAACGACATCGGCGTGGTCGGCTACACCCTCGGCGGCGGCCTCGGCTGGCTCGCCCGGCGGTTCGGCTTGGCCAGCGACACGGTCCTCAGCATCGACCTCGTGACCCCCGACGGATTGCTCGTCACGACCGACGCCGACCGGCACCCGGAGGTGTTCTGGGCGCTCAAGGGCGGCGGTGCCGGCACGCTCGGCGTCGTCGTGGGCATGGAACTCGAACTCGTGCCCGTCACCGAGGTGTACGCCGGCACCCTGACCTATCCGCACTCCCTCGCCTGGGCGGTCGTCCGGCGATGGCGCGACTGGGTGATCGGGCAACGGCCCGAACTGACGACCCAGGTCGTCATCGAACCGACCGGTGTGTCGGTGCGTGGGTGCTGGGTCGGCGAACCGACCCTCGGCCGGGCGCTGATCGACCAGTGGCGGACGTGGAGCCTGCCGATCGCGGACGACTGGGAGATCCGGCCGACCGATCGGCTCGATCTGATCGCCCACCGCACCGACGAAGCGATTCCGGTCGGGATCACCAACGACGGACTGTCGGTGGTGCGCGACGAGGTCGTCGACGTGTTGGTGGCGGCGGCCGCGGCGTCGCCGGACGGTCCGGCCCGCGTCGCATGGGCGGGGATCCGCCACGTGGGCGGGGCGGTCCGGAATCGCAGCGAGGCCGCGGTGAACGGGCGCGGTCGTCGCGACCCGTTCGTGATCGAGCTGTGTGGTGGGACGGCCGAGGACCGACATGGCGTCCGCACCGAGCTGGCGCCGTACGTGACGGGTGCGACCTTCCTCAACCTGGTCGACGGTGTCGAGCGTCGTGACCGGACGGCGAGCTCGTTCTCGGCCGACCACCTCGCGCGCCTGCAGGCCGTCAAGGCCGCCCTCGACCCCGACCACCGCTTCCGCTTCGGCCTCCCCATCACCCCCTGACCCCCAACCGGGTCGGGTCAGGTGTCGGAGGTGACGCCGAGGAACGAGGGTGTGTCGGGTCAGGTGTCGGAGGTGACGCCGAGGAACGAGGCGTTACCGTCGATCAC
>JAGQSS010000363.1 GCA_020439405.1 Ilumatobacter sp. | reverse complement strand
CCGAGCAGGACGAAGTCGGCACCGTGTTCGAGCGCGTATGCGATGTCGTCGGGGTCGTGCAGCTTGCCGGCGACGCCGATCGGCACGCGTCGTCCCTGCGGGTCGTGGCGCCGGGCCAGATCGGTCGTGACCTCGAGCAGGGAGCGGCCGCTGCCGGCCATCTCGACGGGCTCCTTGGTGCAGTCCCACAGCGACAGGTCCATGAAGTCGACCTGACCCGAATCGATGAGGGCCTGGGTGACGATCCGCATCTCGTCGAGTCGGACGCCGAATCGTTCGAGCGAGAGGCGCACGCCGACGACGAAGTCGGGCCCGCACTCGGCACGGATGCCATCGAGGATCTCGAACAGGATCCGGCTCCGGTTCTCCAGCGAGCCGCCGTATCGGTCGGTGCGGCGGTTGAGTTCGGGACTGAGGAACGCGCACAACAGGTAGCCGTGGGCGCCGTGCAGTTCGACGCCGTCGAACCCGGCGCGTTCGGCACGTCGGGCGGCGGCGACGAAGTCGGCGACCGCCTGCTCGACCTCGTCGGTGGTGAGGGCGCGAGCGCCCGTGTCGGCGTGGTCGGACGGGCCGACCGGCGTCGTGCCGATCAGGTCGATCGGTGACCGGATGCCGGCGTGCTGGAGTTGCGCGAGGGCGACCGAACCCGCAGCGCGCAGATCGGACGCGAGCCGTTCGAGTCCGGGCAGGTGGGTGTCGTCGTGGACCCCGAGTTGGCCGGGGAACCCGACGCCGGTCGCCGACACCGATGCGGCACACGTCATGACGGTGCCGAACCCGCCGTCGGCGCGCATGGTCAGCCAGTGGTGCTCCTCGTCGGACAGGGTGCCGTCGGGGTGGCTCTGGCAGTTGGTGAGCGGGGCCAGCATCAACGCGTTGGCCGCGGCGCGGCCGCGCGGGAACCGGAGGGGGGCGAAGGGGTCGGTCACGGGAGGTGCGTCAGCCGGCGGTGAGCTCGGCGGCCTTCTGCTCGAGGGCACCGATCAACTCGTCGAACGACTTGATGAACGAGTCGACACCCTCGCGCTCGAGCTGGGCGGACACGTCGTCCATATCGACGCCGACGTCGGCGAGCCCCTGCCAGACCCGGTCGGCGTCGTCCATGTCGGCGTCGATGGTGCGGGCGAGGGTGCCGTGGTCGGCGAACGCCTCGAGGGTGTTCTCGGGCAGGGTGTTGACCGTGTCGGGCCCGATCAGCTCGTCGACGTAAAGCGTGTCGGGGTAGTCGGGGTTCTTGGTGCTGGTGCTGGCCCAGAGCGGTCGCTGGACGCGGGCGCCGCGGGCGGCGAGCGCGTCCCAGCGCGGACCGCTGAACGTCTCCCGGAACAGGCGGTAGGCGAGCTTGCCCTGGGCGAGTGCTGCCTTGCCGCGCAGGGCCAGTGCATCCTCGGTGCCGATGGTCTCGAGCCGGCGGTCGACCTCGACGTCGACGCGGGAGATGAAGAAGCTGGCGACGCTGGCGACCTGCGACAGGTCGGCGTCGGGGTCGGCGGCGAACTGCTCGAGACCGGCGATGTAGGCCTCCATCACGGCGGCGTAGCGCTCGAGCGAGAAGATCAGGGTCACGTTGATGTTGCGGCCCTCGGCGATCATCTGCTGGATCGCCGGGAGACCGGCCTCGGTGCCGGGGATCTTGACCATCAGGTTGCGCCGGTGGAGGCGTTCGTGGAGGCCGCGCGCCGCCTCGGTGGTGCCGGCGGTGTCGTTGGCGAGGCTCGGGTCGACCTCGACCGAGACGTACCCGTCGAGGCCGTCCGTCTCGTCGAAGACGCGCGAGAAGACGTCGCAGGCGCCGTGGATGTCGGCGAGCACCATCGCCCAGTAGTCGTCGATGATCGGGTGTTCGTCACCGGCGAGCTCACGGAACTGCTCGTCGTAGTCGGCCGATCCCTGGATGGCCTTCTGGAAGATCGACGGGTTGCTCGTGAGGCCGCGAACACCACGGTCGCGGAGCTGCGCGAGTTCACCGGAGGTGAGATAGCTGCGCTTCAGGTTGTCGAGCCACGGGCTCTGGCCCTGGTCGTTGGCGAGGGACTGCAGACGGTTCATGGGTGGGTCCTCCGATCAGTCGGCGAGGATGGTGACGAGTTGGTTGGCACGTGCGACCACGTGGTCGACGTTCAGGCCGAGGTGCTCCATGACGACGTCCCCGGGAGCGCTGGCACCGAAACGTTCGATGCTGACGACGTCGTCGGCGTAGCGGTGCCAGCCGAGGGAGACGCCGGCTTCGACGGCGAGGGTGGGCACGCCGATCGGGAGGACCTCGTCGGCGTAGTCGGCGTCCTGTTCCTCGAAGCGGTCCCACGACGGCATGCTGACGACCTGGGCGTCGAGACCGGCCTCGGCGAGGCGCTCGGCGGCGTGGACACAGAGGGCGACCTCGCTGCCGGTCGCGACGAGGACGATGTCGGGATCGTCGGCGGGACGCACGACGCCGGCGCCGCGTTCGATGGCCGAGCCGTCGGTGACCACGTCGATGTTCTGGCGGCTCAGGACGAGCACGGTCGGGCCGTCGTGGCGGACGGCGTCGACCCAGGCGGCGATCGTCTCGTTCGCATCGGCGGGCCGGACGACGTGCAGGTCGGGGATCGCCCGCAGGGTGGCGAGCTGCTCGACCGGCTGGTGCGTGGGGCCGTCCTCGCCGACGCCGACCGAATCGTGGGTGTAGACGAAGCAGACCTTGGCGTTGGAGAGCGCTGCGAGGCGGACCGGCGGCCGCATGTAGTCGAGGAAGACGAAGAAGGTGCCGCCGACCGGGATGATGCCGCCGTGCAGCGCCATGCCGACCATCGCCGAACCCATGCCGTGTTCGCGGACGCCGTAGGCGATCTGGCGGCCGCCGGGCGCGTCGATCGAGTTCATCGTCTGGCCGTTCAGCTTGGTGCCGGTGTTGCCGGTGAGGTCGGCGGCGCCGGAGACGAGCCCGGGGATCTTGTCGAGGGTCGCGTTGAACGCGGCGTTGATCGCCTTGCGGGTCGCGACGCTGTCGCCTTGTTCGTAGGTCGGCAGGTCGTCGTCCCAGCCGTCGACGCCGGTCTGGTTCCAGCAGGCGACCCATTCGGGTGTGGCGATCGTGTCGCCGGCGCGGGCCTCCCACGTCGAGCGGGCGGCCGTGCCGCGCTCGGCCGTGTGACCGCGGTAGGCGGCGACGAGTTCGTCCGGGGCCCAGAAC
>JAGQSS010000362.1 GCA_020439405.1 Ilumatobacter sp. | reverse complement strand
CGACCGGCTCGTCGTCGGCGAGTTCCGCGGCAACGAGGCCCTGGCCGCGTTGCGAGCGCTCAACACCGGCCACGACGGATCACTCGCGACGTGTCATGCGAACTCGGCACTCGACGGGCTCCGCCGCCTCGAGGGACTGGTGCTCCAGGCCGCTCCGTCGTGGCCGATCGCCGCGATCAGGCGCCAGGTCACGCGATCGATCGACGCCGTCGTCCACGTCGAACGTCGCGACGGTGCCCGGTACGTCCGCGAGGTGGTCGAGCCGATCGAGTCCGACGGCGAGGCCGACGGCCGCCTGCTCGCCTCCGCGGGTCGGGTCTGCGCCGTCTTCGAGCGGGGGCGGCGATGAACGAACTCGTCTGGTCGTTGCCGCTGACCGCCTCGGTGATGTGGACGTGTCGCCCCCGACCGCCGGTTCGCCGGCCGGGCGACGCGGCGCATCGCACCCGGCCGTCGCCAGGATCCGCGTCGCACCGCCCGACGTTCCGATCGCCGTTCCGCCGGGACGCTCCCGCCACACTCGCCCTGGCGCACTGGTGTGAGGGCGTGGCGCGTGCGGTCCGTGGTGGCGACACGCTCCGCACCGCGATCGAGCACACCGAGCCCGACGACACCGCGTCCGACGCCGTGGGCGTCGTCCGGCGGGCGGTCGAACACCGTCGCATACCGTCCGACACCGAGTCGACCCGCCCGATCGACGACCCGGACACCGCACTCGTGGTGACCGTGGCCGTCGCGTGCGCCGATCACGGCGGCCCGGCCGCCGAACCGTTCGATCGGGCGGCCGGTGTGCTGCGAGCCCGGGCCGCCGAGCGCGACGAGCGGCGCGTCCAGAGCGCACAGGCGCGGCTCTCGGCCGGCGTCCTCACCTGGCTCCCCGTCGCGATGCTGCTGGTCCTGTTGGTGTCGTCGGCATCGGTGCGATCGTCGGTCGCGACGCCGTTCGGCATGCTGACGGTCGGTGCCGGACTCGTGCTGAACGTGATCGGGTGGTGGTGGATGCGCCGCACGGTCGATCGGGCGGCGCGATGAAACGACCGATCGGGCCCGACCGTCGTGCTCGCCGCCGCCGACAAGCCGTTCTGCCGGACGCGATCGAACTGGTCGTCGTCGCCGTGCGCTCCGGCCGGTCCCCGACCGACGCCGTGCTCGCCGCCGCCGACGTCGCCCACCCCGACCTCCGGCCGGCGTTCGACGCCTTCGAACACCGACTCCGCCGCGGCGGCGCCTTCGCCGACGCGCTCGCGGCGTTCGCCGACGAGATCGGCGGTGCGGCCGTGGTGATGGCCGAGGCGATGGCGACCGCCGACCGGTACGGGCTACCGCTCGCACCGGTGCTCGACCGGCTCGTCGACGAGGCGCGGGCCGAGCGGCGGCGTCACGCCGCCGAGGCCGCCCGACGGCTCCCGGTCGCGCTCTCGTTCCCGCTCGTCGCGTGCTGCCTGCCCGCGTTCGTCCTCCTCGCCGTCGTGCCGGCCGTGCTCGGCGCCGTCGGCGCACTCGGGGAATCGCTCCCCTGATCGAGCGTCACGCTCCCACCCGTCGACCCCGAGGAGTCACCATGACCCACCACGACAACCATCACGACGATCATCACGACGATCATCACGACGACGCCATGCGAGACCGCGGTCAGGCGACCACCGAGTACGCGCTGATCCTGCTCGCAGCCGCGCTCGTCGGCGTGCTCGTCATCGGCTGGGCGACCGCCGGCGGCGGCGCTGCCGCAGTCGGCCGCCTGTTCGACGCGGCGATCAGCGCCGCGATCGACCAGCTCGGATGAGCGCACGGCGCGACCGCGGCCAGGCGGCGGTCGAGTTCGCGATCGTCGTCCCGGTCGTGGTCGTGCTGGTGCTCGGCATCGTGCAGGTCGCCGTCGTGGCGGCGCACCGACTCGCGGTCGAGCACCTCGCGCGGGCGGCAGCTCGTGCCGCCAGCGTCTCGTCCGACCCGGCGTCGGCGGCGAGCGGGTTCGTCGCCGACGCCAGTGGCCTCGAACCGCTCGACGTCGTGACCTCGACCACGGCGAGCACGGTCACGGTGACGGTCGCGTTCACCGACCCGACGTCGGTCCCGGTGATCGGTGCCGTCATCGCCGACGTGCGGCTGACGGCAAGCGCGACCATGCCGCTCGAGCCACCCTGAGCACGCCCCGACGCCGGTACATTCGCCGTCATGATCGGCCTCGGACGGATCCGCCACGTCGGCGACGCGACCGTGCTCGAACTCGACGGTGACGCCGACCTCGCCGCCCTGCCGGCGTTGTCCCAACTGCTGGCCAAGGCGGTGTCGTCGGCATCGGGGCCGATCGTCGTCGACGTCGACGGGCTCGCGCTGCTCGACGACGCCGCACTCGGGCTGATCCTCGGTGCCGCCGCGACCGCCCGTCGCCAGGGTCTCGAACTCAGACTGCTCTGCACCGGTGAACGGCGACGCGCTCGCTTGGCCGACACACGAGTCGACCGGATCGTCGACGTCGTCGACAACCTCGGCGGCCAGGCCGCGCCCGACCCGGCAGACTGAGGTCGTGCAGCCCTACACCGCCGTCATCTTCTCCAGCCGACACACCGGCATCGACGAAACGGGGTACGCCGACACGGCGGCCGAGATGGAGCGCCTCGCCGCCGAGCAGCCCGGGTTTCGCGGCATCGAATCGGCACGCGGCGCCGACGGGTACGGCATCACCGTGTCGTACTGGGACGATGCCGAGGCCGCCCGACGCTGGAAACGCCACGCCGATCACCTGAGCGCCCAACGGCTCGGCCGCACCCGCTGGTACGACTGGTTCCGGCTGCAGGTCGCCACCGTCGAGCGCGAGTACGAGTTCGTGCGGCCGATCTACCACCTCGCACTTCCCGCCGACTGGGCATCGGCCGTGTCGGGCGACCCGTACCCGTGGAGCACACGCGGCGTCACGTTCGAGCAGGAGGGGTTCGTGCACTGTTCGTTCACGCACCAGATGGTCGGTGTCGCGAACCGGTTCTACGGTGACCTCGACGAACTCGTCGTGCTCCACGTCGACCGAGCCGCGTTCGACGGCGCGTTCCGGCTCGAACCGCCCGCCGACGGC
This sequence comes from Ilumatobacter sp., assembly GCA_020439405.1. GTDB lineage: Bacteria > Actinomycetota > Acidimicrobiia > Acidimicrobiales > Ilumatobacteraceae > Ilumatobacter. Next base: position 135 of record JAGQSS010000362.1, on the reverse strand, counting down.
GTCGACGAACACTTCCCGCACCTGTACCGGCCCATCACGACGAACGCCGTCACGGCGACCACGTCGTGGCGCCGTGACGGCGAGGTCTGGGCCGATCCGCCGGTGCCGGCGGATCACCCGATCGGTTGATGTGTC
>JAGQSS010000361.1 GCA_020439405.1 Ilumatobacter sp. | reverse complement strand
CGGCGGGGGCGGCGGCGGGGGCGGGGGCGGCGGGCACGGCCCACCGTTCTGGGGTGGGAAACCGGGCCGTTCGAGCCAGATCACCGTGACCGAGTCCGCACCGCGGTGCCCGGTCGAGACCGGGACGGGGAAGCGCAGCTCCGGCAGGTCCTCCAGACCCGCGCTGCCGCCACACCCGCCGGGCGGGATCGGCTTCGGTACACGGGTGTCGGCCGGGGTGGTCGCCGTGAGCACGGACTCCTCGTCCGAGACGCTGAACGTGCCCCGCAGGAACCCGGAAGCCGGCTCGAGGTTGCCCGTCCAGAGGTCGTCGACCTCGCCCTCGGTCGAGAAGTGCACGGGCGACCCGCCGATCACCTCGTCTTCGTCGATGTCGAAGTAGTTCTCGGTGCAGTTGACCGTGACGAGCAACACCTTGCCCGAGATGTCACCGTCGACCCTCAGGTCGTACAACGCGTCGAAGATCTCGAGGTCCTCGGTGTCGGTCGGCGGGCAGATCAGGTGGATGTCGAGCGGGACGCGCTCGGGGTCGTCGCTCGTCGCCTCACCGAACGTGCCGGTCAAGGGAGAGATGCTGATCGTGTAGCCATCGGGCAGCGGATCGCTGAGCTCGAGGTCCCAGGACTTGTCGACGTAGCCGTACTGGACGATGTCGGCGGACGCGTCCGGGCGCAGGCGCGTCACCGACACGTCGCTGGGGTCGAACTCGACGTGACGAGCACACTTCATCTGGAACGAACCGGCCCACGTCGGGATGTCGATGATGTCGTCGGCGGTGGCGACGATGCCGATCGTCGTCGGTTCCGTCAGCCCGTCGCACAGATCCTTGGTGACGACACGGTTGGACGTGATCTTCGTCCCGGACACGTTCCACTGGAACTCGCCGAACTCCTCGTAGACGCCCGTCGTCTTGGCCCAGTCGGTCGCCTCGGTGGGCTGGTAGCTGAGGAGGGCGGTCTCGTGCGGTTTCTGTGTCGCCGCCACGTCGACGACGTCGCCGGGCACGACCTCGGCGACACCCGAGACCTCCTCACCGTTCACCTTCACGACGACGGTGTCCTTCGACGGCACACCGGCGATCAGCACGACCGGCACCTCGAGACTGAACAGGTCGATCGACAACGGGATGTTGAGTTTGAACGTCTGGTTCACGATCACGTCGAACGCGTTCAGGCCAGCGGTGATCTTCCCCTCGATGAGGGTGTCGATCTTCGAGCCGGCGGCTTCGTTCGCGAGGACGTTGGCGGTGTTCTCGAGACCGAGGACACCCTTGAAGGCCAGGCTGTCGGTCAGCACGTCGAACACGCCGAGTCGCTCGACCTGGAAGATCTTGCCGATCACCTTTGCCGTGCCGCCGCCGAAGCGGACACCCGCCGACTCCTGGAGCTTGAGCGCGGCCGACATCTCGAGCGTCGCCGGGACCCCGGCGCCGTTCGAGGCCTCGACGACCGACTTCTTCGGTTGGCAGTCGACCGACGGGCCGGACTTGCGGCTCGTGTCGGAGAAGCCGCTCCCCGTCGTCCAGCGGAACCCGATGACGAACTGCACGGCTCCGGTGCACTCGAGGCCGACGGTAATCGCCGGGCCGACCGCGGCCTTCACCTCGAACTCGAGGATCAGGGCATTGGTGAACGCACCGGTCAGGATCGCCGACAAGGGGCCCGACACGTAGACGTCGATGGTGTTCTCGGCGATGGTGCACCCGACGGTCCCGGCGAAGGCGCCCTGGATCTTGAGCTCCGGCCCGAACACGAGACTCGCGTCGATCCCGAACTCCATGATGATGCCGGCGTGGTTCCCGGCGTCGACGCTCGCCTGGACGCCGAGTCCGGCGAGCTTGACACTCGGGTTGAACTTGAGCAGCTTCAGCTCGCCGATCGATGCGACGCCACTGCCCTCGCACTCGCGACCGAACAGCGAAATGCTCCCCACCGGCGGGTCGTCGGCGGCCGGGGTCCGAACCGTCTCGACGATGCGGTCGGCCTCGGCCGCTGCGGCGAAGGCCTCCTCGCAACTCGTGCCGGTGACGTCGTCGCAGGACGGCAGCGGGACCTCGGTGGAGATCCCCATCGCAGCGACCTCGTCCATGGACGCTCCGGTCTCGAGATCGAGATACACCTCGTCGAGCGGCACGATCTCGACGCTCACGAGCGAACGACCGGATCGCTGCAGCGACGGCAGTCCCGGACGCTCGACGACCCGGCCGAAGATCGGCGCGACGCCGTAGGAGACCACGAGCGTGCCGGCGGACGGCGGCGCCCCGTCGAGGACGAACGGCATCACCGTGCCGAAGACACCGGCCGTTTCGTCGGGCACCACCACCCGTGCCTGGAGTTCGGGCACCGTGAACGGCTCGGCGTCGACGGCCTTGCTGTCGGGGAGCGGGAAGAGCACCGACGCCGCAGGAATCTCGACGACACCGGGCTGGAGCCTGACCGACGTCATCCAGAGCGGGCCGACCGTGCCTCCCTCGATGTCGATCGCGCCGACCTCCTCACCGACATCGTCGCCGCCCGTGATCGTGACCGTGCCGTCGGGCGCGACGATCGCGTCGATGCCGGCGTCGACGTCGGAGCGCACGACGGTTCCGTCGGGGACCGCTCGACCACTCGGCTGCCCGTCGGGCCCGTAGTGGACGAGTTGCACCGTCCGGGTGTCGCCCGGGCCGGTGAGCACCACGCTGTTGGGCACGAGGTGCCAACCGACGGTGAGCCCTTCGACGACGGGCGGCGGGGTCACCGGCGTCTCCGACGAGACGTAGCCGGTCACGTCGACGACGAGGTCGGTCTCGACATGGGACACCACACAGACCGTGCCCGACGAAGACACCTTCACGATCACCTCGTTCGCCACCACCGAACCAGCCGTGTAGTTCAACGACGACGCCAACGGAACATCACCACACGGAAACACCGTCAGATGACCCGCACCCGACGGCCCCACCGCCGTCACGTTCAACACCACCGACGACACACCCGAACCCGGCACACCACCGCGATCCAACACACCGAACTCGAACACCTCACCAGCAGCCACCCGCCCCACACCCTGGAACGCACCATCGGTCGTCACATCACCCGGGCCCGACCGCGTCTCCACCAACCGCTCAGGCACCAACGACACCACACCCGCGCCCGACGCCACGTAGCCGGTCACGTCGACGACGAGGTCGGTCTCGACATGGGACACCACACAGACCGTGCCCGACGAAGACACCTT
>JAGQSS010000360.1 GCA_020439405.1 Ilumatobacter sp. | reverse complement strand
GCTCGCCGTGACAGGCCTCGGTGCCGACCTCGCCGCCGCCCGCGCCGCGGCCTATCGGGGCATGGACGGGGTGTCGTTCCCGAACAAGATCGTCCGACGCGACATCGGGTGGCGTGCGCCGGGTGCGCTGCTCACGTCGTACGCGGCGACCGGTGTCGACATCGACGAGGGCACCCGTGCCGTCGAGCAGATGAAGGGCGCCGTCGAGCGGACGCTCGGCAGCGACGTGTTGCGAGGCGTCGGCTCGTTCGGCGGTGTCCTCTCCGCCAAGCGGATCCTCGAGTGCGCCGACCCGGTGCTGGTCGCCTCGACCGACGGCGTCGGCACGAAGGTCGAGCTGGCCGCGCGGCTGGGCAAGGTCCGCAACATCGGCCACGACATCGTCAACCACTGCATCGACGACGTGCTCGTCCAATCGGCCAAGCCGTTCTTCTTCCTCGACTACATCGCCGCCAGCGTGCTCGACGCCGACCTCGTGGCCGATGTGGTGACCGGCATGGCCGAGGCGTGCGAGGCGTCGGGGTGCGTGCTGCTCGGCGGTGAGACGGCCGAGATGCCCGGGGTGTATGCGCCGGGCGCGTTCGACGTGGCGGGCACGCTCGTCGGGATCGCCGAGCGCGGTGAGCTGCTCCCCCGAGAAGACGTGTCGGCCGGCGACGTACTGATCGGCGTGGCGTCGAGCGGGCCGCACACGAACGGGTTCTCGTTCCTACGCAAGCTGTTCGACTGGGTGCCGATGAGCGTCACGCCGCCGGGCTTCGACGTCGAACTGGGCGACGCGCTGCTCGCACCGCACCGGTCGTATCTCGACGTGCTCGACGGGGCGCTGGCGACCGGCAAGGTGAAGGCATTGGCGCACATCACCGGCGGAGGCCTGCCGGAGAACCTGCCGCGGGTGTTGCCCGACGCCGTCGACGCCGAGATCCGCCTCGGCTCGTGGCCGAAGGGACCGCTGTTCGAACTGATCAGCGAGCTCGCCACCGGCGTCGACGACCACGAGCTGCATCGCATGCTCAACATGGGCATCGGCATGGTGATCGTCTGCGAACCCGCCGACGCCGACGCCGTCCAGGCCGCCATCGACGAGGACACCTGGCAGATCGGCACTCTCGTCCGAGGCCAGTCCGGCTCCCGCACCGTCCACCTGATCTAGGGATGGGGTCAGGCACCTTCTGGCGAGATGGGGTCAGGCACCTTCTGGCAGACCAGCCCAGGTCACCAGACGCTGGCGCGCCAGAAGGTGCCTGACCCCATCTCCGACCCCTTTCACTCGACGAGGCGCATCAGTTCTCTCGCGACCATGGGGGCGGCGTTCTGGTTCTGGCCGGTTACGAGGTTGCCGTCGACGACCCAGTGGTTGGCGAACGGGTCACGGAAGGCGTGGGTGCACTCGAACTCGGCGCCGGCCTTGCGGAGCTCGGTCTCGGGGTGCTGCGGGGTGCTCGCGATCCCGAGTTCGAGCACCTGCTTGTCGGTGACCGCCGAGATCCGCCGACCCGCCACCAGCGGCGTCCCGTCGGGGTTCGTCGCCTTCAGCAGCCCGAGCGGACCATGACACACACCTCCGATGGCGGCACCGCGCGCGTTCGCGGCGGAGATCTGACGACCGACGTCGTCGGAGGTACCGAGGTCGAACGCCGCTCCCCAACCGCCGGCCAGGTAGACGATGTCGTACTGGTCCATGTCGAGGTCGCCGATCGCGAGTGAGTCGGCGAGCGCCTCCTGCAGGTCGTCGTCGGCGAGCAGGCGGTCGTCGGCCGAGGTGCGGATCGGCGGCTTGAGCGACTTCGGGTCGACCGGGATGTCGCCACCCAGCGGACTCGCTACGTCGACCCGCATGCCGGCATCGAGGAAGGCGTAGTACGGCACGGTCAGTTCGCTCGCGAACACACCGGTCGGGGTCCCGATGTCGAGGCGCCCGTGGTTCGTGGCGATGACGAGCGCTCGCTTGCCGGCGAGGTCGAACTCGACGGCGTCGGGATCGTCGGGGTGCATGCCCAGCCGTTGGAGCAACCGTCGGGCCAGCTTCTGCGGCGGCTTCGGCAGGTGGGCGCGGCCGGCACGCCGTTGTTGCACCTGCATCTTGATGACGTCGCGTGGTGGCAGCAGGGGCACCTTGTCGATCCGGGTGATCTTGCTCGTCACGTAGGGCCAGGGTGCGTTCCGTTCGGGGATCGACGCGTGGCGCTGCTCCTTCATCCGGTCGCGCATCCACCCGAACACGGCGGCCGCGTCGGGGTCGTCCCAACGGTTGGCGATCTCACCCGGGTCGGCCTCGAGGTCGTACAGCTCCCACTGGTCGGGGAGGACGTTCGTGCGGTACTGCGGCCCACCGATGCCGTCGCTCGCCAGCTGGCGCACGCCCGGTTCGGTCCAGGTCGACGGGTCGTCGAAGGTGCGCACGAGCTTCCAGAGACGGCCGTCACCGCCGGCGTCGGACGGGACGCGGGCGACGACGCCCTCGAAGTTGGTGGCGACGTGGGCGGCGACCTGGATGCGCAGCGGGCCGGGTGCGTCGTCGACGCGTCCGAAGGCGCGGGCGATCGCGTTGGCGCCGGTGTCGCCCTCGGGCATGTTGTCGCGTGTCATCACGTAGACGACCCGGTCGGCGTCGGGGTCGGCGCCGTCGACGACCGGCAGCAGGTTGCGACCCGGCAGCGGGTGGACCTCGCTGAAGGTCGCCCGCAGGTCGTCGGCGACCGTCGCCTCGTCGATCGACGCCGCGGCGAGCAGGGTCGGCACGAGGTCGACGTGCGAGGTCGGTTCGTCGATCATGCGGCCGGTGGTCGCACCGGTGCCGACCCGGACGATCGAACACGGCACGCGACTCGACTCGTCGTAGAGCTGGAACCACTTCTGGTGCAGCCCGCCGTGCGACCCGAGCAGGTCGCCGTGGTCGGCGGTGCGGACCAGGAGGGCGTCGCCGGTCGTGTGATCGGTGACCGCACGCCGGACCCGGTCGAGTGGTGCGTCGACCGCTGCATGGAGCTTGTAGTACAGGTCGCGGTACTCCTGGGCGTGGTCGCGGTACAGCTTGGCGACCGGCCCGGGCGGCCCGTAACACGACGGATACGCGGCCCGGTAGGCGACGTGGGCGGCCGGCTTGGTGCGCAGGTCTTCGGTGGCGCTCCGTGCCGGCGGCACGGGCGGGACCTCGATCGCGGCCAGTTCGTCGGGCATGCCGCGCTGCTTCCACAGCGGGAACAGCACGATGTCGTGCGGATTCACGAAGCTCGCC
>JAGQSS010000035.1 GCA_020439405.1 Ilumatobacter sp. | reverse complement strand
GCCGTGTCCCGGGTCAGGTGACCAACGGTAACGGGCTCGGCTGGCGCCTCGCCCGTCACCTCTGGCACCTGACCCGTCCCGGCGGTGGGCCGGGGATCAGCCGGTGGTGGTGGTGGAGTAGCCGGCGAAGCTGACGGCGGCCCGGCAGGAACCGGGGCTCGGCTCGTCGCGTCGTGGTTCGAGGGTGCCGGCGGTGTTGCAGATCAGGGTCACGTCGATCGATTCGCCGGCGTCGAAGACGTACGGCGCAACGAAGTGGTAATCGAGGTCGCGGAAGTTCGCGAGCTGGACCGTGAAGAGCGGGCTACCCGAGCGGCTCACGATGAGCTCACCGGTCGCACCGGTCGGGTTCTGGAACACGATGTCGGTCACCTCGAGCTGGGTGCCCGATGCGACGTTCTGCGAGTTGCTGGCGGCATCGCCCAACGGCTGGTCGAACACCTCGAGCCGGAAGTCGAACGGTCCGGTCTCGGTGATCGGCGCCAGTGACGTCGTCGTCGTGGTGGTCGTCGCGCCCGGAGGCGGCGTGGTCGTCGGCCCTGGCGGTGCGGTCGTCACCGGCACGACCACCGGGGGAGCGGTCGTCGCGACCGGCGGCTCGGTCGTCGAGGCACCGCCGCCCCCACCGCCGCCCCCGCCTCCTCCGGCTTCGGGGATGCCGGCAGCGTCGAGTCGCTCCTCGATCGGCTCGATCTTCTCGTCGATCAACGCTTCGGCCGAATCACGGGCCGTCGATTCGACCGACGGCTGGAGGAGCAGCTTCCACAGCAGCCACAAGATGATGAGCAGCGCCAGCAGGGCCAGCAAGGCCTTCCAGAACCATTTCGGCACCATCGGCTGCTGGAGGAACGTGCCGTCGATCAGCTCTGGTTCGCCCTCGCCCTCACGGACGGAGATCTGGAACGGGATCGACTTCGGCTGCCCGCGCCAGAAGCGCTTGCGGGGCCGGACCGTGACCACCGAGATGGCGGCGGTACCCGGCTCGACCTCCGCGGTCGGGGGCTTGATCTCGAAGGTCAGGAGGGCGTCGGCCTGGATCCCCTCGAACGCCGGGGTGATCGTGGTGTTGCCGAAGTTGTCGACCGCGAGTTCGTGGACACCCTTGGTCCGGCCGGTCGACGTCTTCGGGTGGATCTCGCCGAACCGATGGCCGAACTCGCCGATGACGAGGGTCAACTCCTCGGCGACCGATCCGTCCGGATCCTCCGCCGACACGACACGCAGTGCGAACGTCAGCTCCCCGAGCGGTGTGTCGGACGAGCGGGGTGGCGTCACCCGGACGGTGACGAACTCCTCGGTCTCCGGGAACAACCGGATCTCGGCCGGTTCGACCGTCACCCAGTTCGGCGCGATGCCGACTGCGACGAAGGTGAACGAGTCGACGACGTCCCCGGTGTTCCGGACACGCAGTCGGACCTCCGCCTGACCGCCGGGTTCGACGGGAAGGGTCGACCGATCGAATGCAGCACTCGCGCCCATGGAATCACGGTACGGATCGGTGACGGAGTGGTCGGGCCGACTTCGCCCGGCATGCGTGCCCCTTCGGGCAGTCGCACGGGACCGGACGGGAAGGGCAACAGTCGTCGACCGGGTCCGTGGCGACTCCCGATCCGGTCATCGTGCAGGGATGTTGCGCGACCGTTGCGTATCTCGCGCGTGCGTCGTGGGACAGTGCCCGCATGGACCCGAAGCGGACGGGTCCGGGGACGACGGAGGTCGGGACAAATGAATCGTGTCGGTGTGTTCGTCTACGCGAACGACCCCATCTCACAGGCCGGCGTGGCGGCGCAGATCCGGGGCCGTCCTCGGATCTCGGTCGTCGACGAACGCTTCATCGACGATGCGGACGTGTCGGTCGTGGTGGTCGACGAGATCGACGAGGCGGCGGTGCGCACCGTGCGAGGGATCCAACGCGACGGGTGTCCTCGCATCGTGCTGGTCGCGACGAGCCTCGACGAGGCGGCGCTGCTCCGGGCCGTCGAGTGCGACGCCCGTGCGGTGTTGCGACGCGGTGAGGCGTCGCCCGAACGGCTGTCGGAAGTGGTCGAACTGGTCGCCCGAGGCGAAGGTGCGATGGCACCCGACCTGCTCGGCAAGCTGCTCCACCAGATGAGCCGGCTCCAGCGCGACGTGCTCGCGCCGCGAGGCCTCGGGCCGCAGGGCATGTCCGAGCGTGAGGTCGAGGTGCTGCGCCTGCTGGCCGACGGCTTCGACACGGCGGAGATCGCCGCGACGATGGCGTACAGCGAGCGGACGATCAAAAACATCATCCACGAGGTGACGAGCCGCCTGCAGCTGAAGAACCGTTCGCACGCCGTCGCCTACGCGATGAAGGCCGGCATCATCTGATCGACGACCGGCCGCGGTCGCCGCGGCCGGGCGGGAGGCGCCCATGATCCACGACCTGGACGAGTCGATCCGCAACCTGTTCGAGCGCGACGTGCTGAACGGTTCGGGGGTCGATCTCGAGTTCGACGCACCCACCAAGGAGTGGGTCGGACAGTTGAACAAGCCGACGATCGACATCTTCCTCTACGACATCCGAGAGGACCTGACCCGCCGTGAGGTGATGTTCCAGGACATCCGCGACGAGGACGGCAAGGTGATCGACCGCCGTCAACCACCACGCATGTTCCGGTTCGCGTACCTGGTCACCGCGTGGACGAAGCGACCGGAGGACGAGCACCGACTGCTGTCGTCGATCCTGGCGTGTCTCGTCCGGAACGAACGGCTGCCGCCGGAGGTGTTGGCCGGCTCGCTGGCCGACATCGATCGGGCGATCGTGACCCAGGTGGCGATGGCGATCGACGACGACCGCATGTACACCAACATCTGGTCGGCGCTCGGTGGCGAACTCAAGCCGGCCGTCAACCTGGTGTGCATCGCACCACTCGACGTCTCCCGGGTGCTGCCGTTCGGCCCGCCCGTCACCGAGGAGCCTCGTTTCACGGTCGCCCGGCCCGACACCGACGAAGCCGAGACGCTCCGCCCACGGGGCCGCTCCGGCAAGGACGCGGACGACGCGCCCGCCGACGAGTTGCCCGACGAGACCGTTCGCGGTGGCAAGGAGAACGAACCGGGCCGCGTGTACCGCGTGCACGCGATGCCCCGGAAGGAACGATGACGCTCGACGCCGAGCTGCGCGACGCGACGCTCGCCCGGCTCCACCTGCTCAACGAACACGTCGGCGCCGCCGTCGCGAGCATGCAAGGCGAGTCGACCGGACCGTGGTCGCTGCGCGGCCTGTACATCTCGGACGACGACGCAACCCGTATCGCCGAATCCGGGCCCGAGGCGGTCGATGCCGCACTCGGTCCGCCCGATCCCGTTCTCGTCGAATGGGGGCGCCATCTCGGGATCGATCCGGTCGACGTCGACATCTTGATCGTGGCGGCCGCGCCCGACATCGATCGACGGTACGAGCAGCTGTTCGGCTACCTCCACGACGACATCACGCGGCGGCGTGCGACCGTCGGCCTGGCGCTTCGACTGGCCGGCCACGAGGTCAGTGATCCGTACGCTCGCCGGCGCCTCCTCCCCGAGGCGCCATTGGCGTCGCTCGCCCTCGTGGAACTCGAGGAACCGGATCGACCGTTCCTCACCCGATCGCTCCGTGTCCCCGATCGTGTCGCCATGGCGATGCTCGGCGACGACCGCCCGGTCCCCACCGTGTCGCTCGTGCGGAGCGCCGATGTCGTCAACGAATGGGTCCGACGTCTGGCGGGCACCTTCGACCGCAGCCGTCCGCTGCTCGTCCACGTCCGCGACCGTCCGGAGCGAACGGCGGCGGCCCTGGCCGCGGCGGCGCTGGTGGAGTCGTACGGCGAAGCGGTACACATCCGACTCCAGCCCGGTAGGACGTCGTGGCCCGCTGTGCTCGACGACGCGGTCCGGGAGGCCGTCCTGCGTGGCTGTGGCCTCGTGGTCGAGGCAGTCGACGACGTGGTGTCGACGGAGCCACGGATGATCGAACGACTCGCGGCACTGCCACGACCGGTGGTGCTGACGGGTCGGCTCGACTGGGAGTCGGACTGGGCCGAGTGCGTTCCACTCGCCCTGGAGGCGCCGGCGCTCGAGCCGTTCGAACAGATCTGCAGCTGGCGTCGGGCCGTCGGGTCGTCCGCCGCCGATCTCGACGTCGAGTCGGCGACGAGTGCGTTCCGGCTCGGTCCGGACCGCATCCGGCGTGCGGCCGACGCCGCCCGCCTCGCGTCCTTCCATCGCGACGACGGGTTGGCCGTCGACGACCTGCAGTGGGGGGCGCGTCAGCAGAACGGTGCGGGGCTGCGCCGTCTGGCGCGTCGCATCGTTCCCGAGGCGACCTGGGACGACCTCGTCCTCGATCCCGAGATCACGCGTTCGGTCCGTGAAGTGGTGTCGCGTGTCCGGCACCGAGCGTTCGTGCTCGGCGAGTGGAAGTTGCGTCGCGGCGGCGGCCGCGGCGACGGCATCACCGCGATGTTCGCCGGACCGAGCGGCACGGGGAAGACCTTGGCAGCCGAGGTGATCGCCGGCGATCTCGGTGTCGACCTGCACACCGTCGATCTCGCCACCGTGGTCGACAAGTACATCGGTGAGACCGAGAAGAACCTCGACCGGATCTTCGACGAGGCGGAGCAGGTCAACACGGTCCTCTTCTTCGACGAAGCCGATGCGTTGTTCGGGAAACGGAGTGAGGTGAAGGACGCCCGCGACCGCTATGCCAACGTCGAAGTCGCGTATCTGCTCCAGCGAATGGAGCGGTTCGACGGGGCAGCGATCCTGGCGACGAACCTCAAGCTCAACATCGACGAGGCGTTCGCGCGTCGGCTCGATCTCGTCGTCGAGTTCGAGAAGCCGGATGCGACCGAGCGGCGACATCTGTGGAGCGTCATCGCTGGTCGCGATCTGCCGCTCGCCGACGACGTCGATCTCGCATTCCTCGGCGACTCCTTCGATCTCGCCGGCGGTGACATCCGCAACGCGGTGACGACCGCGGCATATCTGGCGGCCGATCGGGGTGGACGGGTCGAGATGACCGACTGCGTCCGGGCCGTCGCTCGCGAGTACCGGAAGCTGGGGCGTCTGTGCCTGCCCCACGAGTTCGGCGCCTGGTTCGAGGTGTTGGACGCTGCCGTCGTCGAGATCGACGCCTGATCGCGCTACAGCCCCGGGGCTGCGAGCACCTGATCGTCGACCGCCCTGAAGCGGTCGCGGAATCGACGCCGGAACTCACCGAGCAGCCCGGTCTTCGTAGGGTCGAGGCCTCCGCCGAGTTGGCGATGGAGCGCCGGCGGCAGCGCGAGCAGATTGTGACCGGCGTCGGCACCACCGGCCCAGAGTTCGTGGACGTGATCGACCTCCCAGGCGTGGCCGGCCGACGTCCTCGGCCAGCCGTCAGGGGTACCGCGAGCGGCGTCCTGGAACGCTCGCTGATACCACGCCGGGAGGTGGGGGAGCTGGTCGGCGATGAACGCGGCACGGAGTTGCGGGGTGTCCATCGCTCCTGCGCCGGACGACCGGGGCGACTGGCTCAGGACCAGCTGGTCCGCGTCGGCGATGTGGTCGAGCATCATCGCGAGCAGCAACTCGCCGATGTCGCCACCGGCGGCGAGGTCGGTGGCTCGCTCACGGAAGAAGGCCAGGACATCGGCACGCGTCCCCGGGTCGCGCAGGTCGATGACGACGTCGCCGTCGACGCGGTCGAGCGCCGCCTCCCGGCTTCGGAGGTCGTCGTACGCGGCGGCGAACCGGCCCGGCTCGCCTTCGGTGGTGTCGTCCATCCGCGTCCCGAGACGCTCGGCTTCCGCCATCATCGTCTGGACCTCGTTGCGCTGCTCGGTCAGGAGTTCGATGTGAGCGTCCACCGAGTCGCGGTTGCGGGCGCCGCGTCCGTTGCGTGAACGGCGGAGCCGGGCGATCTGCGTTCCGAGCTGGTCGAACCTGGCCTGGAGACGACCGCTCATCCTCGTCACCCACTGTCGTTGCACCGGTCGATTGCGAGCCGCGAGTGCCTCGCCGAGCGCTGCCGTCTCGCCACGGAGGTCGGCGAGGATCCGCTCCGTCACCTCCGATGGGCGCATGCTCGCGAGGTGGTCGGCGGTGTCGAGGAGCGCAACGCGCCACGCCTCGGTGCCGGCGTTGCCCGGTGTGGCGGCGGCGAGCCGCCGCAACGCCGTCTGGAGATCGGCGAGCCGAGCGGCGTACGCGGTCGAGGCCGGGAGCGGTTCGGCGGTCGCGGTCGATGCAGGGGCGGTCCTCGCGGTCGGGGCACCGGTCTCGGGTTCCGTCTCGCCCGCCGCCGGACGCCACTCCGGTTCGATGAGGCGGACGCGTCGTTCCACTTCGTCGAGCATGGCGGCGGCGTCGGCCTCCTCGCCCATCTCCCGATAGACCTCGGCTTCCTCGAGGAGGCCGAGCAGCTCTGGTGCGTCCGGATGGTCGGGCGCGGCGTCGATCCGGGAACGCAGGTCGTCGGTCCGGAACTCGAACCCGTACGCGAGAGGGTCATCCGGGAGTGCCGCATCGCCGCTGTACCGATCGCGATCGCGGGCCCGATCCTCCATGTCGCGCAGGAAGCGCTCGTACTGCGGTGTGCCGGGCTCGACGTATCGCGTCCGGCTGTCCCATCGCTCCTGGTACTCGCCGATCGACAGTGTCTCCGGTGCGTCCTGCCCGGGGTACTCGAAGGTGATGTCGCCGTTCGGGTCGATCTCGAGTCGGCACGTCCCCCTGCCCCCCTCGGGGAGCGGGTACTCGATGAAGGCGCTGGCGCGACGCCCGGTCCGCATCGCGGTCTGCCAGTACTGCAGGACGTCGTTCGGCGCCGGCATGCGATACACCAGCACGTTCTCGGGATTCGGGTGGGTGTGGATCGGGCATTCCCACACGCCGTTCCCGCGCGGTGGGGACACGGACGCCTCGCGTCCGACGACGACGGCATATGTGCCACTCGCTCGTTCGAAGAACAGCCCGACCTCCCGTCCGCCGGCGCGTGCGACGGCGTCGCGGAACATGTCGTAGGCCCGGTTCGGGTCGCGGGCCCGTCCGACTTCTCCGGCGGCGATCGGACGGGTGGGGCCGTCCGGCGTCGGGATCGGTCGGTCCATCGACGCGCGCAGCCGGTCGAGCAGCTGTTCGTGGGCGACCTCGTGTGGACGCAGCGGCGGGCCATCGGACCGTGCGGCCGCAGCGGCGCCGTCGCCGTCGACCGCGTCGACATCGGACCGACTCGCAGGACGATCGGCCGACATCTCGGCAGGCCGTTCGGACATCGTCGGCGCCGACGCGTCCGGCGTCGACGGTGCGGCGTCCGGTGGTGGGGCATCGGTGGGAGGTCCTTCGAACGATCGTGCCGACTCGGTGCTGGTCCCGAGTCGGGTGGTCATCTCGATGCCGAGCCGTCTCGCCTCGGCGACATACGCATCGAGCAGTGCCTGTTCCGATCCGAACCTCAACCCGGCGCGTTCGGCCCAGACGCGGACCTCGCGGATGGTCGCGTCGGGATCGTTCTCACTCTTCGACGCGACGACGGCACCGGCGTCGTCGAGCAGGGGGTGGTCGATGAACTGCCCGGCCTCGCGGAAAGCGTGCAGGATACGAGCGAGCTGCTTGGCGACGGCGAGCACGTCCCGTACGGAGTTGCGTCCGGGTGGACGCACGTGGGCCAGGAGATGACCGAGCGATGCCCGAGCCTGTTGGAGGCGATGCTCGAGTCGCTCGGTCAGCGTTCCCTCGCCGCGGCCGACCGGTCCGACGTGCCGGCCGGCGGCGACGCGGTCCGCAGTCGTCTCCGCTCGACGCAGACCCTGCTGCCCGTGGACCACGCCTTCGACGGCGGCGCGCGAGCCATACGCGTCGGGTTCGAGCAACTTGACGTCCGCCATCAGCTGACGCAGCTCTCGTGCGCTGGGAGGTGGCGTGCGCTGCAGCGCGTCCTCGAGCCGTGCCCTGGCCCGCTGGAGCGCAGCCTCCCGTCCACCGGCCGAGATCTCCGCGGCGCGCCGCTCGGCGGTGGCGAACTGTTGCTCGATGCGCTGGCGCATCTCGCCTCGGACGCTGTCGGGCATCTCGGTGCGTGCCAGTGCGTCGAGCTGGGCCTGTCGAAGATCCCCGAGCGAGCCCGGCGCCGACAGCTCGACCTCCATCAGGCTGACGACCGTCTGGTCGGCGCTGATCGCCATCCGCTCGGCTGCGTTCGACGGTGTGACCGCCCCTTCGTGGAGCTCGGTGTAGAAGTTCGTGTCGAGCGCAGCGGCCGGGTCGAGCCCCTGTTGACGGAGCAGGTCGTAGGCGTCGCGCACTGCCTCGGTCGAGGCGCGGATCAGATCCGACGTCGGGCGCGGGGACGCCGGGTCTGCCGACTGCGCCCGGAGTGTCACGTCACGGTCGCTCCCGAAGCCGACCGTACCGAGGTCCTGCTCCTCGAGGACCACTCCCTCGAAGCGCTCGGCGATACTGCGCTTGACCTCGGCGACGACCGCGTCGACCAACGCCTTGCGGGCCTCCTGGAGGCGGGTCCGGGCCGCTTCGACGTGGGCCGAGCCCCCGAGGGCCCCGCCCTCGATGAGTCGACGCGCCAACTCGAAGCTCCCCAGGTCCCGGAGGAGATCGGTGGCCGGGCCACTCGATTCCGACGGGTCGCCGGCCAGCGATTCGTTGAATCGGCTCGCGGCGCCGGCGGCCTCGGCGGGAACAGGGGTCGGGCCGGACCGTGCCTCGGCGAGGGTCCGTCGTGCCGCTGCGATGTCGCCGTCTCGGACGTGCCCGTTGAACTGGTCGAGGGGACCGTCACCGCCGAGCACCTCTCGCATCCGACCGGACATCGACGTCAGGTCGCCGCTGTACAGAGCATCGCGGAGCGGTTGGTGGCCGATCGCGTCGGCGAGCTCCGCCGCGAGGCGCTGGCTGTCCGATGGACGGCGAGGTGGATCGCCACCGCCGACGGTGTCGGCGACCGCACCAGCGAACCCGTCGCCGTACGTTCCGGTCAGCGCGCCCGGGTCTGGGGCCGTGAGCCGGATCAGGTCACCGAGCGACCCCGATCTGACGGCGTCGAGAATCGCCTCGGTCCGTCCGTGTCCGTATCGCTCCCGCAGGCGGTCGCGCACCGTACCGATCTCCCCGTGGAAGTAGGCGTCGAGCAGCGCGGTCGTCCCACCGACCGCGCGCGCCAGTTCGATCAGCATCTGGCGACCGAGGGGATGGTCGGCTCCCGCCGGCACGCCAGCGTGGCCACCGAACACATTGCGGATGACCTGGCGGAGCAGGGCGGTGCCGACGAGGTCGCCGAGCGACCTCCGGCCGGTCGGATGAGATCGTCCGACCACGAGGGCTTCCAGGCTCGCCGCGAGACCAGGTGTCGCGTCCAGGACGTCGCCGTTGATCCGGAGCCGGCCGGTTCCCGGCTCGACGGCGCCGAGCACCGACGGGTCGTGGCCGGTCGCAGCAGCGAAGTTGGCGGCGGGCTCGATCACGATCTGCCCACCCGGCGGGTGGGCGCCGCGATCGGCGAAGATGATGCGGCGTGCGGCGTCGAGCACGCCGCGCGCACCGAGCGAACGTGGCGGCGCCGTGCCCTCCGGTCGAGCCGTCGGTGCGGACCCCGCCGGATCGGGTCCGGCCGTGGCGCGCTCGTCCGCCGCCGCTGTCGGCCGGTCGGCGCTGCTCGGTCCGGAGTCCGGTGGGGGAGCGACGTCGTCGGACGCCGACCCGGCTCTCGGGTCGTCACGAGCGGCAGCGATGTCGGGCAGGTCGACATCGATCGCGCGACCCGGCTCGCCGTCGATCACGGCATCCGGTCGTGGGGTCGCGGCCCCGTCGCCGTCACCGGGCGGCAGCGCCGGCGTGTCGCCACCACCGCTCATCGCGGTGGTCGTGCCGCCCTCCGTCGGCGGCGTCACTCCGGCCGCCTCGGACGCTCGGCTCCAGATCTCGGCGTCCGAGGTCACGTGCGGCATGGGCTCACCCAGCGACTGAGCGAGGCCGATGACGCCGATCGTGCCGGACTTCAACCCGTTGAGGAGGATCATCGCGCGTCGGGCACGCCGCTCGCCCGGGGACATCGAGTCGCCGCTCGCCTCCAGCTCCTGGAACTGCGTGATGATGTCGTACGGGATCTGGATGACGGTCTGACCGACGCCCTGCACGACGCCGAACACGTGCAGTCCTCGGTCGACCATCTCGGCGCGCTGCACCCACCGCGACGACCGCAACACACTCGCGACCTCACCGGCGTCCCGGGCGGTGGCTGCCGCACGTCGTGCGACCGCGCTGACGACACCCGTGATCGCAGGCATCACGGCGACGACCGCGCCGACGATCGCCAGGACGTCCATGAAGGTCTCGTAGTCGAGCTCCAGCCGGTCGCCCTCCGAGCGTCCTGACATCCGGTGGTACGCGACGGCGGCGCCGGCGAGTGCCCCGGCGGCGCCGATCGCCATCGCCGCCATCCCACCGCCGGTCACCACCGTGCCGACGACCAGGGCAGCGATCTCCGCCGCCGTCGCCAGGTCGGTCAGACGTTGCATCCACCGAGCCGTCGCCCCGGGTGCCGCCCTCATCTGGGATTCGACGCCGGCATCGGCCAACTCGCTCGGCATGCGAATGGCGATCGTGCCGCGGCCGTACTCGGCGTTCTCCCGGAAGTCGACGAATGCGTTGCGAATCGCCTCGTTGCGGCCCTCGATCCCGGACTTGGTCGATCTGCCGTGGTAGCGCCGTTGCGTCTTGTCCGACGTCATGTCGTAGAAGACCCAGTGGTGCTGGCCCTCGCGTGAGTCACGATGCTCCCCCAGCATCGTGAGCATCTGGTACACCTGCCCGTTCTCCTCGGAGACGAGCGTGACGTTGGGTCGGTGATCCCGCGACTTCAGTTCACGACTCCACGTCGTCGCTTGCCGATGCTGGCGGGACAAGGCGGTGTGACTCGCCTGCAGTTGCTCGAGCCGTCGACGCGGTTGGATGTTCTGCCACGCCAGACCGACGCGGTACTCGTGGAGCTCGCCGTACTCGTCGTCGGTGAGACCCCGACGGGCCATCAGGTCCGCCTTGTTCGCCAAGCCGAGTGCGAACGTCGGCTCCTCGACGAGGATCTCGCAGAAACGACGCTCCCGTTCGAGGTCGGCGAGGGTCGCCCCGATCCGTTCGACCGCGCCCATGCCCATGCGACTCCGGAGTCGATCGATGCGCGCCCGGAGCTCGCGCGCACGGTCGCCGTCGGGCGCCTGTGCCTCTGCCTCGGCGAGTTGGCGTTCGAGGTCGGCCAACTGGTCGGGTTCCTGCTCGTTCACCTCCGTCGCCCGCTCGTTGACGTCGACGACCCGAACGGGGAGGCACCGAACGCTCGACGCTCGGATGACGTGATGATCGGGATCGGCGAGTGCGTCGTCGCTGGGCACCGGGGTCGCGACGCAGCGCAGCAGGAACTCGCCGCCCTGCCCCCACGGGATGCTGCGCTCGTTGATCGGTTCGGTCAACGCGGCGACGAACGAGCTGATGACGTTGCCGATGGTCCGGATGCCTGCGGAGAGTCCGATGAGCTGCCACGCCGCGGCACGGACGGCCCAGTGTTCGGCAGCGATGTCGTCGGCGATGTACTGCTCGTCGCGGACGAAATCGCGGAGCTGCCCCTCGCCTCGATTGATCGTGTCGCCCGCACCGACGCCGGTCGTCGCCGACGCTCGCTGTCGATCTTCGATCTGCAGACCGGTGATCTCGATCAGCTCCCACGTGTACGTGATGCGCTGGAAGTAGTCGAAGACGTCGGGGCCGCGGTCGAGGGTCATCGCGGCCTGGTTCGTCGCTCCGGTCACGACGGTGATCGCTCCGGAGGTGTCGACGCCGTAGAGGTCGAGTTGCGCCGGCCACGCCGGGGCATTCGCGTGTCCTGCGCCCGGAAGTCGTTCCCCCGGGGCAGCCCCGCCGCCGCCGCCGCCGGTGGCGCGGTTGGCCTGCTCTGCGTTCATCGGCGTGCCGGCGGCCGCCCCGGTCGGTGCCGTGTTCGCAACGCCGGTCGTCGTCGCGCCGCCGGCGACACGGGTGCTGAGTGTGGGGTCGCGAGTGTCGCCGAGTCGCTGCTCCATCTCGGCGAGACGCGCGTCGAGCGAGGCATCCGACTCGCCCTCGCGAAGCGGCACGGTGCCGCGAGCCCCGTCCACGTCGATCGACATCGCCGGGTATCCGTCGGACGTCATCGTGAGTCGCATGGAGACCCTGGAGCGCCGTTCGCTCTCGGACATCGGGATCGACATGGGCACGCCGCCCGCGGCACCCGATCCGCCTCGTCCGCCCGGCTCACCGTCGGTCGGCGCGGTCTCGCCCGATCCGGACTGGGTTCGATCGGCCGGGGTCTCGCCGGTTCCGCCGCCGGGCATCTCGCCTGGTGCGGGCGGTCGGGTCGGTCGATTGCCACCGGCCGGGGCGTCGGCACCGCCTCCGGCTCCGCCGCCCCCACGGCCGTCGGCATTGCTGTCGGGGGCGCTGCCGGGACCGGTCCCGTGGGTGCCCGTCCCGATGCCGTCGTCGGCGTCGCCACCGCCACCGATACCGGTTCCGGTCCGGCCGTAACCGGTGCCGCCTTCGACGCCGCCAGGGCCGCCAGGCGCTGCCGGGGCGTTGCCACGAGCGGCAGCCCGACGGCTCGCAGCGCGGTCGGCGGCACGCTGCGCCGTTCGACGTGCCCACCGGGGCGGACCGGCGCGACGTCGCGCCTCGCGAGCTGCTCGCTCGTCGGCGGCGGCGATCGCGGCTTCCAGCTCCTCGATGAGTGCCGGGTCGTCCCCGAAGCGGAAGCTCGGGAGCATGACGATGAGATACGGGGCGCCCGGTTCGGTGCCTTCGGGACCCTCGGTCAGACGGGCGAGAAAGGGCTGCGCCTCGATCCGTCCCTGCTCGGGGGATTCGCCGGGGTGGTAGAGGCTCCCGATTCGCCACATCCGCCGGCTGGCGGGATCGGCGAGCAGGATCACGGGGGTGTCGATCGACCAACCGCCCGGGTCGTCGTCGAGGGCGCGCGGCGTCCCATCGGCATCGACGAGCAACCGCATGTCGGCGGACCACACCGCCAGCATCCCGATCGCGGCGACGTCCGGGATCTGTCCCTCGGCCTCCAGATTCGCGTCGGGCCGGAGCGAGGCGACGAGCTCGAGCAGCCGGGGGACTTGCGTCAACACCAGTCGGATGTCGGTGCCGACGGGGAACTGCCGGAAGCGGTGGGCATGTGCGGTGCCGTCGTTGTGCCGTTGCACCAGACGTGACGCAGCCCGGTTCCCGATGACGCGCTGCAGGCCCTGCGCCGAGGAGGCGCTCGGCGCCGGCGTCGACACGGATGGTCGTACCGCCTCGTCGACGCGCACCTCCGGTTCATCGGCCACGCGATCGTCACTCATGACGCCTTCCATGTTCGACGGTGTCGGTGGTGACGGGTGGGCCGGGGTCGATGCCCGATCGGGAAACACACCCGCCGGTGCCTTGATCGGTTCGCGGACGGCTGGTTGGATGCGGGCATGGTCGGCTCGCACACGCTCCGCCGTCGCGACCGCGGCGCGGGCGTCGATCGGGACGACGGAGCGTCGGGCGGGCCCGGTCACGCTGCACTCGAACTCCAGCAGTTGATCGGGAACCGTGCGGTCGCCCGACTCGCCGAGGACGGCACGGCGCCCCAACCGGTGAGCGAGTCCGCAGCGATCGGCGAGAGCGGGCAAGCCTGGATCCGTCCCGGCGATCGAGGTCCCGAGGTCGCCCGGGTGCGGGCGATCCTCGACTCGACCGGCGTCGCCGGGACCCCACTCGGCGAGGGCGACCTCTACGACGCCGAGATGCTGGCGGCTGTCCGGGCGTTCCAGACCGAGCGCGGCCTCGATCCCGACGGGATCATCGGTCCGCTCACATGGGAAGCGATCGATCGGGAGAGTGACACCGCTGCCGAGGTCGTCGAGACGGGCACCGACCACATCGGCGACGCCGACCGTCCCACCGACACGGAGCTGACGGCGATCGAGCAGGCGCTCAACCCGACATCGACGGGCGGTGGCACCGGCCCCGCTCAGGACTGGGACGGACGCAACGACCCGGCCGCTCGCGATGCGCTCCGCTCAGAACTCCACACCGCACTCCAGGCGCACCTCGACGAGCGCACGCCGAGCATGGTCGAGCGGGAGCAGGCCAAGGCAGCGGGCAACGTCCTCAGCACGCAGGAGCAAGAGGGTGCCGGGCGTGCCGCGAAGGCCTCGGTCGATGCCGTGTTCGGTGCGATCGCGTCGTCGGCGGCGCTGACGCAGAGTCAGGAGCAGGCTCGGGCAGCGTTCGACTTCACGGCCGGTGTGAATCTGCTCGATGCGAGCGACACGAACGTCCGGACGCCGAATCCCCCCGATCTCGCCGGATGGATGGCCGACACCGACGACGCGGCGCAGGAGGTTCAGCAGCGTCACCACTTCAACCGGAGCCGGAGCGGGCAGGGAGAGGGTCCGTTCTTCGAGACGTTGATCGCCGAGTTCATCGCCCAGGGGTCGAACCAGGTCGACCTGACCCGGTACGACCAGTACGGGTTCGCGTTCGCCCGACCGGGCCCGCAGGTGTTGACGCAGACGGCGGTCACCACCTCGGACGAGTTCAGTAACGTGCCGGCCCAACCGGGTGGGCTGTCGGACGCCGAGCGGCGCCGCCGGTGGACGGTCTGGCAGACGCTCGTCCACGAGTACATCCACACGCTGGCGCATCCCGAGTTCGAGCGCTCGCACGGCGGGAAGCGCACACTGACGGAGGGGATGTGCGAGCTGTTCACCCGCGAGGTCCTGCTGACCGAGGGACAGATCGCCGAGTCGCAGGCCGACGGCGACGTCGCCCGGCGGATCGAGATCGAGGGTGGCGATCTGCCCGGTTTCGACGCCCGGTTCGTGCGCGAGTACGACTCGGGCGAGTACACCGGGTACGTGAACCGAGTCGACCAGATCGTCGCCCAGGTCGGGATGGACGCGGCGCGAGCGGCGTTCTTCCTCGGTCACGTCGAACTGATCGGCCTGGTCCCCGGCGGGGCCGGGGAGGTCGTCGACCCGACGAGTCCGCAGGCTGCACAGGTCCTCGGCCCCGATCGGGTCGTCGTGCCATCGGTGATCACGACGGCGAACGGTGTCAGCATCCTGACGGGCGCACCGGTCGGCGACATCGTGGCGGCCAACCCGGGTCTCGACGCGAACTCGCCGTTGCCCGCGTCGGCGCACTCGGAGGGCATCGAGGTGCCGGGCACGTCGCATCATCGCGTCCTCACCGCACGCGGTCGCACCGAGCGTGCGTCCGAGACGAGAGCCGACATCGCGACGCAGCACGGCATCACCGAGGCGGCGCTCGTGCGCGCCAACCCGTCGTTGAACCACCGCGAACCGAGGGAGGGCGAATGGCTGTTGATCCCGGTGCACTGAGCACTCCCGCGCTGCTCGACCTCGTCGACGGCAAGTGGGCGAGCTGGGCGGGGCTCGACCCGTTGCCGAGCGCGGCGGCGGTGGCCGAGCAGCTCGGTGCATCGCTCGACGCCACGCCGATCGGCGGCGTGTTCGCCGGTTCACCGACCATGTTCCGGCGCTACGTCACGCCCCGCTCGTCGCCGCCCGCCATCGTCTGGTTCGAGGGCGACACCGCCGTTGCGATCCAGGTCGACGATGCTCGTCGTGCACCCGGCGACGGCGATCTGCCGACACCCGACCTCGAACTCGAGTCGAGTGTCGGTCCGTCGTGGCGACAGCTCGTGTACGCCGGGCGCGGACTGATCCTCCACGTCCCGCAGGACGGACCGATCGAGCACGCCCGGTTGGTGATCGGGTTGCCTCCCGGCACGGTCGAGCAGTTCCTCGACGATCCGGTTCGGCACCTGGGCGGCGAACGCCGTCTCGGCTGATCGGCCGTCACGCCCGACTGCACGTTCGGGCACGACGCGCTTCCCGGGCGCTCGCGCGGGCTGCCTCCACGGGTCACCCCGGCCGTTCCACGCTGGTCGCAACCACCAGTACGAACGCACCATGAGGAGGGCGGTTCATGCCCCAGTACTTGTCACCGGGGGTCTACGTGGAGGAGGTCGAGGCAGGGTCTCGACCGATCGAGGGCGTCGCCACGTCTGTGGCCGCGTTCGTCGGGCTGGCCAAGGCCGGTCCCGTGAACCGACCGACCCTCGTCACGAACTGGACCCAGTTCACCCAGACCTTCGGCGACCACATGGAGGGGTCGTACCTGGCCCACGCGGTCTACGGCTACTTCAACAACGGGGGCGGATCGGCCTACATCGTCCGCATCGGCGCCCCGGACGACGACGGCGACGACACGCCGCAGCTCGTGCCGGCCAAGACCGGACTCCCGACCGCTGCGGACGGGAGCCAGGTCGGATACGAGATCAGCGCCAAGGAGGGCGGCTCGAACGGCAACGGCCTCAAGGTCGAGATCCAGGACGCCTCGGAACCGGGCGACGACGGCTCGGCGTTCAAGCTGGTCGTCAAGCGCGGCGACCAGGAGCTCGAGTCGTTCGACAACCTCACAACCGGCCGAGGCCGTCAGAACGTGGCGACCGCCGTCAACTCGGGGTCGCAGTTGATCGAGATCGCCGAAGCGTCGACCAAGGGATCGGTCGACCGGCGCCCGGCGAACGGCACGTCCGTCGAACTCTCGGGCGGCGGCGAAGCGGCGCCCCTGCCGGCACAGCTCGACGCCGCCGACTACGTCGGTGACGCGGCCGATCGGACCGGATTCGCCGGTCTCGAGGCGATCGAGGACATCACGATGCTCATGGTCCCCGACCTGATGGCGGCCTACCAGCAGCGCCTGATCGACCTCGAAGGCGTCCAGGCGGTGCAGCTGGCCATGATCGCCCATGCCGAGCTCATGGGTGACCGTCTCGCGATCCTCGACCCACCACCGGCGCTCAACGCCCAGCAGGTGAAGGAGTGGCGCGTCGACAAGGCGGGCTACGACTCCAAGCAGGCGGCCCTCTATTGGCCGTGGGTGAAGGTGTTCGACCCGGCGACGGGCCAGAACCAGTTCGTCCCGCCGTGCGGTCACATGGCCGGGATCTGGGCTCGCAGCGACGCCACGCGAGGCGTTCACAAGGCGCCGGCCAACGAGGTGGTCCGCGGCGCGATCGCGCTCGAGACCAACATCACCCGCAGCGAACACGACGGGCTCAACCCGAACGGCGTCAACGTGATCCGGTCGTTCCCCGGTATGGGCATCCGTGTGTGGGGCGCCCGCACGCTGTCGTCCGATCCGGCATGGCGCTACATCAACGTCCGTCGACTCTTCAACTACCTCGAGGAGTCGATCATGGGTGGGACCCAGTGGGTCGTGTTCGAACCGAACGACTACGACCTCTGGCAGCGCATCCGCCGGACCATCTCGGCGTTCCTCGTCCGCCAGTGGCGCGACGGTGCGCTGTTCGGCCAGACGCCCGCCGACGCGTTCTACGTGAAGTGCGACGACGAGACGAACCCGGCCGAGATGATCGACGCCGGTCAGGTGACGTGCGAGATCGGCGTCGCTCCGGTCAAGCCGGCCGAGTTCGTCGTCTTCCGCCTCGCCCAGTTCTCCGGCGGCACCTCGATCTCCGAGTAGCCCCGGCTTCAGCCAGCCGCACATCAGACAACACGAGTAGTCACCCACCGAGACAAGGAGCACGGAGATGCCCATCGGCGAAGACGCCATTGCGGGGTACACGTTCAAGATCGAGATCGACGGCCAAGTGATCGCGCAGTTCAAGGAACTGAGCGGTCTCGAGGCGTCGCGCGAGGTCATCGAACACCGCGAGAACAACATGGCCGGCAAAGAGGTCATCAAGAAGCTGCCCGGCAAGAAGTCGTGGGGTGACATCACGCTCAAGCGCGGCGTCACCGACAACATGGTCGTCTGGGAGTGGTTCCAGAAGGTCATGGACGGCCTGATCGACGAAGCCCGCAAGAACGGCTCGATCGTGCTCTACGACTACGCGGGCGGCGAGACCGGTCGCTGGAACCTCACCAACTGTTGGCCGTCGAAAGTCGCGATCAACGGGATGCAGGCGGGCAGCTCCGACGTGCTCGTCGAAGAGATGACCCTCGTCCACGAGGGCCTGGAACCGGCGTGACATGAGCACCGCGACGGTCGAGGCGACATCGGATGCATTGCAGACCGAGTACGCGTTCGTACTGCCGCGCGGTCTGGTCGACGAGAACGGCACCGTCTACCGCGACGGGGTCATGCGCCTGGCGACGGCCCGCGACGAGATCCTGCCGCTGCGCGATCCGCGGGTCCGCGAGAACGAGGCGTACCTGTCGATCGTGTTGCTGGCGCGGGTCGTCGAGCGGATCGGCACGGTCGACGACGTCCACGCCGGCATCATCGAGCGGCTCTTCGCCGCCGACCTGGCGTTCCTGCAGGACCTGTACCGGCGCATCAACCAGGAGGGGCACACCCTCGCAGCGGTGACGTGCCCGGCGTGCCAGCACGACTTCCAGGTCGATGTGGCGGGTGACGCACCGGGGGAATCGTGACGTACGCAACCGAGCGCCTGTACGAGGAGGTTGCGTACGTCGCCTATCACTTCCACTGGGACCTCGACCAGATCCTCGACCTCGAGCACGGGGTCCGGCACCAGTTCATCGACCAGATCGGCGCGATCAACGAGCGCATCTCGACGGGCGGGTGACGGACCGTGCGGTGGTGGCCTTTCGGTCGGCGTGATCGACGACGAGACGACGCACCGTCGGCACCCGCCGCACCGGTCGCGGCGACGCCGGCCGCTCCGCCGCCGACCAACGCGTGGCGGTCGTTGCCGCCATTGCGTCCGACGTCGACGTCGCTCGAGCTGACGGCACCGGTCCAACGCCTCGACGGTGGTCTCACACCACGCCGCCGCACCCAGGTGTCGGCGCCGACGCTCGTGCACGACCACAGCCCGACGGCACCCGCTGGATCGGTCGGCGGCCTGGTGCGGCGCGCCGGCCACCGCACGAGTGTGGACGACCGGGCGCTCCGGGTCGCGCCGGCACCCGAACCCGGCCCGGTGACCGACGCCGCGCCGCTCCGACCCTGGTCGACGTGGACGGCACCATCGTCGCCGTCGACGCCGACCGCGTCGCCATCCGCGATGCCGGGTTCGACCCAACGGCTCGCCGCTGCATCGAGCCCCGCAACGGCCGGCTCGACGGCGCCGGCGACGACGTCGACCGACTCGTCGAACCCGCACACGGTCGCGCCGGCCGCCGAGACGATGCCCGCCCTCCCGGCTCGGCGCATGCCGGCGACGAACCCGCCGGTGACGGCACCCCGTGCCGCGGCGTC
>JAGQSS010000359.1 GCA_020439405.1 Ilumatobacter sp. | reverse complement strand
CAGTCGGTACTCGAGTCGGCAGTCACGAACGGTCACACCGGGCATGCCGCGACCGTACCGAGCGGAGCCGGGCGGGTCACGAGTTCGACTGGCAGCGCGGCAGGCTGCACGCCGCCGTGCCGCCCGGCAACCGATGGCGGTACCTCGCGACGAGTCGGTAGACGGCGCCGGTGAACTGACGTAGGCCGGGCAGGGCGAGCACCCGTGCGAGCACCGCCCATGCCCCGCCTCCGTGGCGCAGCGCCGCGATGACCGCGAACTCCGCGGAGCACGTGGAGCCGTCGGCGGCGACCCACTGGACCGCCCGGTCGCACTGTTCGGCGGTCAGGCCGAGTTCGGCGAGATCGAGGAACTGCCAGGGTTCGACGTGATCGAGCCCGAGCCACCGTTGTGACCGACGGGCCCACGTGGTGCAGAAGGCACAGTCGCCGTCGAAGACGAGGAGCGGGCGACCCGTGGCCACCTCAGGCCTCCCCGAAGCTGCCGATCACGGGCTGGGCGAGACGGAGCCGCTGCTCGAAGCCGGTCTCGTACGGCATGAAGCCGTTCCGATCCGGATAGATCAACTGCACCATCGCGAACTCGTCGCCCCGGTACCACGAACGTGCCGTGTCGAAGAAGGCGCCGTAGGTGGCGACGTCGACGGGTGCGAGGACACACCGGAGCTCGTTCTCGAGCAGGCCGATGAGCTCGACGCCGAACGGGATCTCGGTGCCGCCGCGCACGGCGTCGACCACGAGGCCGAGCAGACCGCGGCTGGTGACGGGCGTGAGGCCGAACACGACCAGCTCGGGGAAACCGAGCAGTTCCGGCAGACCGATCGTGTAGGCGTAGGCCGGTACGGGCGGGTCGGTGTCGGCCTGCGGTGCGACCGGTTCGAGCGCCCAGCCCTCCGTCTCGATCATCCACTCGATCTTCTCCGCGTGCGGGATGTGGAAGTCGGGGAGCTCCATCGGTGTCGACCCTAACCGGATAGCGTCGGACCCTGGCATGTACCGGTTCCTGCTCCGCCCGAAGTGGATCCTGTTCCACGTGGTCGTGATCGCGGCGATCGTCCTGATGATCAACCTCGGCTTCTGGCAGTTGCGACGGCTCGACCAGCGGCAGGCCTTCAACGCCACGGTCGAGGCCCGGTACGACCTGCCTCCCGAGCCACTCGACGAGGTGCTCGCGGTCGGGACCGATCCCGCCGACGTCGAGTGGCGGCAGGTGACGTTCTCGGGCACGTACGTCCCCGACGACACGATCATCGTCGTGAACCGGTCGCAGAACGGTAGCGCCGGGCGCAACGTCGCCGTGCCGCTCGTCCTCGACGACGGGCGTGTGGTCGTGGTCAATCGTGGCTTCGTCCCGTTCGCGGTCGAGGAGATCCCTCCGGTGCCGGCCGAGGAGGTCGCCGTGGTCGGGCGGCTCCGGGAGTCGGAGGTCCGCCGCACCGGCCAGTTGAGCGACCCCGCCGACGGCGTGCTCGTCGAGGTGCAACGCCTCGACCTCCCGCGTCTCGAGTCGCAGCTGCCCGGTGAGGTCGTGCCGATGTACGTCGATCTGGTCGAGTCGAACCCGGCCGAGGTCGACGGCTACCCGCAACCGATCGCTCCCCCGACGCTCTCCGAAGGCAACCACCTGTCGTACGCGTTCCAGTGGTTCATCTTCTCGGTCGCCGTCGCCGTCGGCTGGGTGCTGGCGGTTCGCCACTCGGTGCGCAGCCGTCGCGCCGAGGAACTGGCACCCGCCGCCGAGCCGGCCGAGCCGGTCGATCAGCCCGTGTGAGCGGCCTCGATGGCCGCCATCCGACGGAACTGTTCGACGACATCAGGCGTCGAGTGCGACGGATCGAGCTCCCGGTAGACCGCCTCGACGTTGACGGCGATCCGCCCGAACTCGCCGAGTGACGAGAACTCCTCGGTCGCGCCGATCGCAGCGGCGAGGTCGCGTGCCGCGTCGAACGCGTCGAGACCGGCGGCGTGGCGCTCCCCCGCCTCGCGCTCGACGAAGGCCAGGTAGTCGCGCACGCCGGTGACCCCGGCTTCGTCGGTGACTGGGCCGTGGCCCGGGACGACGGTGTCGACGTCCATCCCGAGCATCAG
Source organism: Ilumatobacter sp. (assembly GCA_020439405.1). Classification (GTDB taxonomy): domain Bacteria; phylum Actinomycetota; class Acidimicrobiia; order Acidimicrobiales; family Ilumatobacteraceae; genus Ilumatobacter. The sequence continues at coordinate 1,176 of JAGQSS010000359.1, read as the reverse complement.
ATCGCACGCCGCGATCCAGTTCGACAGTGGGCCCGCCCAGACGATCGGGGTGCCACCGATGAAGAGGATGTCGCCCGTGTAGACCGTGCCGGCGTCGGGGACGACGACGATGGTGTCGCCGGCCGTGTGGGCCGGGCCGACCTCGATCAGTTCGACGGCGCGTCCGCCGACGTCGAGTTCGAGGCGGCCGTCGAACGTGCGGTCGGGCAACCGCACCTCGATCCCGTCGAACTCGAACTCGCCGAAGAACGAGCGGAACAGGTCGCCGGCGGCGCCCGGGTCGTTGTTGAGCGCGGCGAGCAGGGCGGGCGGGACCTCCTCCATCTCACGGGCGGTCGCCGTGGTGGCGACGATCGTGGCGCCGTCGACGAGCGAGTTGCCGTAGCAGTGGTCGCCGTTGGCGTGAGTGTTGACGACCGTGCCGATCGGCGACGACCGGACGTGATCGGCCATCGCATCGAGCATCGACCGGGTGAGACGGAGGTCGAACAGGGTGTCGACGAGGAGCGACGCCCCGTCGCCGACGATCAACCCGGCGTTGCTCCAGCCCCACCCGCCGTCACCTTGCAGATAGGCCAGGCACCCGTCCGCCACCTCGACCAGCCGGATCTCCCGATTCCCCATTCCCCCAGGCCTACCACGCCCACCCGACCCCCGGCGAGCAGTTCCCAGTGTCCGGGCGCAGTGAGCACCGGACCACCGATCTCGGTAAACCGAGTCCACGAACTGAGACTCAGATCACCGAGAACCCACGATCTCGGTGGCACAAGTCGCACCAACCGCCACTAACGCCACCGCGAACCTGGGACCACCGATCTCGGTGAACCCAGTCCAACATCAGAGACTCAGATCACCGAGAACCCGCGCGCTGCGACCGACCGACGCTTCCTGGCGGCTCCAGTTCGCATCCCGCACCCAGATCGCCGGGACGACGAACTGACCGATCCACCCCACGCTGCTCGGCGACTCGAGTACGGCACCCGCACCCACGTCACCAAGAATCCGGGACCAACGATCTCGGTGAACACAGTCCAACATCAGGGACTCACGCCACCGAGAACCCGGGCACCGACGATCTCGGCGGCACACGTTGCAAGAACCGCCACCAACACCACCGCGAACCCCAGCCTCACACTTCTCGGCGGCACCAGGTCCACATCCCGCACCCAGGCCACC
>JAGQSS010000358.1 GCA_020439405.1 Ilumatobacter sp. | reverse complement strand
CGCCTTCGAGATCCTCGGGAGCTACGTCGTCACGTTCGCGGTGATCGGCGCGTTCGCCTGGCGTGTCGTCCGACAGGGGCGCCGCCTCGCCGACCAGGTCGACGACGACCAGAAGTACTGGACCTGACGTGACCGACCTCACCCCCCGGACCCGACCCGACGACGATCGGCCGGCACCACGTCAGCGGCGTCGGTGGCTGCCGATGGTCGTCATCGCCGCTGTCCTCGTCGCCGGCGGCGTGATGGTGACCCAGTTCCTCCGCTCGGCGATCGACTACTACTGCAACGTCGACGAGATCGGTGAACGGTCGGGGTGCGACTCCGACCGCCGACTCCGCATCCAGGGCGTCGTCGACAAGGGGACCGTCGAGTCGGCGGGCGGCGACACGAGCTTCGACATCTCGTTCAACGACGCCACCGTGGCGGTCTTCTACGACGGCGAACCCGGCGGCATCTTCAAGGAGTGCATCCCGGTGGTCGTGCACGGCACGTTCGACGACGCCGGGACGACGTTCCTCGGCGATCGTGTCGAGGTGAAGCACTCCGACGAATACGTCGCGGTCAACGACGAACGTCTCGACGAAGCCGACGATCTCGCCGTCGACTGCGCGGCATAGGCGATGCTCGCGGTCAGCTTCAACGGTGCGCTCGGCCATGCCGGACTGCTCCTCGTGCTCGGCGCGTCGCTCGTCGGCGCGTTGTCGACCGGCTTCGCGATCCGGACCGGCAACCGTGTCGGGCTCCGACAGACGCCGGTCTATGCCTGGCTGATCCTCGCCGGTGCGCTGCTGTCGACGATCGCGATGCAGCGGGCGCTCGAGGTCCGCGACTACTCGCTGGCGTTCATCCAGCAGGTCGGGTCGTTCACCACCCCCGGCATCTACAACGTCGCCGCGATGTGGAGCGCCCTGGAGGGGTCGATCCTCCTGTGGGTGCTGGTGCTGTCGGGGTACACGGCCGCGATGGCATGGCGTTTCCGCGACCGGTTCGACGACGAACTCGTCGCCTGGGCGATGGTCGTCATGTTCGTGATCAGCGGGTTCTTCGCGATCGTCGCGTTCGGGCCCGCCAACCCCTTCGCCGCAGGGCCCACCGTGCCGGTCGGGTTCGACGGACAGGGCCCGAACCCGCTGCTGCAGGACCACGTGCTCGTCCTGTTCCACCCGCCGATGCTCTACCTCGGATACGTGGGCTTCTCGGTGCCGTTCGCGTTCGCGATCGCGGCCTTGATCACCGGCCGCGTCGGCGAGGGCTGGCTGATGGAGACCCGACGGTGGGCCTTGTTCGCGTGGGGCTGCCTCACGATCGGCATCCTCCTCGGCGGCTGGTGGAGCTACGAGGTGCTCGGGTGGGGTGGCGTGTGGGCCTGGGACCCCGTCGAGAACGCATCGCTGCTGCCCTGGCTGACCGGCACTGCCTACATCCACTCGGTCCTCGTCCAGCAGCGACGCGGCATGCTGCGGGTCTGGAACCTGAGCCTGCTGATCGCCACGTTCTCACTCACGATCCTCGGCACGTTCCTCACCCGTTCCGGCGTCATCAACAGCGTCCACGCGTTCTCGGCCGGTCAGGTCGACGGCTACTTCCTCGGGTTCTTCGCACTGATCGTGGTGGTCTCGCTCGGACTGATCGCCTGGCGAGGCGACCGGTTGCGCGCCCCGGGCGTGATGGACTCGCCGGTCTCGCGTGAGGGGGCGTTCCTCGCCAACAACGTGATCTTCTCGGTCTTCGCGTTCATCGTCCTGCTCGGCACGGTGTTCCCGCTCATCGTCGAGGCACTCCAGGACCGTCGCACCGTCGTCGGCGCGCCGTACTTCGACCGGCTCTCGATCCCGATCGGCGTCGCGCTGCTGTTCCTGATGGCGGTGGCCCCGGTCCTGCCGTGGCGCAAGGCGTCGGGCGAATTGCTCCGCGACCGACTGTTCTGGCCTGCGTGGTGCGGTGTCGGCGCGCTGGTCGTCGCTCTCGCGGCCGGCGCCGACGGACTGTGGCCGCTGATCGGGTTCGCGCTCGGTGGGTTCGCCGCAGGAGCGGCGCTCCGCCAGATCGTGCTCGCGACCCGGCGACAGGGATGGCGCGGTCTCGTCGGCCGGGCGAACGGCGGCATGATCGTGCACCTCGGTGTGATCATGATCGCCGTCGCGCTCGTCGCCTCGAACGCCTACACGAGCACGACCGATCTCCTGCTCACCGAGGGCGAGGAGATCGAGTGGAACGGGCACACCTTCGAACTCGTCGACGTCGTCGCCGAGACCGACGCGCGGGCCGACGCGATCGTCGCCCACGTGCTCGTCGACGGTCAGCTCCGGGGCCCGGCGATCACCACCTACCTGCGGATGGGGCAGTCGATCGGCACCCCGAGTGTCGCCAGCGGGCTCACCAACGACGTCTATCTCACGATCGCCGGCACGCAGGCACCGCAGCCGGGAGCCACCGAGGTCCGCCTCGAGGTCTCGTCGAAGCCGCTGATCATCTGGCTGTGGATCGGTGGCGCGCTGATGTCCGTCGGCACCGTGCTCGCCGCGTTCCCGGGGCGGCTCCGTCGCAACCCGATCGACCCGGTCTCGTCGCCGGTCGGTTCGGGCGACACCGCCGACACCGAACCGGCTGCGCCGGTCGACGACGCCCCGTCCGACGGTGCGTCGTCCGACGACGGGCAGGCCGATCCCAAGGAGGTCGCGAATGTCTGAGACCACCGAGGTCGAGGTCGACGAGCCGTCGGGCCAGGGCCCTCGCCGCCGCCGTGTCGCTCCGCTCGTCGTCGGGCTGGTCGCGATCGTGATCGTCGGACTGTTCGCGATCCTGCTGATGGCCGACTCGTCGCGCGACGCGACCGCCGGGTCACCACTGCTCGGCAACCTCGCTCCCGACGTCAGCGCGACGAACGAGGACGGCTCGTCGTTCGAACTGTCGCGGCGGAAGGGCTCGTGGGTCGTCCTCAACTTCTTCACCCACGACTGCGTGCCGTGCATCCGTGAGCACCCCGAGCTGATCGAGTTCGTCGACCAGCAGGAGGCGCTCGGCGCCGAGGGTGCCGAGTTCTACTCGGTCGTGCGCGACTCGACGACCGACGAGGTCGAGGCCTTCTTCGCCGAGCGGGGCGGGGACTGGACCATCGTGTACGACACCGACTACGAGTTCGTGAACGGCTTCGGCGTCGCCCAGGTCCCCGAGACGTGGGTGGTCGACCCGAACGGGTTCGTCCGGCGTCGCTACATCGGCCAGGTCACCGCCGACGGCCTCAGCGCCACCATCCAGGCGATGCGGGAGGGCGCGGCGTGAGCTCGCAGCATGGTCCCG
>JAGQSS010000357.1 GCA_020439405.1 Ilumatobacter sp. | reverse complement strand
CCGTTGCCTCGCTCGTCGGTGTGCTCGTCGCCGTCGTGGTCGGCGGGACGGTCCCGCCATCCGGCGTGGTCGTCGTCGGCGGTGATGCGGTTGGCGGTGGTGGCGCCGCCCCGGCCGAGACGCCGAGCGTCAGGACGCCGAGGGTCAGGATCGAGATGACGAGTGTTCGAACGACGTGCGGGCACGTCGAGATAACGGGTTCCTCCTGGTGGACTGGCGCGACACGGCACGTACCCGCCTTGGGCGGACCTCAAGCACCCCGACCGGCAGCCACAGCTCGGCGCCGCGATGTCTGCTGGCCTTCCGGGCCTGACACCGGGCGGCGTTCGCGGTCGTGTCCAGTTCATTGAAATTCTAGCGATCGTCACTAGTATTTCAAGGTGTGCGAACGCAGCCGCTCCCACGCGACCGGCACCGACGCGCCATCGAGGGCCTGCTCGGGACGAACCCGGCGGTGGCGTTGCTCGGCGCACGTCAGGTGGGCAAGACGACGCTCGCCCGACGGATCGCGGAGACGTTCGTCGGGCCCGTCCACCGCTTCGATCTCGAACTGCCGAGCGATGTCGCCCGACTCGACGAACCCGAACTCGCCCTCGGACCGCTCGACGGACTCATCGTCCTCGACGAGATCCAACGCCGCCCCGACCTGTTCCCCGCCCTCAGGGCGCTCATCGACCAGCGCACCGACCGTCGCTTCCTGATCCTCGGGAGCGCGGCACCCGAGCTGCTCCGCCAGACGTCGGAGTCGCTGGCCGGCCGCGTCGCGATGTACGACCTGCCCCCGCTCGCGCTCCACGAGGTCGGCGCCGACTCGATCGACCCGCTCTGGATCAGGGGCGGATTCCCCCGCTCGTTCACTGCCGCCGACGACGCCACGAGCTTCCGATGGAGGATCGACTTCATCCGCACCTTCATCGAACGCGACCTGCCGTCGCTCGGGAGCCAGGTGCCGAGCGCGACCACCGACCGGTTCTGGCGGATGCTGTCCCACGTCCACGGGCAGGTGTGGAACGGAGCTCGACTCGCCGGGTCGCTCGGCGTGGCCCAGTCGACGATCCGGCGCTACCTCGACCTGCTGACGTCGGCGCTCGTCGTCGAACAACTCCGACCGTGGCACGAGAACGTCGGCAAGCGCCAGGTGAGGTCCCCCAAGGTGTACATCACCGACAGCGGACTGCTCCACGCGCTGCTCGATCTGCCGGACCGGGTCGCGGTCGAGCGCCACCCCGTGCTCGGCGCATCCTGGGAAGGATTCGTCCTCCAACAGCTCGCAGCCGCCACCGACAGCCGGCCCGATCAGCGCTACTTCTGGGCGACTCACGCCGGTGCCGAACTCGACCTCCTCGTCGTGCGCGGCAACGAACGCGTCGGGTTCGAGGTGAAGCGCACCGCCACACCGAAGGTCACGGCGTCGTTGCGGTCGGCCATCGAGACCCTGCGCCTCGACCGAGCATTCGTCGTGCACGCCGGGATGCAGTCGTTCCCGCTCCCACACGGCGTCGAAGCCGTCGCCGCGCACGAACTCGCCGACCGGGCCTTCTGACCACACGCCGTTCGAAGGGGATCGGGAGCGCACGGGCCGATGGGCCGCGCGGTTCGTCGAAGGCCGTTTGTGAACGAGCGACGAGCTGCACCGACGCGAACCGGGGTGATCGTCGGAGCGACGAACGGCTGGCAGACTGCTGGCCCATGACCGACCTGACAGCACTCCTCGAGGTGTTCGACGCCGCGACAGTGCACCGGCTCGCCACCGACCGGGTGATCCAACGTGGGACGTCGTACCAGAACCGCGGGGCCGTCACGATCACGGCGCTCACCCCCACGTCGGTCACCGCCGACGTCGACGGCACACACCGTTACGAGGTCCTCTTCGACGTCAGCGAGCACCCCGACTGGTCGTGCACCTGCCCGGCTGCGGCCGACGGCGACTTCTGCAAGCACTGCGTCGCACTCGCCCTCGAGCTGGCGATGATCGACGCCGGCGAGGCCGACCCACCGATGGTCCTGCCCGCCGACGCACAGCCGGATCGATCACCTTCACGACGCTCCGGCAGACCCGACCAGTCCGACGAGCGACAGCGACTCGTCGACCATCTCGAACAGCTCCCCGCCGAGCGGCTGGTGGAGTTGCTCGTCGATCAGACCGAACGCGACTGGTCGCTCCGGGAGCGACTGCTCCTCGAAGCCGACGCCGGACGCGAGCAACTCGATCTCGACCGGTGGATCCAGCGGGTCGACGAGGCGACGTTCGTCGACGACTACATCGACTGGCGAGAGGCCGACGGATGGGCGAGCAACGTGTACTTCGTGCTCGACGCGATCGACGACCTGCTCCTCCGCGGCCAGGCCGCCGCCGTGATCGCCCTGACGGAGCACGCGTTCCGTTCCGTCGAGCGTGTCGTCGGTTACGTCGACGATTCGAACAGCGGCTGTCTACGCGACCTGTCCGAACGAATCGGCGAGCTCCATCTCCGCGCCTGCGAAGTGCAGCCACCCGATCCGGTCGCACTCGCACGCAGCCTCGTCGATCTCGAGTTGAACTCCGACCTCGAGGGCCTGTACCACGCGGTCGACACGTACTCCGAGTTGCTCGGCGACGCGGGCCTCGCCGAGTACGGACGCCTCCTCGATGCACTCGGCAACGGCGGCAACCGATCCGATCGCGCCTACACCCTCAAGTCGATGCGGCGCGCCTACGCGGCGGCCGTCGACGACGTCGACGTCTTGGTCGCCGAACTCGGCCGAGACGCAGGCCCGGGCGACATCGAAGAGATCATCGAAGCCCTGGTCGGGGCCGGCCGGGTCGACGAGGCGATCGAGGCCGGTCGAACCGGACTGTCACGACTGCGAGCCGACCAGTACGGGGCCTTCCAGACATCCGGCGTCATCGATGCACTCGCCCCGCTGCTCCGCGATCATGGTCACAGCGACGAAGCGGTCGCGCTCTACCGTGACGCCTTCGAAGCGGCACCGTCCACCCGGACGCTAGGGCGCTACCTCGATGCGGTGGACGACGAAGGTGACCCGACGCTGGAGGCCGCGATCGCACACGTCCGCGGGCGCGTGGGCAAGCCGCGTGGAAACCGGCGGGCGGTCCCGAACGAGACGCTGATCGACATCCTCGTCTGGGCGGGACGACACGAGGACGCGTGGGACGCGGCAACGAGCGGCGGCTGCTTGCCGGGACGGTGGCTGGAACTCGCCAGACATCGAGAGACGAGCCATCCGATCGACGCGATCGACGTGTACGAACCCCAGATCTTCCGGGCGATCGGCGCCAAGAACAACAAGGCCTACGCC
>JAGQSS010000356.1 GCA_020439405.1 Ilumatobacter sp. | reverse complement strand
CGTCAGCCGGCTCTCCCGCCAAGGGGATCTCGCGGGGCCAGGTGAGGGTCGGCCGACGATGTTCGGGCACCTTGAAGGGGCGCCGGTACTCGTCGTGCTCCTCAGGGGTCAGGTCCCGCAGGATCGAGGCGGGCAGGACCGCTTCCACGAAGAGGTTGTCCTCGATCACCATCTTCTCGCCGGCATCCGATCGGAATCCCTCGAAGATCTCCCTGGCGGCTTCGGGCCAGTCGGACCATTCCACGGGTCGCACGATCGCCTCCATGTAGGCGATCCCGGCGATGCGCCGGTCGTTTCGTCGAGCCCAGTCGAACCCGAGCGCCGAACCCCAGTCGTGCACCACCAGGGTGACCGAATCCCCCAACGCCAAGCGGTCCAGGAGTTCATCGAGGTACCGACGGTGCTCCACGAACCGGTACGAACCGGCGCCGGTGTTGGGCAACTTGGCCGAATCGCCCATCCCGATCAGGTCCGGAGCGATACAGCGGTAGCGCCCCGAGATGTGGGGGATGATGTTGCGCCACAGGTACGACGAGGTCGGATTGCCGTGGAGGAACACGATCGCTCGGCCCTCGCCCCGTTCGTGGTACGCCATGCGTTTGCCGTTGACGGTCCGGTATTGCTTGGTGAGCGGGGTGGTGTCGAAGTCGGCCATGACGGCCTCCTGCGGAGTCAGAGCGGTACACGTCAGCGTAAGGAACTCCCGTACCCGGCTCGCTACCGGCGCTCGAACGGCGCCCACGTTTCGGTGACGGACGGCCGGGTACCGGCGTGGGGTGATCGACGAGGACGCAGCGCGGCGTGACGACCTACGACTCGCCGTCGGCGGCGGTGTCCTACGCCGTCCTGCTCGGCGGCGCCGTCACGGGCGGCATCTTCGTGTCGGTCGTCCTCATGCTGTACGCCTCCGTCCGCGAACTGATCGGCGTCGCCGAGAACTGCTCGGAGAGCACCCTGATCGTCGACGACCCGGCGAGCTGACCGCGGTGTGCCCACGGCGTACGGTGTGCTCGTGACCCCGGACGCCGTCGCCGAACTCGCCCACTTGCGGCGGGCCCGCGACCTGATCGACCGCGACTATGCATCGCCGCTCGACGTGCCGGCCATGGCCGAGGTGGCGGCGATGTCTCCCGCGCACTTCTCCCGGCGTTTCCGCGACGTCTACGGGGAGACCCCGTACAGCTACCTGATGACCCGGCGGATCGAGCGTGCGCAGGAGCTCCTCCGCAACGGCTCGACCGTGACCGACGCCTGCATGGCCGTCGGCGCGACCTCGCTCGGTTCGTTCAGCTCGAAGTTCACCGAGATCACCGGGACGACGCCGTCGGCGTACCGGGCGCTCGACCACCGGCACCTCGAAGTGGTGCCGCCGTGCATCGTGAAAGAGCAGCTCCGGCCGCGTCGCGAGCGGTCGGCAGCGCCGCGCTGATCGGGCACGAGTCGATCGAGCAGGAATGGAGAAGCGGCCGGCCGCGCCCACTCGTACGGTGACGCCATGACCGTTTCCGTCTCCACCATGTTCATCACCGTCCACGACGGCGACGAAGCACTGACCTTCTACCGCGACGCACTGGGGTTCGAGGTGCGCAACGACGTCCGCAAGGGCGACTTCCGGTGGATCACCGTCGGTGCACCCGGACAGGACGTCGACGTCGTCTTGTCGTACCCGCACGGCGGCCGCTCGGAGGCGGATGGCGACGCACTGCTCACGCTGGTCACCAAGGGGGCGATGCAGGCGGCGATCTTCCGGAGCAACGATCTCGACGCCACCTTCGAGCGGGTTCGGGCGAGCGGGGCCGAGGTGCTCCAGGAGCCGAAGTCACAGCCGTGGGGCGTCGTCGACTGCGCCTTCCGCGATCCGTCCGGCAACCTCGTCCGCATCGCACAGGCCTGAGGTTCGAGATGAAGACGATGACCTGCAAGCAGCTCGGCGGCCCGTGCGACGTGGCCCATCACGGCGAGTCGGCCGACGACGTGATCAACGCCCAGGACCGGCACCTGAAGGAGATGGAGGCGGCAGGCGACGCCGCCCACCAACCAGCGCGCGACGAGATGAAGTCGCGGTGGCGCAAGCCGGTGTCCGGCCTGCGCTGGTACCGCGACGCCAAACGGCGCTTCGCCGACCTCCCCGACGACTGACCGACCGCCAGATGGGGTCAGGCACCTTCTGGCGTTGCAGGCCGAGGTTGTCGGAACGATGGGGCCAGAAGGTGCCTGACCCCATCTGGTCAGCGGTGGCCGGGGGCCATGTAGAACCAGAAGGGGAACGGGGCGCCCTGTGCTTCGAACGCCTTGCGGGCCGCGAGCATGGTCTTGCCGGCCTCGGTCGTCTCGAAGAACCAGGCCTCGGCGGCCCGGCCGCCGGGTGGTGGGCCCTCGACGAGCTGGAGCGCCGCCTCGTCGTAGTACGACCGGATGTCGTGGGCCACGGCGACCGTGTTCTTGCCCGGCAACGGCACCTCCTTCCAGTTCCCGCCCTCGGCCCATCGGTGCAGGACCGACAGCGCGGTGACCGCAGCCGCCCACGCCAGTGAGAGCAGTGGCTCGAACAAGTACGGCGACGGGTACTTCTGGTCGGCGGGCTGGACGATGTGATCGCTGACCCACACGTCGGCGAGGCCGAGCTCCTCGGCCCGGATCGCGACGGCCCGGATCGCCTCCGGCGACGCCGCTCGACCGTACTGGGGGAGATGGATGCCGAGCCGCACGGGCCCCACCTTGCCCGGCCGACCCGCACCGCGCGCTACCGGATCACGATGGGGTCGGATACGTTCCGTCCGGACCGACGGAACGTATCCGACCCCGTTCCCGGGAGGTGACGACATGCAGCACGACTTCACCGACGTCCCGGTGATCGATCTCGCGACCGAACAGGATCGCCTCGGCGCACAGGGTCTCGGCGATCTGTTGGCCGGCGTGTACCACGAGGTCGGTTTCGCGGTCGTGACCGGTCACGGGGTGCCGGTCGAGATCACCGCGGCGGCGTTCGACGCCGCCCGTCGCTTCTTCGACCTGCCGGTCGAGCTGAAGGAGACCGTCGACAAGCGTCGTTCGCGGCACTTCCGCGGGTGGGAGGCGACCGGGGTCGAACGCACCAACAACCGCCCCGACATCCGCGAGCAGCTCGATTTCTGGACGGAGCACCCGGCGCGCGATCCCGACGTCGAGCCGGCGTACCTGCGACTCCTCGGCCCGAACCAGTGGCCCTCGGACGACATCGCTCCCGGCTTCGCGGCGGCCGTGCAGACGTGGATCTACGCGGCAGCGACGTTGGCCGACCGGGTGATGGGGCTGTTGTCGCTCGG
>JAGQSS010000355.1 GCA_020439405.1 Ilumatobacter sp. | reverse complement strand
CCCGAGTACGAGTACTCGGAGCCCCGCATCGCCGACCTGCTCCACGACAAGGAGAAGCTCGGCGAGTGGATGGAGACGGTGCCCGAGGCGCCCGAACTCGAAGCGGGAGCGGCCAAGAAGTGACCGCACTGCTCGCCAGCGACGTCAACGTCGCCCAGAACGTCGGCTTCTGGATCATCGCCGCGATCATGTTGTGGGGCGCCTTCCGCGTCGTCACGACCCGCAACGTCGTGCACGCCGCCCTCTGGCTGGTGGTCGTCCTCGGCGGGATCGCCGCCCAGTACATCCTCGCCGCCGCCGAGTTCGTCGCCATCTCGCAGGTGCTCGTCTACATCGGCGCCGTGATGGTCCTGTTCCTGTTCGGCATCATGCTCACCCGGGCGACGATCGGCGAAGAGACCGACGTCAACAACAAGGGCTGGGCGCTCGGTATCCCGGTCGCCCTCCTCATGTTCGGGGTGCTCGCCTACGTCACGCTCGACTTCACCGAGGACGCCACCCTCGTCGACCCGACCGAGGAACAGATCGCCTCGGCCACGACGGCCATCTCCGACGCCTATCTCGGCGCCTACCTCGTGCCCCTGATCGCCGTCTCGTTCGTCCTGCTCGCCGCTGCCATCGGCGCCATCGTGCTGGCCAGGAAGGACTGATCGATGTACGCGTTCAACTTCCTGCTCCTCAGCGCGGCACTGTTCTCGTTCGGCATCTACGGCGTCATCGCCCGCAAGAACGCGGTCATGGTGCTGATGTCGATCGAACTGATCCTGAACTCGGTGAACCTCAACCTGGTCGCCTTCGCGCTGATGAACAACTCGATCGACGGGCACGTGTTCGCCCTGTTCGTGATCGCCATCGCCGCCGCCGAGGTCGGCGTCGGCCTGGCCATGGTGCTGATGATCTATCGCAACCGTCGTTCGATCGCGCTCGATGAACTCTCGGAGATGAAGGGCTGATGCTGCTCGCCGCTGAAGAAACCGCAGAGCACGCGACCGAGGCCGCCGGCTGGTTCCTCGAGAACGCGTGGCTCATCCCGGTCATCCCCGCCGTCGCCTTCTTCCTCATCATCTTCTTCGGCAAGAAGATGCCGCGAGGTGGCAGCGAGATCGGCATCGCCTCGATGCTCGGCGCCCTGGTGATCGCCGCCGGCGCCACCTACCAGTGGATCGACCGGGTCAACGCCTCGCACGGCGAGCACGTCGGACCGGTCGTGCGCGAATGGCTGTGGTGGGAGTCGAACCCGTTCGAGTTCACGATCGGCCAGTACATCGACGGCCTGTCGGTGATGCTGCTCGTCCTCGTCGCGTTCATCTCGACGCTCGTCCAGATCTATTCGACCGAGTACGTCGCCGGCGACCGCCGGTACACCCACTTCTTCGCCGCCCTCACCCTGTTCTCGGCCGGCATGCTCGCCATGGTCCTGGCACCGAACATGGTCCAGCTCATCCTGGGCTGGGAGATCATGGGTCTCTGCTCGTTCATGCTGATCGGCCACTGGTGGGAGGAGAGCGCCAACAGCAAGGCGGCGCTCAAGGCGTTCTTCACCGTTCGCGTCGGCGACGTCGGCCTGCTCGTCGGCACGGCGATGCTGCTCGGCATCTTCGGCACGCTCGACATCGGTGAGATCAACGGCCTCGCCGCCGCCGGTGAGTTCGACAGCAAGAACATGCTGATGTGGACGGCGGTCGCGCTCTTCATCGCCTGCATCGGCAAGTCGGGTCAGTTCCCGCTCCACACCTGGCTCCCCGACGCCATGGCCGGCCCGACGCCGGTCTCGTCGCTGCTCCACAGCTCGACGATGGTCGTCGCCGGTGTCTTCCTCGTCGCCCGTCTCTACCCGGTCTTCCATGTCGGACTCGACATCAACGTCGCCGGGCAGAGCTTCAACTTCATCGCCGTGATCGGTGCGATCACCCTGGTCATCGCGGCCTTCCTGGCCTTCGTCCAGGACGACATCAAGAAGGTCCTCGCGTACTCGACCGTGTCGCAGCTCGGCTACATGATGCTCGGCCTCGGCGTCGGCGCCTGGACCGGTGCGGTGTTCCACATCTTCACGCACGCCTTCTTCAAGTGCTGCCTGTTCCTCGTCGCCGGCTCGATCAGCCACACTGCGAGCCACCACAGCTTCGACATGAAGAAGGACATGGGCGGCCTCTGGCGCAAGATGCCGGTGTCGTTCTGGTCGTGGATGATCGCCACCTTCGCCCTCTGCGGCGTGCCGCTGTTCTCGGGCTTCTTCTCGAAGGACGAGATCATCGACTCGGCCAAGCACTACGACTACACCACGCTCTGGGTCGTGTCGGTCGTCGGTGCCGCCATGACGGCGGCGTACATGACGCGTGCGACCTACCTCACGTGGTTCGGCACGCCCCGCGGTGGCGCCGCCCACTACATGGGCGTCGAGCACGACACCCACGGCGAGGTCCACGAGCACTCGGCCCACCCCGACGAGGCCGAGCACGCCGACCTGCACCTCCCCGACGAGACCGTCGACGCCCCCGAGAGCGCCCTGGCCGCGTACCAGGAAGAACACGATCACGGTCACGACGACCATCACGACGACCACGGTCATGACGACCATCACGTGCCGCACGGCCGTCCGCTGCCGTTCGCGCCGTTCGACTCGCCGTGGAAGATCACGGCCCCGATCGCCCTGCTGGCGATCCTCGCGATCGGTTCGGGCTACCTGAACGCCCCGATCTTCGGGATCCACTGGTTCGAGCACCAGACCGAGTCGTCGATCGGCCTGCCGATCGATCACGGCGAGGAGCACGCCGAAGAGGGTGGCGACGAGGAGCACGAGGAAGCGCTCGGCTCGGTCGACGAACTGGCCCTCGGTGCGGGCGGCACCTTCGTCGCCGCCGAATCCGGCGAGGGCGAACACCACTACGAGGCGCCCGGCGCGTTCGCCGTGCCGGCCCCGCCGACGCCCACGTGGCCGGCGATCATCTGGCCCGGACTCGTGCTCGTCGCGCTCGGCTTCCTGCTGAGCCTCGGCCTCTCGTTGGCGGTGTTCGGCAAGAAGAAGAACGTGTTCTCACCGTTCGTCGGCCTCACCACCCGCAGCAAACCGGTCGGCGCACTGCACCGGTTCCTGGTCAACAAGTACTACCTGGACGACCTCTACGAGAAGGTCATCGTCCGGTCGATCGCCCACCCGATCGCGAAGGCGGCCTACTGGTTCAACCAGAACGTCCTCGACGGCATCGTCAACGCCGTCGGTGCCGCCACCAAGCGCACCGGCGGGTGGGTCTACCGCAACATCGACCAGCGGGTGGTCGACGGCGCGGTCAACGCATCCGGCACCGCCGCTTCCGAGAGCGGCCACGCCCTCCA
>JAGQSS010000354.1 GCA_020439405.1 Ilumatobacter sp. | reverse complement strand
AGCTGAACCCGAAGTACGAGATCGTGTCCTCGCCGAGCGCCTGCCGGAGCGCGTCCATGTCGCGGGCCGAGTTGTTCGTGCCGACGTACTGGTAGTAGTCGGCGTTGTTCGTCTCGCAGGCCTCGACGAAGTTCGCGGCGACCCCGACGACCTGCTCGCGTTCCTCGTCGGTGTCGGGCGTCAGGTCGAGCGCCGTGAAGTAGGGGTCGTAGTCGTCGATGCAGTCGATCGCCGGCTCCGACAGACCGGTGCCGCGCGGGTCCCAGCCGACGATGTCGAAGTGCTCGAGCAGGTCGCGGTCGAAGATCTGGGTGGCGAACAGTGCGTAGTCGGAGCCGCCGAAGCCGGGGCCGCCCGGGTTGATCAGCAGCGACCCGATCCGGGCGTCGGGGTCGAGGGCGCGGTGACGGGTGACGAACAGCTCGAACTGTTCACCGCCCGGGTTCTCGTAGTCGACCGGGACGACCAGCGTGGCGACGTCGGTCTCGTCGTCGAACTCCTCCCACGCGATCGGCTCGGGCACGTACTCGGTGACCGGCTCGACATCGGTGGTCGCTTCGGTGGGTGACGTCTCGTCGGTGACCTCGGCCGACGTGTCCGGTGCGTCGGTGGTGACGACCTCGTCGGTGGTCGACGGTGCCGCTTCGTCGGCGTCGGGGTCGGAGCTGCAGGCCGCCATCGTCATGGCGGCGAGGGTGAGGGCGGCCAGCGCCGCGGTCGTACGCCCGGTCATGGCGCAGCAGCGTACGGGCCGGGCCGGGTCGAGCGGTGGAGCGGCGCCCGATCGCTCTCGGCGCAGGTTCAGGCGCCGCATGCCGTTCCTGCTCGTAGCCTGCACAGCGTGCGGATGGGCCCTCACCACATGATGCCGAGAGACACCGAGGCGGTGAAGGGCGCCGCCGTCGGTCGCGAGACGACGCGACGGGTGTGGGGGTTCGCGCAGCCGTACCGCGGGACCATCTTCTTGTTCCTCGCGGCGATCCTGATCGCTGCACTGCTCGCCCTCGTACCGCCCTTCGTGGTCCGCGCGATCCTCGACGACGCGATCCCGTCCGACGACCGCAGCCAGATCTGGTGGCTCACCGCGATCGCCGTCGCCGCGGCGCTGGCCGACGCCGGGCTCCAGATCTTCCAGCGGTGGTGCAGCGCCCGCGTCGGCGAAGGCCTGATCGCCGACCTCCGGAGCGCGCTGTTCGCCAAGGTCCAGCGCCTGCCGCTCGCGTTCTTCACCCGGACACCCACCGGCACCATCACCAGCCGCCTGAACAACGACGTCGTCGGCGCCCAGAGTGCCGTGACGTCGACGCTCGGGAGCGTGGTGAGCAACGTGGTCGTGTTGATCACGACCCTCGGCGCCATGCTCGCCCTCGAATGGCGGCTCACGATCCTCGCCCTGATCGTGCTGCCGCTCTTCATCGTGCCGGCGCGTCGGGTCGGTCGCCGATTGCAGGACATCTCACGCGAACAGATGCAGAACAACGCGGCGATGAACACCCAGATGACCGAGCGGTTCAACGTGTCGGGCGCGATGCTCGTCAAGCTGTTCGGCACCCTCGACCGCGAACAAGGACAGTTCGACCGTCGCGCCCACGCCGTCCGCGACGCCGGCGTGAAGTCGGCGATGCTCGGCCGCGTCTTCTTCGTGGCGCTCGGCCTCGTCGCCGCGGTCGGTACGGCGGCGATCTACGGCATCGGCGGCCAGATGGTCGTCAGCGGCGACATCACTCCGGGCACCCTCGTCGCACTCGCGACGCTCGTGACCCGGGTGTACCAGCCGCTGACCGGACTGACGAACGCCCGCGTCGACCTGATGACGTCGATGGTCTCGTTCGAGCGCGTGTTCGAGGTGCTCGACGCGTCGGAGCCGATCCACGACAAGCCGTCGGCCGTCGACCTCGTCGCGCCGCGGGGCGAGGTCGAGTTGCGTGACGTGCGGTTCCGCTACCCGGCCGCGGCCGAGTCGTCGATCGCGTCGATGGAGACGCAGGCGATCCCGGGCGCCGACCCCGATGTCGACGTGTTGTCGGGGCTCTCGCTCCGTGTCGCACCCGGCGAGACGCTGGCCCTGGTCGGCGCATCGGGTGCCGGCAAGAGCACGCTCGTGTCGCTGATCCCCCGCCTGTACGACGTCACCGACGGCGCGGTGCTGATCGACGGCCACGACGTGCGCGACCTCACCCTCGCGTCACTCCGCTCGTCGATCGGCGTGGTCGCCCAGGACCCGCACCTGTTCCACGAGTCGATCGCGGACAACCTGCGCTACGCCCGCCCCGACGCCACCGAGGTCGACCTGATCGAGGCGTGTCGAGCGGCGCGGATCCACGAGACGATCGCCGCCCTGCCCGACGGGTACGACACGATCGTCGGCGAACGCGGCTACCGGTTGAGCGGCGGTGAGAAGCAGCGTGTGGCGATCGCCCGGCTGCTCCTGAAGGACCCGGCGATCATGATCCTCGACGAGGCGACGAGTCACCTCGACAACGACAACGAGGCCCAGGTCCAGGCGTCGATCGACGCCGCGCTGCACGGCCGCACGGCGATCGTCATCGCCCACCGTCTGTCGACCGTGCGGTCGGCCGACCGGATCGCGTTCCTCGAGCACGGCCGCATCGTCGAACTCGGTTCGCACGACGACCTCGTCGAGCGCGACGGTCGCTACGCCGCCCAGCTCCGCGTCGGCCTGGCCTGACCCCGGACGCGGACGAGCCGCCCGTCGCCGGGCGGCTCGTCGTCGGATCGGTGTGCGATCGGCGGGCGGTCGGTCAGGCCGTCTCGTCGTCGTCGGGCGTGTCGGTCGCCTCGGCGGTGGCGTCCTCGGTGGTCGCTTCGGCCGTCTCGGTCAGGTCGCCGGGCGTGGCGTCGCCCGCAGCGGCGGGACCGTCGATCGTCTCGGCGTCGTCACCGTCACGGTCCATGACGTCCTTGGCCTTGTCGGACACCTTGCCGTAGGTCTCCTTGGCGGTGGCGCTCGCCTTGCTCGCGAGACCGCTCGCTTTCACCTTCGCCTTCTCGACCTGCTCGCTGTCCATCGCGTCGTCGAACTTGTCCTTGGCCTTGCCGAAGGTGTCCTTGAGCTTGTCCATCATTCCGGGCATCGGGAGCGTCTCCTGTGTCGTGGTGCTGGGGGTGGCGCGACCGGTTCGGCGGTCACATGGACACGAGTTTACCGAGACGTGAACAGGGCCCTGGACGGCGTTCGTGACGCCAGCGTTGCGTTGCGGCGCGTCAGGCGTCGGGGAGCGTCGCGCGGGCGACGCCCTGACCGTGTGCCTCGAGGTCGTAGCCGACCTGGCAGAAGCCGTGGTTGCAGTACCCGCGCGGGTGCTTGTGGAGGTAGCCCTGGTGGTAGTCCTC
>JAGQSS010000353.1 GCA_020439405.1 Ilumatobacter sp. | reverse complement strand
GAGATCATCCACGGCGTTGCGCACCAGGACGCGAACATCATCTTCGGCGCCGTCATCGACGACGAGATGGGCGACGAGGTCAAGGTCACCGTCATCGCCGCCGGTTTCGACCGCCTCGACGCACCGGCGTCGAGCGGCGGACTGCAGCTCGGCAACGGCGGCGGTTCGACGCGGATCACCGAGCTCTTCGCCGAACCGGCCGAGACCGACGAACCGGACGACGACGATGACGATTTCGACGTCCCGTCGTTCCTGAAGTAGTCGACGCCACGAATCGCCGAACACCACGGTGAGCACGTTCTCCGCCGACTCGGTGCGGGCTGCGCTCGACGAGCTGCACGCCCGCATCGCGGCCGCCGGAGGGAGCGACGTCGAGATCGTGGCCGTCACCAAGACGTTCGGTCCCGAGGCGATCGAGGCCGCGCTCGCGGCCGGGTGCCGGTCGATCGGCGAGAACTACGCGCAGGAGCTGGTCGCGAAGCGCGAAGCGGCTCAGGCCGCGGAGGTGCACTTCATCGGCCAGCTGCAGACCAACAAGGTCCGCCAACTCGCCGACATCGTCGACGTGTACGAGACCGTCGACCGGCCCAAACTGGCGAACGAGATCGCGAAGCGGGCGCCGGGTGCCCGGGTGTTGATCCAGGTCGATGCGACCGGCGAACCGGGCAAGGGCGGCGTCCCGCTCGCCGAACTCGATCGGCTCGTCGAGCACGTCCGGACCCTCGATCTCGACCTGATCGGCCTGATGACGGTCGGACCGACCGACGGTGGCCCCTCTGCTGCCGCGCCTGGGTTCCGGTCGGTGCGTGCGGCGGTCGACCGGCTCGGCCTGTCGGTCTGCTCGATGGGGATGACCGGCGACCTGGAGGTCGCGGTCGCCGAGGGCAGTACCCAGGTCCGTGTCGGGACCGCCTTGTTCGGCCGGCGTGTCCGCACCCGGAGTGACCAGGAGCGATAGGCTCTCCGGCCGAGGAGGAAGCATGTCTTTCTGGAAGCGTTCGATGGACTATCTGGGACTCGGACCCGATGATGCGTACGACGACTACGACGTCGAGGACGACTACGAGCCGGCCCCCAGCCGTCGCCGCGCGCCCGAGCCCGACCCTCGCCAACGGGCGCCGCGCGAAGACACCGGCTCCGAGGGCGTGGTCCGCACCCTGCCGAGCCGACCGACCTTCCCCTCCCGAGATTTCGATCCGTCGCAGGCCAGGCGTGCTCCCGAACGCGACGATTCCGGCGTCCAGCCCCGACCGCAGCGAGCCTCCGGAGGCAATGTGGAACCCACGACCGTTCGCCCCCGTCGGTTCGACCAGGCACAGGAGGTCGCCGACAAGTTCAAGGACGGCCAGCCGGTCATCATGAACCTCGAAGGCTCCGACCGTGAAGTCGCCCGGCGACTGATCGACTTCGCCAGTGGCCTCTGCTACGGCCTCGACGGATCGATGGAGAAGGTCGCCAACGGCGTCTACCTCCTCAAGCCGGCCGCATCCCGCGGCGCCCGCTACGACGAGTACGACGACTGATCGCCATGGAGTTGACACCCAGCCAGATCAGTGGTGCGACGTTCCGCACCGTCCGCAAGGGCTACGACCCCGCCGAGGTCGACGCCCTCCTCAACGACGCGGCGGCTGCGCTCGAACAGGCGCAGCAGCAGGCGACCGCGATGGAGGCACGGGCTCGCGCCGCCGTCGCCCGTCTCCAGGAGCAGCAGGCCGCACCTGCCGCCGAGGCGGCACCGGCCCCGGTCGCGGCGGCGCCCGAGCCCGAACCGGCGCGTCCCGCGGTCCAACTGGGCGCCGACGAGGCCGAGACGATCTCGCGCACCCTCCTGCTCGCGCAGCGCACCGCCGACTCCACGATCGCCGACGCCGAGAGCGAGGCCGAGCGGATCCGCACCGCCGCCCGCACCGAGGCCGACACGACGCTCGACTCGACCCGCGAGATGTCGTCGCAGCTGATCGAAGAGGCGCGTGCCGAGGCGCGCAAGGTGAGCGAGGCTGAACGGGTCGCCGCCGCCAACGAGGTCGAGTCGCTCAAGGCACGCCGCGAGTTCCTGCTCGGCGACGTCGACCAACTCGAGACGTTCCTGATCGACCAGCGCGAGCGACTGCGCGGCGCCGCCCGCCAGATCGAGGCGCTCTGCGATCGGGTGCCGTCCGGCCTCGGTCAGGTGGCACCCCCGATCGTGTCGGCCTCCGACGACGAGCCCGGCGACGAGACCGGCGAGCTGTTCCTGCCGCCCGAGGCCCGTCTGCCGTTCGCCGGACCGGACGAACTCGCCGACGCGCTCGGCGACACACCGCTGTCCGAGACATCGATGTCCGACGACGTCGACACGTCGTCGAACGGACACATCGACACGGGCGAGCTCGACCTGACGCAGGCGATGGACCGTGTCGACGCACCCGACCTGCCGGTGCGCGGCCAACCCGGCGACGAAACACCCTCGTCGAACTGACCGGCCGAGGCGTTAGCCTGGGTCGTCAACGGCATCGACGAGGCCATCACCTCCGAGCCTCCGGAAGAACGGCGGTGCACCCTGGTGCACCGCTCACTAGAACCGGACGGGTCCAGCCCGTCAACGCTGGCGAAGGCGAGTGGTCGCTCTCTGCGGAGGGCGGCAAGCAGGGTGGTACCGCGGGCACGTCCCGTCCCTGGTGACACGACAACACGCACGTCCGCCAGGAGCCCTCGTGAACACCAACCGCCGTTACCCGACCGTTCCGTCGCAGCCGACGCTGCCGACGATCGAACGCGACGTCCTCGATCGCTGGGAGCGCGAGCAGACGTTCCAGGCGTCGATCGACGCGCGCGACGCCGGCACCGACGGCGACAACGAGTACGTGTTCTACGACGGCCCGCCGTTCGCGAACGGGCTGCCGCACTACGGCCACCTCCTGACCGGCTACGTCAAGGACGCCGTGCCGCGCTACCAGACGATGCGCGGGCGCAAGGTCGAACGCCGCTTCGGGTGGGATTGTCACGGTCTGCCCGCCGAGGTCCAGGTCGAAAAGGAACTCGGCATCTCCGGGCACCCCGAGATCCTGAAGTACGGCGTCGGTGCGTTCAACGACGCCTGTCGGACGTCGGTGCTCCAGTTCACCGACGAGTGGCGCGACTACGTCACCCGCCAGGCACGCTGGGTCGACTTCGACCACGACTACAAGACCCTCGACACCGACTACATGGAGTCGGTCATGTGGGCGCTCAAGACGCTCTGGGACAAGGGGTTGATGTACGAGGGCTTCCGTGTGCTCTGGTACTGCTGGCACTGCGAGACGCCGCTGTCGAACACCGAGACGAAGATGGACGACACGTACCGGCCGCGCCAGGACCCGGCGGTCACCGTGTCGCTGCGCGTCGACGCACCCGGGACCGACCT